>CAYZPV010000015.1:0-120182 GCA_964480585.1 uncultured Opitutus sp. | reverse complement strand
AGCAGCGCCGCGATCGTCATCGCCGCCGGCTCCGTGATGAAGGATCCGAGCACCGGCGCCACGATCAGGATCGAGAGCCACCAAGCCCCCACCGTACCGCGCCCCAGATTGGCAATCCGCCGCAGGCAAGCCTCGGAAAATCGCAGGATCGGCTGCGTCGCCGCCATCGCCATGATGACCACGACAAACATCGGCTCGGTATAGTTCACCCGTTGCCCGATATAGCCCACGACCGTATGCCAGTCGAAAAACCACAGGATTGCGCCTACCAGCACCAGCACCCAGGCACCGAAGACCGCTTCGACTTCGCCCAAAAAGTGCAGCACCTGCCCCTTGAAGCTCACCTCGTCGGGCCGCCCATCGTCGTCCACATCGCGGGCGACGTAGCGCTGCTTCAGCTTCGCGGCGTGCTCATGCTCGGCTTCGTGCGCCCAGTGCCGGATCTTCGCCGTCAGGAAGGTATGCACGATCGCCAGTACGAAAATGATTGTGGCCACCAGGTTGAATGGCTCGGCCTTGATCCGCGCCAGCAGTGTCGCGCCGACGCTTGGCGCATCCACGCTCGCGTAGTCCGCCAGCGGCTTCGGGATCGGTATCGGCGGCATCTCCGCGGAAAAACCGCTCACCGCCAGGAGCGCCAGCACGGCCACTATCACGCCCGCCCGACCGAGTTTACACAGGGATATCCTCGTCATTTCCGCAGCAAAGGCACAGCCCCACGCTTGCGCAAGCGAGACCGGCGGGACTACGGACGATTTCACCTGCTCGTCGCCGCGGAAACCAAAAAGGCAGGCCCGCCAAGGCCTGCCTCTAGGTTCCAATCGAAGTCTTGGGCTGCGGCCTTAGAACGTGTGAATCACGAGGCCCGAGCGCAGTTTCGGCTCAAACCACGTGCTCTTCGGCGGCATGATCTGGCCCGCGTCGGCGATGTCCATGAGCTGGTCGAGCGTCACCGGATACATCGAGAAGGCCACGCCGCCCTCTGCGTCCACGCGCTTCACGAGTTCCCCCGTGCCGCGGATGCCGCCCACAAAGTCGATGCGTTTGTCGGTCCGCACATCGTGGATGCCGAGCACCGGCGCAAGGAGCTTGTCCTGGAGTACGCTCACATCCAGGCGCGAGACCGGGTCTGCTTTGGGGTCGACCGGCATCGTGAGGCCATACCACTTGCCGCCGAGGTACATGCTCACCGCGCCTACCGCCGCGGGCGACGGATTGGCGTTTTCCGTGAGCCCAAAGGCCGCCTTGGCCTTGGCGAGAAACTCGGTGGCCGAGAGCCCGTGCAGGTCGACGACGATACGATTGTACGGCAGGATCTTGAGCTCGCTCGCCGGGAAAAGCACGCAAAGGAACCAGTTGTAATCTTCCGCGCCCGTGTGCTGCGGATTCCGCTCGCGGCGGAGGCGGGCGACGCGTGCCGCGCTGGCCGCGCGGTGGTGGCCGTCGGCGATGTACGTCACGGGCACGGCCCCGAAGGCCTTCACCCATTCAGCTCCTCCGGCGATTCGCCAGACGGTGTGCTGGATGCCATCGGGAGCGGTAAAGTCATACGTCGGCTTCTCCTTCGTCTTGGCATTCACGAGCGCGGTGACGGCGGCATTGTCGCGATAGGTCAGAAAGACCGGGCCGGTGTCGGCGCTCAGCGTGTCGATCAGCTTGGTGCGGTCATCTTCCTTGTCCTTGCGGGTCTTCTCGTGCTTCTTGATGAGTTCCTTGTCGTAGTCTTCGACATGGCAGCCCGCGATGAGGCCGCGCTGCACATGCGAACCCATCTTCTGCTGGTAGACATAGAGGCAGGCCTCGGGCTCGCGGACGAGCGCGCCCTTCTGTTGGAGCGCCTGGAGATTCTCGCGCGCCTTGTTATAGACCGCATCCGAGTACGGGTCGGTGCCGGCAGGCAGGTCGATCTCAGCTCGATCGACGTGAAGCAGGCTGAGGGGCTTGCCCGCAGCGAGAGCGGCCGCCTCGGACGCATTGACGACGTCGTAGGGCACGCACGCGACTTCGGCCGCGTGAGCAGGCGTGGGAACAAGACCTTTGATGGGTTGGATGCGCATGGCGAAAAGGGAACGGCGAGCATTGCCCGTCCGAGGGGCGGAACACACGGAAAAAATTCACGCATGACGGGCTCAGCCGCCGGCCCGAGGCCTCGCTCGCACCACCAACAAAAAAGCCCGCCGGTGAGGGCGGGCTCTCTTGAATGTGAAAACGTCGTCTCGATCTCGAGCGGCTTACTTCTTGGAAGCGGCGCCGCGCTTGAACTTCGACGTGAACTTCTCGACGCGGCCAGCCGTGTCGACGAGGCGCTTCTCGCCGGTGTAGGCGGGATGGGAGTCCATCGTCACATCGCGTGCGATGACGAAGTAGTCCTGGCCATCGATCTGCTCCTTGCGGGCCGACTTCATGGTGGACTTGGTGAGGAAACGACGGCCGGTTCCGATATCGAGGAAGCAGACGTTGTTGAGAGAGGGATGGCCTTCGGCTTTCATCGTGATGAGAAAGAGGTTTTAGGAGGTTTAGCCCTGGCGCGCTTTGTAACGCGGCTCAACCTTGTTGATCACGTAAATCTTGCCCTTGCGGCGGACAACCTGGCACGCCGGGTGGCGCTTCTTGGCCGACTTGATGGAGGAAACGACTTTCATAAAAGGCTCTAAAGCATAGACCGAAAATCACCCTGTCAATGGAATAGCTGCAAGGTCGGCGCAAATAGTGGGAAAAAATTACCGCTCAACCCTAAGTTACTCACATTCGGTCACAAATAGCGCCTAGCCTCCTGCCCTCCAATCCTTTTCTCCCCGTGAAAGCCCTCACCCACCGCATCACCAGCAACCTCCTTGGCAATACCCGTACCCTCTGGGTCTACCCTCCCCGCTTCCCCGCAAGCGCCCGCGCGCTGGTCGTGCTGCTCGATGGCGAATTCTACCGCGAAAAGATGCACACACCCCGCATTGTCGATTCCTTGGTCGGTAAGATCGCCGATGCATGGTACGTCTATGTCTCGATGCACAGCTTGAAGACCCGCGCGCGCGAGTGTGCCTGCCATCCGCCGTTTGCCGCGTTTGTCGTCGAGGAGTTGCTGCCCTTCCTCGCCGAAAAACACCCGCAGCTTGGCGAAGTGGAGCACCGCGTGCTCGCAGGCTTGAGCTTCTCGGCGCTCGCGGCCCCCTATCTAATCAAGGAGCGGCCAGGAGTGTTTCACGCCGCGATCTGCCAATCTGCCTCCCTGTGGTGGAATGAGAGCTACCTCCTCAAGGAGTACGCACGCATCCCGGCGGCTCTCCCTACCCGCTTCCACCTCGACGTCGGCCGGGAGGAAACCGACGTCGATGGCCCCCACGTCAGGGAGGAAGACCCTGCGATGGTGCAAACGGTCTCCCAAATCGACTGTGCACGGCAGCTCCGCGATATCCTGCTTACCCGCCGGCACGATGTGAATTACGTCGAGTTCGACGGGGGCCACGACTTCGCCGGCTGGAGCAGCACGCTGCCCGGTGCGCTGACGTGGGCGCTGCCGCTCGCGCCGCAAAAGCCATGAGTAGGAAGCGCTCCGCCTCGGCACGAAGCGCTTGAGCCTGCAAACCTCCTCAGAAAGACCTGCGCGCGCGGATGTAGCCCGCAATGCCCAACGCACCCGAGCCATAGACTCGGTCGTCGAAACCGAGTTGGCGAAAACCATTCGGCGGCGGCTGGTTATCAAGCAAGTTGGTAATGCCCAGCGTTAGCGTCGTTTTCTTGAAGCCGCGATAGCTCACCGAGGGATTCACGACGGCGTAGACGTTTTCGCCCCAGCCATCGGCCGTCCAGTTGTCGTTGAAAAACTTTCCAATGACGTCGACCGCCGTGCGGACGCTCCAGTTCTTGTAGCTCCAGCCCACGGCGTAGTTGTAGCGCCACTCGACATCAAAGGCCAGGCCGGCGTTGTTAAAAAAGCCGCTGCCGGTGCCGGGATCGCTGCCCTTCTTGAGGATCTGCGTCGCCTCGGCGGAGAACGAGTAGGTGCCCGTGCGCGTGTTGCGCAGGCTGTACTGCACTCCGTAGTCGATTCCCCGGTAAAGCTGGAGCCCGAGATTATTCGATATCGAGGCGATGCGCACAATGCGTCCCGGGGTGCCGGAATTGTCGCGTTCGATCGCATTGGGGAAGAGACGCCGCCCTTCGGCGGACAGGAGGTACGTCGCACTCAGGGAACTGATCACGTTGGTGATTTGAATATCGAGGAAATCGACCGTGAAGCTCAGCCCCTTGACCGCCGGAACCTCAAAGACCGCACCTGTGTACTGGACCTTACCCTCTTCGGGCTTCAGGTTCGGGTTGCCGCCGACGCGCGTCGGGAGCTGTCGCGCGGCATCTTGGGGACGCAGTGGATCAAGCAGACTCGCGGAGGTGACCGCATTGGACTGCGGCTGGTAGAGCTGGCCAAGATCCGGCGCCTTGAACGACTCGGAGTAAGAGCCGCGCAGGAGCACATTGAGGAATCGATTGCCAGGCAGCTTCAACTTCGCACCTGCCTTGGGCTTGGTAGTGTTACCGAAGTCGCTGTAGCGCTCGTGGCGGCCGGCGAACTGGAACTCGAGCCATTTCTTCAGCGGCAGCGTGACTTCAACGTAGACCGAATCGCTGTCCCGGCGACCCACATACGAAGTGGTCGCGGTGAATCCGATATAGTTATTCGGCTCCGGGTTCTGGTCGTTCTTGTCGTGGCGATGCTCGTAGCCCGCCGCCAGGCCGATCTCACCCGCGCCCTCGAAGGGCAGTTGATAGACGCTCCCACTGACAGACAGATCGCCGCCGATACTCGTCATCTTGCCATCGAGGCCGTGCGAGCGCGTATAAAGCTTCCTCTCGAAGTCGGGATCTTCGGAGGGACCAAACGGATTGTAAGCGGTGGCTCGCGTGGTGCCGTTGAGCGCCGCCTGCAGTGTGTCGAAGCTGATTTGGTCGGTATCGCGCATCGCCTCGCCGCGTCCGTAGCTGACAGCCGCCTCCCAATTCCATTTGGCGAAGACCATGCCGCGGAGTCCGCTCAAAGCGGAGAAGGTCTTGCTGTCGACCTCACGACGGGGGAGGTAGGTGCTGCGAAAGGTGAACGGCGCCGAGGTGGCCGTGGCGGTCAGATTGATGCCAGTGGGATTGTATGGATTGGTGGCCGGAAAAGTGAGACCAGCGAGACTCGTGGTAAACCCGTAGGGCTGCAGCTCATAGTGCGTGAGCGCACGCGAGTACATCACCTGCGCAAAGGCAGTCACGTGCGGATTGATGAGCTTTTCGAGGCTTGCAAAGCCACTGCCGCTCTCGCTCGAAGGCAGGAGCTGGGTGACATCGGCAAAATCGTAGCGGTTGCTCAGCGGGATATTCGCACTGGCGGTTCCGATATTGACGAAGCTTGCCTTGGTGGGATTGGCCGTCGGCTGGCCGCCGGGGATGATATAGAATCCTGCGGCGCCCATGCCTGCGGCGGCGGCGTTGGCCGCGGACAGATTGAGGTACGACGGATGATTGATCGTACTATTCATATTCTGCCCCTTGGGCCCGAGATACGTATAGTTCGTCGTGGTCACGCCGTAGTCACGGATGTAGCTGGAATTGCGATCCTGGAGCGTCAGGCCTCCCATGATTTGCCAGCCATCGCGACGCAGGCCGCTGAAGATATTAACCGTCCGACGAAGGGTATCGTGCTCGAGATTGCTCGCGAGAGTGATATCGATGGAAGAACCTTCGTAGCGTTTCTTGAGGATGATGTTCAACACGCCGGCAATGGCATCAGAGCCGTAGATCGCGGAAGCGCCGTCCTTCAGAAATTCGATGCGTTCGACTGCAGCCGAGGGTATGCTATTGAAATTAAAAACCGTCTGAGGAGTGCCACTGGCGCTGTTGGTCAGGGCGTAAGGGACACCGCGACGGCCATTGACAAGCGTAAGCACGCGATTGGAGCCGAGACCGCGGGGATTGATCGTGGCGGCACCGGTGATGAAACTCGCTGTGGTGAATTCCGAAACCGCCGAGCTGTTATTGAATGGCAACGTCTGGATGTAGTCGCCGAGAGTCGCGTATCCCTTTTCTTCGATCGCCGCAGCGGTGTAGGTGATGACAGGCGAGGTCGTCTCGTAATCGACACGTTTGATCCGCGAACCGGTGACCTCGAAAGCTTGGAGTTTCTTGGGATCGCCGGAGTCGGAGGAGTTCGACTCAGCTGCCGGCAACAGCGTGGTCGAAAGGCATGCAAGCAGGCAAACGCGAACGCCAAAGGCGGCGCCCGCGAAGGGCAGTGGGTTCATGAGGTAGTGGTTGTGTTGCCGCGCACGGACGACAACGCGTCAGCGCCCGGAGGTGTTGTGGGACGTACGCAGCACAACAGCCCGAACGTGATGCGACAACGCCAGACCGGACCTGACGGTCCGCGGATACTACGCCCTCCAATCGCCAGATACCTGCGACTAGTTTCCTTCGGGGTGCTCGGGCTCGTTGGCCAGAAGCTTCCACTCGGCGCCTTCACGGCCGAGGACGATGCGCCAGAGGGCTTCATCCTGGGCGTGCTCGAGCAAGTCCTCAGGGACATCGGCGACGACCCAGGTCTTCATCTTCATCTCATTTTCGAGCTGGCCGGCCGACCAACCGGAGTAGCCGAGAAAGCCGCGCACGTGCGTGCCGGCCTCGTCCAGAAGCTGCTGAGCTTTTTCCGGGTCGATACCGAAGTGGAGGCGAAAGCCGTCGTCGCGTTGCTGCCAGGCAGCAAGCACAAGCTGCTCAGTCTGGACCGGGCCACCGGTGTAGAGGGGGATGCTGGCGAGCGGGCCGAGCGCAAAGTCGCCGCTGAGCTCGCCGAGGCGCTTGCCGAGCGGACGATTGAGGACGACGCCCATGGCGCCCTCGGCATTATGGGCCGACATCAGGACGACGCTGTGGCGAAAATTGGGATCGCGCATGGCAGGATGAGCCAAGAGCAACGAACCGGCGTACGTGTCTCGGGAATTTTTACGGCGTTCGCGCATCTCGGGGAAATCGCAACGGACCAATCGTCGCGCTTAAAGTTTCAACACCTTCACACCCGCGTCTTCGAGCAATGGCGCGACGAGCGGATCATTGAGGTAGTCGGTGCGATACTTGATCTCCGCGATACCCGCAGCAGCGAGTATCTTGGCGCAGTTGATGCACGGGTAGTGCGTGACGTATGCGATGCAACCATCGACGGAGCTGCCGCGGCGAGCAGCGTCGGCGACGGCGTTTTGTTCGGCGTGCACGGTGGCCTGCTCGCGGCCGTCGCGGAGCCGGGAGACATGCGGCGTGCCCGGCAGGAAGCCATTGTAGCCGGCGGCTACGAGGCGGTTTTTCCGCTCGCCACCCGTCACGATCACACAGCCGACGTGCAGGCGGTGGCAGTTGGAGCGGGAGGAAATCAACACGGCCGTGGCCATGAAGTACTCATCCCAGGAGGGTCGGTGCGGAAAGCTGCTGGCGGCATCCGCGATCAAGTCCACGGGCATGAGAGGCGCCGGCGGCGAGACGGGCGTTTCGGTCGTGGAACTCGGAGTCGCAGGCAGGCTCATGTGATAAAGTGGTGGGGACTCTGGACACCTTCGGGCAACCGGGCAACCTTCGACACGCAGATTTGTCGGTCTCTTCCCCTCACCCTGCATGCAGCGCACGCTTCAGCCCGAGCTCCTGGATTCACTCCCACCCGACCACCCGGATGCGCTGCACAACCGCCGCGACCTACGGCTAACCAACCGAATAGTAGGCAGCCATCGCTGGCTCTCTCGCACGCTGCCAGCCCTGCTCCGGCCGGACGAGCGGACGCTCGAGCTGGGTGCCGGCACAGGCGAGCTCGGCCAGCGACTCTTGGCGGCAGGCGTGGCGCTCGATGGCCTCGACCTCTGGCCGCGCCCCCAAAACTGGCCCGGAGCGCGCGCGTGGCACCGGGCCGACTTGATGACATTCTCGGGCTACGGCGGCTACGGAGCCGTGGTGGGCAACCTGATCTTCCACCAGTTCTCCGATACCGCGCTCGCGGCGCTCGGCGGCCAGTTGAAGGCCGCCGGGAGCGTGCGCCTCATCGTCGCCTGCGAGCCGCTGCGGCGGCGCAGCTCGCAGGTGTTGTTTCGCACGCTGGGGCCGCTGCTCGGGGCCAACCACGTTTCGCTGCACGATGCGCACGTGAGCATCGCGGCGGGCTTTCGGGAGGAGGAACTGCCGCGCGCCCTCGGGCTCGAGGCAGCTGCGTGGCAGGTGACGTGCGCCCACACCCTCCTCGGTATGTACCGCATGGTAGCGATCCGCCGCGCATGAGCCCTCCGCTCTGCGAAGCAACATCGGCCGAGCCCGGGGCGGAAGCGGCGCCCCGACCCGCTGCGGAGCAAGGGCGGCTGCGCCCCGTTGAGATCGTAGGCGGCGGGCTCGCGGGCCTCTCGCTCGGCGTGGCGCTGCGGCACGCGGGCGTGCCGGTAACGCTGCATGAGGCCGGCCAGTACCCACGACATCGGGTGTGCGGCGAATTTATCGCCGGTCTGGGCGAGGCCACCATCGCCGCGCTCCGGCTCCAGCCATACCTCGAAGGCGCTCTGCGGCATCGCGAAATCGAGTGGCACATCGAAGGGAAGCGAGTGCGACTCCAACGCCTGCGGGCGCCCGCGCTAGGGATCTCCCGCCATACGCTCGATGCGCGCCTGGCGGAGGCATTTGTCGCACTTGGCGGGGAATTGCGCACCGCCTCGCGCGCCAGCGTGAACGACGAGGCGCCCGGCCGCGTCTTCGCCACGGGGCGCCGCCCAGTGCCCGCCTCACCGTGGCTCGGGCTCAAGGTCCACGTCGCCGGCCTTGCGCTCGGACACGAACTGGAGCTGCACCTAGGAAGCGACGCCTATGTGGGGCTGGCGCGACTGCCCGGTGGCACGACCAATGTCTGCGGGCTCTTCCACCGCCGCGACCTCAGCCTACGCGGCTACGAACTCCTGCTAGCGTACCTGCGCGATACCGGGCTTGGCGCGCTCGCCGGGCGGCTCTCGGCGGCTAAAATCGAAAGCGAGACGTTTTGCGCAGTGGCAGGTCTGCAATTCGACCGCCGTGTGCCAGCGGTGGAGGCTAACCGGCTCGCACTCGGCGACACGAGCGCGAATATCCCACCCTTCACGGGCAACGGCATGGCGATGGCTTTCCAAAGCGCCGAGGCGGCGCTCGCGCCCCTCCTGGCATATGCACGCTGGAAATGTGACTGGACGACGGCGTGCCGCGACACTCATGCCGCGCTTTGCGGTCGATTCAAAGGGCGGCTCGCGGCCGCAAACTGGATGCACCCTTTCCTGCTTCGCCCAAAGCACCAACGCCTCCTCGCGCTGATCAATCGCTGGAGGCTGCTGCCGATCGACACCCTCTCCGCCCAACTGCACTGACATGTTTCTGCACTCCCTCGCCACCGCCGTACCGGAAGCCGCCTACTCGCAGGCCGATTGCTGGGAAATCGTGCAACGCTCGGGCCTGCGCCAACGGCTGACGAAGCGCTCGATGCTCATCCTGCACTCGGTGCTGCGTGGCGACCACGGCATCGGCAAACGGCACTTCGCCATGCCGGAGATCGAGCGAGTCTTCGATCGCACGCCGGATGAACTCAATGCGGCCTTCCGCATCGAAGCCCCGAAGCTGGCCAGCCGCGCACTGGCGACGGCGCTGGACCGCGCCGGCCTGCGCGCGCAGGACCTCGATGCCCTGCTTGTGTGCACGTGCACAGGCTATCTCTGCCCCGGGGTGAGCAGCTACGTCGCGGAACAGATGGGGCTGCGCACGGACGCGTACTTGCAGGATCTGGTGGGCCTCGGCTGCGGCGCGGCCATCCCCACCCTGCGCTCGGCCTCGCACGTGCTCGCCGCGCGGCCAGAGGCGACCGTGGCGTGCATCGCAGTGGAAATCTGCTCGGCAGCCTTCTACCTCGACGACGATCCCGGCGTGATCGTGAGCGCATGCCTTTTCAGCGATGGCGCGGCCGCCACCATCTGGCGCGGAGGCCCACCCGAGAACGGGCAGGCGCTGCGGGCGCATGGCTTCGACACGGCCCACATCCCAGCGGAGCGCGACAAGCTGCGCTTCGAGCAACGAGACGGCAAACTGCGCAACCTGCTGGATCGCTCCGTGCCCGGACTGGCAGCGGGCGCGGTGGATCGGCTGTGGCAGCGGCGGGGGCCGGAGCCCGTCGCCCGAGTGATCACACACACGGGCGGCCGGGACGTGCTCGAAGCGATCGCGCCCATCGTCGCGCCGCACTCGCTGGAGGCGAGCCACCGCACCCTCCGCAACTACGGCAATATGAGCAGCCCCTCCGTGCTTTTCGCCCTGGAGGCCGCGCTGCGCGAAGCAAGGCCGCACCCGGAAGATGGAGACCTCTGGCTCGTGAGCTTCGGCGCAGGCTTCAGCGTGCACAGTTGCCGACTGGGCCCATAATCGTCTTGGATGGCGGCATGCCCGCCAAACTCGAAGACATCGTAGCCTATTGCGACAAGCGCACGCGCCGGACCGCGTACAAAGACTATCCTGGCGCATTCAACGGCCTGCAGGTCGCCAACGACGGCCGCGTCACCAAGATCGGCGCGGCGGTGGATGCGGGCGCTGGGCCGTTTCAGCAGGCGGCCGCGGCGGGCGTGGATTTTCTGATCGTGCATCACGGCATGTACTGGGATATGCCGCGCCCGCTTACCGGCCCAGTTTATGATCGGGTCGCCACGCTGGTACGCGGCAACTGCGCGCTCTACTCCAGCCACCTGCCGCTCGACGGCCATCCGGAGCTGGGCAACAACGCCCTTCTCGCGCAGCAGCTCGGCCTCAAGCCCACTCGCCCCTTTGTGATGCGTGAAGGGGAGCCGGTAGGCTGCATCGTGGATTTCCGCGGCGCGGCTCCCGCGCGCGATCACCTGCGCACCAAGCTGGAACGCCTCTACACGCGGGTGATCGCCATCGAATACGGCGCCAAAGCGCCGAAGAGCGTCGCATTTTGCAGCGGCTCGGGCAACAGCGCGACGGCAGAACTCGGCCCAGCGGGAGTGGATACGCTCGTCACGGGCGAACTGCGCGAAGAGTTCTTCAACCGAGCGCAGGAAGAGAAGCTCAACCTGTATCTGTGCGGGCACTACGCGACGGAGGTGCACGGCGTCAAAGCCCTCGCAGCTGAACTGGCGAAGAAGTTCAAGCTGCCTTGGGAATTCATCGCCACCGACAATCCTCTCTAATGAGGGTCGAAAGGGCCCGGGGGGGACGGGACCTACCGGCGCGTAGCCCGAAAACGCTTCCCCTTTGGCCGATTTAATGAGACGGTAACCCTCCCCCTCCGGACTCCATGAAGAAGATAGCGATCCTGAATGGTCCCAATCTAGACCGGCTCGGCAAACGCGAGCCGGAGATCTACGGTCGTGCCACGCTGGCTGACCTGGAAAAAGCCTTGCGCGAGGAGTTTGGCGCGAGCGCCCAGCTCGACTTCTTCCAGTCCAATCACGAAGGCGCGCTGATCGACAAGATCGCAGCGCTCACGGATGCAAAGTTCGACGGCGTGGTGATCAACGGCGGCGCCTTCACCCACACGAGCGTGGCACTGCGAGACGCGCTGCTCGGCGCGCACCTGCCCACGATCGAGGTCCATATCTCCAATATCTACAAGCGTGAGGAATTCCGCCACACGTCGCTAACTGCGCCGGCGTGCATCGCCGTCATCACCGGGCTCGGACTCGAAGGCTATCACGCCGCGATCCGCTTCCTGCTGAAGCGGTAAGGCTACGAACCGGCGGATGACTCCCGAACATTACTGGCTGGTGTGCCACACCAAGCCACGCTGCGAAAAGAAGTTTTCCGCCCTGATGAAGGCGGAAAAGTTCGAGCACTACCTACCCGTCTACGACAGTGTGCGCAAATACGGCACTCAGACGAAGCGTTTCACCAAACCTCTGTTCCCGGGCTACGTGTTTGCGAAGATCCCTTCCGAGAAGAAGGCGCGCATCTACCAGCAGGACCTGCTCGCCCGCGCGATCATCGTGGAGGACGAGACACGATTCCTGCAACAACTCGACGAGGTGAGGAAGATCGTGGCGTCCGGCTTCGAGCTCAGCGTGATGCCGCTCCTCACCAAAGGCCGCCGCGTAAAGATCGTAGGCGGGGCGCTGCATGGTCTGGAAGGCTTCGTCGACAATCCGACGAGCCCGCAGGGCGTGGTGATCTCGGTAGATGTGCTCCAACAGGGCCTGCTGGTAAAGGTGCCCGCAGACCAACTGGAGCCGCTGCCATAGGGACGGAGGCCTCCGCGGAGCGGAGGCTATCGCCACTCCTCGCGCTGCTCGAAGGCCAGCGGAGCCATATTGATGTACTGGACCATGCGAGGATTGGCGCCACGATTGGGCCGGCTGCCGTGGGGCAGCTTGTGGTCCCATATCACGAGATCGCCTGCACGCCCTGCGATCGGGCGCGAGCCCAAGGCGTGCAGATCCTGAGCCCGTGGATCCGCGCCAGGCGGGAGTGAGGCGAGCCAGGAATCGATCTTGCGATGAAAGCCTGGCACACAGGTAAATGCCCCCTGCTCGGCCGGGGTATCGGTGAGATAAAGTATGCCTTGGGTGCCAAAGGGAATAGGCTGCGCGAGACTAACATCCCAGTGCATATCGGGGCCACGAAACATCCAGCCCGGGCGCTCCGGCACATTGAAGCCGACGCGATCGACGCTGGCCCAGAGATCGGCCGTGCCCCACAGTTGCGCAAAGGCCTTGTGGAGGCGGGGCGAGCGGCGATTGGCCGTCAAGGCGGCGTGCTGGAAAAGCTGCACCATGATCCCATGGCTGTTGGGCACATACCACGAATCAGGGACATCGGGGCGGGCACCGAGATGGCGCCAGAGCGCCTCAGCCGCAGCGAGGCGACTTTCCTCAGGCACAGCGTCGTGAACGATGACGTAGCCGTGCTCAGCCCAGTGCGCGAGGTCCTCACTGGAGAGCACGGGGGGCATCGCTTCGATCGCTGCGAGTCGCGCGCGCACAGCGGAGGGCATTTCCTCGCCGGCCAAGGCGGCATTGAGACGAGCCACCTGCTCGCGATCGAGGCCCCCGGTAGTCTTCACGACCCACGCCTCAAACTCGTCGAAGGAGGGAGCCTCATTGAGAATATATTGATTTACCTGCTCAATGCCCAGACCCACCGCATCGAGAGCGATACGATCGCGATGCGACTCGTTGACATCGTACATCGACCGACCGCGGCGCGCAGCCATGGCACGGGACCACAGTCGTTTGAGTTGGCGCACGCCCAGAGATCCGAGGTCGGACGAGGCGGCGATGGGAGTATCTGATAGGGGCATGGAGAGACGATTCGAGGCTGGCGTGAACACGCAGGCTTTTTCAGTAAAAGACCGAATCCTAACGAAGGGAACGCGCTGACACCAAAATGGGTAGCACGAACCACGCAAGAGGCATCGGCGGGAAGAATTCGCCCGCGGCTGCGCCACGTCAACGCTGACGCCAGGCAGGAGGATTTTTTAGCGGAAGCCGGGAGGCCGCCCCACCCGAGCGGCGCGCGAGGTCGACGCACTCAGAGCCGCACCCACAGCCACAAGCCCATATGCAGCGTAGCGCAGGCCGCGAGAGCGGCCACGAAATCATCGGCCACGACACCCCAGCCGCCAGGCAGATGCTGAAGGCGCTTAATGCCGAGCGGCTTCACGATATCGAAAAAACGAAAGAGAAGGAAGCCGAGGAGCAGCAAGACCCACGCGGGGGCGACGCCGAGCAGCGAACGCCAGCCGAGGAAGCAAAGCGGCATCACGACGATCTCATCGAGAATGACCTTGCCCGGATCTTTCTCGCGGAGTCGCACCTCAGCCTCGCCGCAAATACCTACCGCGAGGTACGCAGCAACGACGCTGACAATGAGCAACGCGCCGATACCTGCCTGTGGAAGAAAAATCGCGAAGAGCGCCACACCCACCGCGGAACCCCAAGTGCCCGGCGCGGGCAGACGCTGACCGAGTGGACCAAAGGTGGCGCACGCGACGACGAGGCGGGTCGGCAGCGCCTTGGGCCAGGCCGGCTGCTTCAGAGCCATATCACGTCATCAGCACGCGACCGTGCCGGCGGAAATACGAGATGCCCGAGGTGATGGTGAGGATGGCTGACAGGACGAAGAGGCCCATGCCCGTCCAGCGCACACCGTCCACCACGCCGCCCTCAAGGCCCACGCTGTCGGAGTGGAGCATCTTGGAACCCATGAGCCAACCAATCGCGTTGAGCTGGACGAAGGTCTTGACCTTACCGCCGGCATCGGCCTCCACCACGAGCCCCTTCACTGCCGCAGCCATGCGCAAGCCGGAAATGGCAAACTCACGGCACAGGATGCAGAGAAGGAGCATCATGGCCACGATGTTGTAGCCGCCGAAGTAGTCGCCATTCACGAGGGCGATCATGACGCCGATCACGAGCACCTTATCCAGCACGGAATCCATGAAACGACCGAACGACGAGACGATGCCGCGGCTGCGAGCGATCTTGCCATCGAGCCAGTCAGTCAGCGCGGCGGCAATGAAAAGCCAGAAGGCCGCGGTGGCCGCCCACGGAATCTTGGCGTACATCAAGCCCACGACCATGAACATCAGCGGCACGCGCGAGAGAGTGAGGATGTTCGGAAGGTTCATGGATGAGGCCGGGAAGACGTAGGAAATCGCTCGCGGTTTCAGTGAACGCAAGCGCGTAGCGGCTGGGCGGGCGGATTGACCGCGCCTAGCCAGGGAGGTGCCGTTAGTCGTTACCGGCGAGGAATCTCGCCAATGCCGGGCGCCGTGACGCAGATAAGTCACAAAACGAAGTCGCCAGACGAGCCCAGGACCTCTTGCCTAACGCCATCGTGCCCCAGCGCCATTGCATCTACCCGGGAACTTTCGATCCCATCACCTACGGCCACCTCGACGTGCTCTCGCGGGCCGCCAAGCTTTTCGACCGGGTGACGGTAGCTGTCGCGGAAAGCGCCGGCAAAGGACCGCTCTTCAGCGCCAACGAGCGGATGGAGATGGTGAAGGCGAATGTCTCGCACCTCCCGCACGTGACGGTGACGACCTTTGGCGGCCTGCTGGTGGAATTCTGCATGGCACAGAAGGCCGATGCGATCATCCGCGGCCTGAGGGCATTGTCGGACTTCGAATTCGAGTTTAACATGGCGCTGATGAACCGCCATCTCGAGCCGAAGATGGAGACACTCTTCGTGATGCCAAACGAGCAATTCAGCTACACCAGCTCGACGCTGGTGAAGCAGGTCGCGAAGTATGGCGGAGACGTGACGCACTTCGTGCCGCCGAATGTGGCGGGGGCGCTGAAATCCGCCTTTGCGAAAAAGTAGCGGCGGCCTGGTTGGGCAGCGCGGCGGAGCCGGCAGCCGAGCGCGGCCAAAGTCTTCGGTCTCGCCCTCTTCGGAAAGATCGGTCGTGCTGGAGCCCGTATGCGTACCCCGGGATTTTCCAGTGCAGCCCCGTTGTCGTTTGCCCGCGCCGTGCTTTGCGCGGCGTGCCTAGCCATCACCACCGTAGCCAGTAAAGGCCAAACGCTGGCGGGCTATTATCGATTTCCTGCGCTGCACGAGGACACGCTGGTCTTCGTCGCTGAGGGCGATCTGTGGCGGGTGCCTGCGACCGGCGGCACGGCAACGCGGCTGACTGCGCACCCGGGCACGGAAATCCAGCCTGCGATATCGCGCGATGGGCGCACAGTGGCATTTACCGGCAACTACGAAGGCACGGGGGAGGTCTATACGATGCCGCTGGCAGGCGGCCTGCCCAAGCGGCTGACCTGGGAGGGCGAAAACGGCGTAGGCGTGCGCGGATGGACTGCCGACGGGAAAGTGCTCTATTCCACTCGGCATTTCTCGACGTTGCCCAACGCGCAACTCGTGACGATCGACCCGAGCACCCTCCAGCGCTCGTGGATCCGCCTCGCGCAGGCCGATGAAGCCGTGTACGACGATTCGGGAGACTCGATCATCTTCACCCGGCTGGCAGCACAGAGCAGCCACGCCAAGCGGTACAAAGGCGGCACCGCGCAGCAGCTCTGGCGCTGGGGCAAAGACATGCCGGAGGCCGTACCGCTGACCACCGACTACGAAGGCACCAGCCGCTGGCCGCTCTGGTGGCAGGGGCGCATCTACTTCGCGAGCGATCGGGACGGCACGATGAACCTCTGGTCGATGACACTGGAGGGCAAAAATCTCCAGCAGCACACCAAGCATAGCGACTACGGCGTCAAGAGCCCCTCGCTCAGCCGCGGACGCATCGCGTATCAAAACGGCGCCGACCTCTGGCTGCTCGACATCGCGACGGGGAAGACAGCTCTCATACCGATCACCCTTGCCTCGGACTTCGATCACACACGCGAGAAGTGGGTGACCAAGCCGCTCGACTACCTGAATCACAGCGCGCTCTCGCCCAACGGCGATCGCGTGGCGCTCACGGTGCGCGGGCAAGTCTTCGTGGCGCCGGCCAGCTCTCCCTCGCGGCTTGTAAGCGTGACGCGCCAGAGCGGCGTGCGCTACCGCGAAGCACACTTTGCGGGCAGCGACGGCAAGTCGCTGATCGTACTCTCCGACGAAGCCGGTGAAGTGGAATTTTGGCGGCTGCCGGCGAGCGGCGCGGGCGACCGGGCGCAACTCACGAAGGGTGGCAACACCTTACGGGTGCAGGGCATGCCCTCACCGGACGGCAACTGGGTGGTCTCCGCCGAGCGCAGCCAGGAACTCCTGTTGTTCAACACCAAGGACGGCACCCGCCGCCGCATCGCCACCTCGCGCCAGCGGAGCTTCGACAATGCGCAGGTGGCGTGGTCGCCCGACAGCCAGTGGGTGGCCTATCTCAATGGAGTGCCCAGCGGCCTCTCGGTCGTGTATCTTTACAGTCTCGCGCAAGACAAGAGCACGCCCGTCACCAGTGCGCGAACAGAGAGTTTCAGCCCGGCATGGAGCCAGGATGGCAAGTGGCTCTACTTTCTCTCCGAGCGCTCGCTCAATAGTATCGTGGCCTCGCCGTGGGGCCTGCGGCAGCCGGAGCCGATGTTTGACCGGCCCGTAAAGATCTACGGCCTAGCCCTGGAAAAAACGACGCGCCGCTCACCCTTCCAACCTGCCGACGAGACAGCCACCGCGGCTGCGGCCCCCAAAAAACAAGCAGCCAAAGCCGGCAGCGAGCCAGCCCAGGCGAGCGAGAGCAAAGTCACGGTACGCATCGACCTCGAGGGCCTGATGGACCGACTTTGGGAAGTACCCGTAGCCGCCGGCAACTACTCGCGCCTCACCGCAGGCGACAAGGCCCTCTTCGTCGTAGAGCGGGAGCGCGGCAGCGCCGGAACAGCCCGGCTGCGCGGGATAGAGGTGAAAAACAAGGATGTGGAAATCGTCACCGTAGCCGACGGCGTCTCGACCTACCGGCTCTCGGCGGATGGCAAGAAGCTGCTTCTGCATCGCCAACAGAATCTCTACGTCGTCGATGCTGCGGCACGGGGAGCATCGTTTGAGAAGACGCGCGTAAACCTGGACGCGCTGAAATTTCCCTACCTGCCGCGAGAAAGCTGGCGGCAGATGTTTACCGACGCATGGCGGCTGCACCGCGACTATTTCTACGACAAGGGCATGCACGGCGTGGACTGGAAGGCCAACCTGGAAAAGCACCTGCCCCTGGTGGAGCGCGTGACGGACCGCGCCGAGCTGAACGACGCGCTTGCCTACATGATGAGCGAGCTCTCCGCACTGCACACAGCCGTGGAGCCTGGCGAAGTGCGGCAGACACCCGACGAGGAGCGCATCGCGCTCGCCTCACTGGGCGCGCGACTGGTGCGCAACGACGCGGCAGGCGGGTATACGATAGCCGATATCTATCGCGGCGACCCAGACTACCCCGAATCGCTCTCTCCGCTACGCCGCCCGGGCCAAGCGGTAAGCGAGGGCGATTTATTAACCGCGATCAACGGAGTCTCGCCGCTCACCGCCCCGGATATAGGCGCACTGCTGCGCAATCAGGTCGGCCGCCAGGTGCTGCTCTCGATCAAGCCCAAGAACGGCGCGGCCTACGATACCGTCGTGATGCCTATCAGCAGTACCGACGCAGCGAGCCTGCGCTATACGGATTGGGAATACTCCCGCCGGCAGCGGGTGGAGGAAAAA
This sequence comes from uncultured Opitutus sp., assembly GCA_964480585.1. Lineage (GTDB taxonomy): Bacteria > Verrucomicrobiota > Verrucomicrobiia > Opitutales > Opitutaceae > ER46. The sequence goes on along the minus strand of CAYZPV010000015.1, from coordinate 102,038 downwards.
GGCGGCAGCCAAATCGGGTACGTGCATCTCCGCGCGATGGGGACGGCCGACTATGCGCAATGGGCGCGGGAATACTACCCGGTGATCGACCGGCCCGCGCTCATCCTAGACCTGCGCCACAACCGCGGCGGCAACATCGATAGCTGGCTGCTCTCGCGGCTCATGCGCCGCCCTTGGATGTGGTGGGCCACTCGCGACGGCGACGTCTACCCCAATCTCCAAAACGCGTTTCGCGGCCACCTGATCGTACTGGTGAACGAGTGGACGGCCTCGGACGGCGAGGCCATGGCCAACGGGGTGCGCCGCCTGGGCTTGGGCACCCTCCTAGGCACCCGCACCTGGGGCGGCGGCATCTGGCTGCGCGCCGGCATCAACCAACTCGTCGACAAGGGCTACATCAGTGCCGCGGAGAACGGCTCCTTCATTCCGGGAGAAGGATGGACCGTGGAAGGCCCCGGGATCACGCCCGATATCATCGTGGATAATCTACCGGTGGCGACGTTTCGCGGTGAGGATGCCCAACTCGACGCCGCAATCGCCCATCTCAAGGAGCTGCTGGCCAAGGATCCGCGCCCGCTGCCGCAGCCACCTGCACCAGTGAATGTCCGGCAACCCTGAGCCGGCCGGCAGGTTTTCGCATCCTACTGTCCTTCACGCTTTCGAGTTGCGCTAAATCGCTCTCACCCAACTGATGGAGGCTTGTCTGGCAGTACCCCGCCAAGCCCCGCCGAGTCGGAGATTTCCCGTGACCTTTTCCGTATCGCTGCGTCTTTGCGAACCTTGCCAGACAACTTCCCGGGTGCGGATTCCCAGTTCCCCGCCCCGGGGGCTGCTGCGACACCCCCTTTCCTACCCAGACCCACTCTGACCCTTACATCATGGCCAAATCCAAAAGCTACGGTGGTTTGATCTTTGCCCTTCTCGTCCTCGCCGGTGCCGGCGGCGGCGCCTGGTACTACTTCCAAGGGAAGACCGAGAAGCAGCCGGAGTTCCAGACGACCAAGGTCGCCCGGGGCGATATCGTGCAAGCTGTCACCGCGACCGGTGACCTCCAACCCGTGGTGACCGTAGATATCGGCGCCCAGGTCTCCGGCCAGATCAAGGAGGTGAAGGTCGACTTTAACTCCCGCGTGAAGGCCGGCGATGTCCTCGCCGAGATCGATCCCGCGACGCCCACGCAGCGCCTCAAGCAGGCCGAGGCCGACCTCGCCTCCGCCGAGGCCAACAACCAATTGCTCCAAATCAACGCGAAGCGCACCAAGGAGCTTTATGAGAAAAAGCTCGTATCCCAACAGGAGTACGATGCGATCAACGCCCAGCTCGCGCAGTCGGATGCCACGATGCTCACCCGGCGCGCCGCTGTCGCGAATGCCAAGCTCGACCTGGAGCGCACCGTCATCACCGCTCCGATCGACGGCATGGTGCTCGACCGGAAGACGGATAAGGGCCGCACCGTCAACGCGAGCATGAACGCGCCGGTGCTCTTCACCCTCGTCAACGATCTCAGCAAGATGCAAATCAACGCTGCGGTCGCCGAGGCTGACATCGGCTCGATCTCCGAAGGCCAGGAAGTGAAATTCACCGTCGACGCCTTCCCGAATCGCACGTTCCAAGGCACGGTGCGCATGGTACGCAGCGCGGCCAGCGTGAACCAGAGCGTCGTCTCCTACGCGACGATCATCGATGTGAACAACGACGATCTAAAGCTGCGCCCCGGCATGACGGCTAATGTCTCCATCATCGTGCAGCAGCGGCCGAACGTGCTCCGAATCGCCAATGGCGCGCTCCGCGTGCGCATCCCGCCCGAGCTGATGGCCGCCACGGCCCCGGCGCCTGGCGCAGAGAACAAGGGCGGCGAGGCCAAGGGAAGCGAGAAGGGCAAGAAGGCCGAGGGCGGCGCCACGGCCTCCACCATGACGGACGATGAGCAGCGCATGGCGCGTTTCGCGATCCTCCGCGAGGTCGGCTTCGAGCGCGGCAGCCAGCCCTCGCCCGACCAGATCGCCAAGGTGAAGAAGCTCGCCGCCGAGCGCGGCCTCGATCCCGATCTCACCGCGGCAGCCATGTCGATGCCCGGTGGCCGACCCAAGGGCAGCGGCGGTGGCGGACCCGGCGGCGGGGGCAGCAGCGGCCGCCGCAGCGGCGGCGGGGGCGGAGGCTCCAGCGGGGAGCGCGGATTCAACAACACCATCATCTCGCGCACGCTCTACAAGTTTGAAGACCCCAATGCGCTCGTGAAGAAGGCGGTGCCGGTGAATGTGCGGCTGGGCATCTCCGATGGCTTTGTGACCGAGGTGCTCGAAGGCCTGCAGGAAGGCGACACCGTCATCACCGGCGTGATCATGCCCGGCGCGACGCCTGTAATGGCTGCCCCGCAAGGCAGCTCGTCCAACCCGTTCAGCGGCCGCAGCAGCTTCGGCGGCTCGTCGCGCGGCCCCGGCGGTCGCTGAGTCATCCCGATCTTCGCACTCCGAACACCGACATCGCGAAATGCAGCCCGTCGTCCAGATTAAGGACATCCACAAGATATACGACTCGGGAGAGGTGCCCGTGCACGCCGTGCGCGGCGTGAGCCTGGATATCCACCGCGGTGAGTTCATCGCGCTCATGGGTGCCTCTGGCTCGGGCAAGTCGACCTTGATGAACATGCTCGGCTGCCTCGACCGGCCGACGAAGGGCACCTACCTGCTCGATGGCATCGATGTCGCCGGGCTCGACCGCAACGAACTCGCCGACCTGCGCAACCAGAAACTCGGTTTTGTCTTTCAGGGCTTCAACCTTCTCTCGCGCACGACTGCGCTGGAGAACGTGGAGCTCCCCATGCTCTACGGCCGCCACCGCAAGGCCTCCTCCAAGGAGATCCGCGAGCGCGCGATGCACTGCCTCGATATTGTAGGCCTTTCCAAACGCTTCGATCATTTCCCCAATCAGCTATCGGGCGGCCAGCAGCACCGTGACGCCATCGCCCGAGGCCTCGTCAATCAGCCGCAGGTGCTCCTGGCCGACGAGCCGACGGGCAATCTCGACTCCAAGACCTCCGTGGAAGTGATGGGGGTCTTCCAGAAGCTCAATGACCAGGGCATCACCATCGTGATGGTGACGCACGAGCTCGACATCGCCCACTACTGCAAACGCAACCTCATCCTCCGGGATGGCGTGGTGGTGCGCGACGAAGCGGTGCAAAATCGCTCCATGGCCGAGCACGAAATGGAAAAGCTGAAGCAGGCCGAGGCCGAGGCGAAGCTCATCGCCGGCAACAACGCAGCGTAACCCACTCCCGTCTCCCCGTGCGCTTTACCAACACTCTCCGCGTGGCGCTTCGCGCCCTGAGCCGCAATACCATGCGCTCGATGCTCACGGCCCTCGGCATGATCATCGGCGTGGCCGCCGTCATCACGATGGTCAGCATCGGCAATGGCGCCAAGATGCAGGTGGAATCCCAGGTCGCCGCCATGGGCCAGAATCTCATCACCGTCATGCCCGGCTCCATGAGCAGCGGCGGCATGCGCGGTGGCTTTGGCAGCTCCGCCAGCCTCACCCCGGAAGACGCGGAGGCCATCGTGGCCGAAGTGGCCGACATCGATGGCCTCAGCCCAGAAATCCGCGATCGCAGCCAAATCCTGGCCAACGGGCTAAATTGGAATACGAGCGTAAACGGGGTCGGCCCCGACTACCCGTATGTCCGCAACTGGCCACTCGCGGCTGGCGCCATGTTTACCGAGCAGGATGTGAAGTCGCTCGGCAAGGTCTGCGTGATCGGGCGCACGGTGGCCGAGCAGGTTTTTCCCAACGAGGACCCCATCGGCCAGACGCTGCGCATCCGCAATCTCCCCTTCCGCATCATCGGTGTGCTCTCGCCCAAGGGATTCAGCGTGTTTGGCTCCGACGAAGATGATATCGTCCTCATCCCCTATACCTCACACATGCGCCGCGTCTCAAGGCGCACAACGGTGAGCATGATCCGCATCCAGGCCGCCACGCCGGAGAAGATCGATACGGTGAAGCAGGGAGTCGAAGATCTCCTCACACAGCGGCGCCGCGGTCGGGAGCCCGACTTCACCGTCCGCACTCAGGAAGAACTTGCCGCTCAGGCGACCGCCGCCAACAAGACGATGACTGGCCTGCTCGCTGGTATCGCCGGCGTGTCGCTGATCGTCGGCGCCATCGGCATCATGAATATCATGCTCGTCTCCGTGACGGAACGCACCCGCGAGATCGGCATCCGCATAGCCATCGGAGCGCATGGCCGCGACGTGCTCCTGCAATTCCTGATCGAGGCCATCCTGTTGAGTTCCCTCGGAGGTCTGCTTGGGGTGGCGGTGGGCATAGGAGGGTCGCAGTTCCTCTCTAGCTACAATGGATGGCCGGTGGTCGTGCCGATTGACTGGATCGTATGGTCCGTCGTGGGTGCGGCTATCGTGGGCATTTTCTCCGGTTTCTATCCCGCCTATAAAGCTTCGCAGCTCGATCCCATCGACGCACTCCGTTACGAGTAAACACGGTGTGCGCGCGAGGCACGAGAGCGGGCCGCCACAACCTGATGAGAGGAGCGAGCCCGGAGCTTGGCGTTTGTGATTCCGTTCCGGGCGGTGTAGGGTTTTCTTCCATCAGCCCGTAACTGCCATGCGTTTTCCCGCCCTCGCCGCTCTTGCCTGCGCCTCGCTCGCCGCCGCTTGGGCCCAATCGCACACCGACTACCGCGCAGAGGCCGAGGCGGCGTACCATAGGAAGGACTTTCCGGCCGCGCTCGCTGCAACTCGCTCTGCGTTGGAACTGCGGCCCGACTCGCCCCGGTACCTGCACAATCTGGCCGCGCTCGCGACCCTGACCGGCGACGAGGCTGCGGCCTACGAGGCACTCCGGCGGCTAGCGGGGCTCGGCGTCGTGACCGCCATCGAGCGCGACCCCGATCTCGCCACCCTCCAAGGGACCGCCGAGTGGCGTCGCATCCTCTCACTTTTTTCCGCGAATCGAGAACCCCGCGGCGAGGCCCGTCGTGTGGCCGAATTGCCCGGCCGCACCGGAATCATCGAAGGTATCGCGTATCGACCGCGCACGGGCGATACGTTCTTCGGCGACGTGCATCATCGCTGTATCTGGCGGCGGGACAAGGAGGGCTCTTTCACGCGATTTACGGCCGAGAATGAAGAGCTCTTCGGCGTCTTCGGGATCGCGCTCGACGAAGCACGCGGCGTGATCTGGGCCGCAACGTCGGCAGTGCCGGAGATGATGGGCTTTGAGCCTGCCATGAAAGGCCATGCCGCGCTCGTCGCCTTTGAGCTGGCGACCGGCGAGATCAAGCACATGGTCCCGGTGCCGGACGACGGCCGCCCACATCAACTCGGAGATCTCTGCGTAGCACCCGACGGCACTGTCTACGCCACCGATAGCGCCTCACCCATCGTATGGAAGCTCATCCCCGATGCGGAGGAGCCACAGAAGATCGTCGACGATACAGCCCTGAGTTCGATCCAAGGCATCGTCTTTGAGGGGGGCACGCTGCTCATCTCCGACTACGCCAACGGTCTTTTTGCCCTCGCGCCCAGCACCGGCCGGATCACTGCGCTCAAGGCACCGGCCACCGTGACGCTGCTTGGCATCGATGGCTTGGTGGCGATCCCCGGTGGCCTCGTCGCGATACAGAATGGAGTAAATCCGCAGCGCGTCCTCCGCATCGCCCTCGCGCCCGAGCTCACTAAAATCATCGGCGTCGAGGTGCTTGCTTCAGGCCTGGATGACTTCAGCGACCTGGGGCTCGTGACGCTCATGGAAGATCGCCCCACCTTTATCGCGCACGCGGGCTGGGATGCGTTTGCCGGCGGCAAAACCAAGCCAGGCCGCGGGCAACCGGTGCGCGTTCTACACCTGGACCTCACGCCGGGTACACAGCCTCGCGAGTAGCGAGGAAGCGCCGGCCGACCCTAACGAGGAGCGTTAGCGCAAGGTGCCTCCGTGCCTCGATCGCACGGACCGACATCCTCACCAAGCGCGGCGTGCCTCCTCCACTCAGAGACGCCGCACGCGGATGTTTCGATACCACACCGGATCGTTGTGATCCTGCAAAAGAATGTGGCCCTCGACCTTGGCGAATTTGGCGGAGAAGGGCGCGAATTTGCTTTTGGCCACGCGCGCATCCCAGTCATCGCTACCGATGACTGCTTCAGCGGTGAGCTGCCCATTGAGCCACGTCTGTACTTTGCCACCCTGCACGCGGATGCGAAACGCATTCCACTCGCCGATGGGCTTGGCTGCTTTCGCGACAGGCGGATAGAGGGCGTAAATCGCGCCAGTGGAGGTCTCGGCCTTTTTGCCATCCTTGTGCACGGCGTCATCGAGCACTTGGATTTCGACGCCGGTGTGCCACGGCTTGTCACTCGATTCCTCGACTCCAAACATCACCCCGCTATTGCCGCCGGGCGAAAGTTTCCACTCCAGTTCGAGCTCGAAGTCGCGGTACTTTTCGCGCGTGAGGAGGTTGCCCGCGCCCTTGCGCCACGCGAGCGCGCCGCCCTCGATCTCCCAGCCGGGCGAAACGCTGCCAGGTTTATTGAAGATCTTCCACGCCTTGAGGTCTTTTCCATCGAAGAGCGTAGTCCATTCCGCAGCCGAAGCGGCGACCGAGACTAGCGCGAAGGCGCCCCAGGCAAGCGAGCGGCGGATGAGGCGGGGAAACGTCGTCGGGGTCATGGGTAAGACCAGCAAGGTCGACAATACTCGGCAAGTCGAACCGCAATCGCACCTGGCCAAGTTTCCTTGTCATCTACGGCGCGCCGTGGAGGCTCGCACGGCGCTGCGGCGGGATGCCCCGCTGTATCGCTCCGCCCACTACCATGGCTCGCGGCTCCAAACGCTCCAGCACAACACCTTCTTCCGAGCGCCCTCCCCTTCGCTCCATCGCAGAATTTGCGCGACACCTCGACCTCTCGGCGTGGACGGTCTCGCGTGCCATCAATGGGCATCCGGAAGTGCAGGAGAAGACTCGCCAGCGCATCTTTGCGGCGATGGAAGAGCTCGGCTTTCAGCCCAATCCCCTGGCCCGCGGCCTCGGCGGGCGGCGCACCGGGATGATCGGTGTCTGCTTCATGGGGCTCGGCAATCCCGTGGTCGACCAGAAGGTGTACGCACTCCAGGAGTTTTTCCGCCGCCACCGGCTGCAAACGCTCATGGAGGTGAGGATGCGCGACGAGAAGCAGGAGCTGCGCGCCATCGAAAACTTCCGCCGCATCCACGTCGATGGCATCGTGCTGCTTTACTCCGAGCTGACCGCGGAGGCTGCACTCGCGGCGGTGGGCGAGACGCCCTGCGTGCAAGTCGATCCACACTTTCCGCAGACATTGCCAGCCGTCTCCCTCGACCGGCACCGCGCGATGGCCTTGCTGATGGAGCATCTTCTCAAGCTCGGTCACCGCCGCTTCGCGCTTTTCGGCCCCGGACGGAAGGATTTCTGGCGCTGGCCGGCGTTGGTAGAGGCCGCCCGCGCACGAGGGCTCGATGCCCAGGCGGCTTTCACGGACTTCCCCGAGCTAGCCACCAGCGGCACACCGCTCGAGCAGGGGCAGGCGATGGCCAAGGCGTTTCTCGAGTTGAAGCGGAAGCCGACTGCCATCCTTGCCGCCAACGACCAAGTCGCGATCTCCGCCATCCATACGCTGCACGCCGCGGGCCTCCGGACGCCGCGCGATGTATCGATCACGGGGTTTGATCACATCGAGTTTGGTCGCAAGCTGCACCCGACGCTCACCACGATCGACCAGAATTCGGTGCAGATGATGGACCGAGCCGGGCAACTCCTGCTCCAGTGGATGAAGCTCCCCGAGGGCAAGCGAAACGCGCACCGCATGGAGATGATCGAGCCGCAACTCATCCTCGGCGAATCGACCGGCCCTGCAGCCTGAACGCACTCCGCTTTTTTGGCGGATTTCTCCGGCAGCGACAGTGAGTAGAGGATGACTGCCCTTTCCGACCGCGAGCTTCTGCTCCGTTATACCCGGCACGCCGACCAGCGCGCCTTCACCGATCTCGTCCAGAGACACGTCAATCTCGTCTATGCTTCCGCCCTGCGCCACCTCCACGGCGACCGCCATGACGCCGAGGATGTCACGCAGGAGGTTTTCACCCTCCTCGCCCGCAAGGCCGCCGGCCTCGCACATCACCCGAGCCTCGCAGGCTGGCTCTACGCTACTGCGCGTCTCAGCGCCCTAGATACGCTCCGCCGCGAGCAACGTCGACTGCACCGTGAAACCAAAGCCGAAGCGATGTCCCCCTCCGTCCCTACCTCTCCGCAGCCGCACTGGGAAACCGTCCGCCCCGTCCTCGACGACGCCTTGCAAGACCTAGACGAACGCGAGCGCCTGCCCGTGATCCTCCGCTTCTTCGGCCAGCAATCCTTCGGCGCCATCGGCCAGCAACTTGGCCTCTCGGAAAACGCCGCGCAGAAGCGCGTCGACCGCGCGCTCGACCTCCTAAACTCCGCCCTAGCCAAGCGCGGCATCGCCTCCACCGCCGCCCTCCTCGGCGCGAGCCTCAGCCACGCCGCGATCACTGCTCCCTCCGCGCTGGCGACGACCGTCTCCACCGCCGCGCTCGCCACCACGGCCACCGCGCCAGCGGCAGCGGGATTTTTCGGCCTGGCCGCATTGGCGACCAAGACTCTGGCCGCAGGCACCGCCGCCGTCATCGTGGCAGCGGGCGCGGCCATTGCATGGCAGGCCTCGTCCAGTGCCATGGCCGACACGCAGCTCCCTGTCGGCGCGCAGGCACGTGCGCTCGTCGCGGCTCCACCAGTACCGACCACCATGCCGCAAACCCCGGTGCCGGTCACGGATCCAGCCAAGTCCGACCCGGAGCGTTTGCCCGCGCAGATCCTCTACATGGTACAGCGTAGCGACACGGCCGAAAAAATCGCCCAGCTCTGGCACGTCACGCTCGAGCGCCTCGTCGCGGTCAATTCCGTGTACGACTTCTCGCTCATGCGCGCCGGCGATCAAGTCGTGATCCCGCCCGAGGGCTACGTCGCGGATCACGTCCCGCTCAACACAAACGTCTACATCGTCATTGCCGGCGACACGCTGCCCAAGATCGTGGCGAAAACCGGTGTATCAATAGATCAACTACGCTCGACCAATCCCACGGTGAACTGGGCCCGTCTCCGCGTGGGCCAGAGTATCAATCTCCGGTAATCGACCTCCCCCGTCGCCGCTAATCATCGGCTATTTCCCGCAGGCCGGAGCCTCCCCGCTCCGGCCTGCTGCGGTTTTGTAGGACAAACACTGACACGCCCGCTTCACCGAGACTGACATTTCAATCAGACCCGCACGGATAAATGAAAAATGCGCGGTACGGCATGCTGAGGGCGCAATGATTCGCCATACACGTGCTCTGACCTTCCTGGTCGCTCTCGCGCTTACCACCCTGACTGCCACCTCGCACGCGGTGGAGAACACCTGGGACTACAGTGTTCAAGTGAGTTCCTCACATCAGTCATCCCCCGCCCAGATTACCCTTTCCTGGCCGCAGGACACCAATGGTGTCCCTTCCTCGTACACCGTTTACCGTCGCGCTCCGGGCTCCAGCGATTGGGGCCAGGGCAAGACCCTCGCAGGCTCTGCCACCAGCTACGTGGATGCCGACGTGCGGGCCGGTCAGGCCTACGAATACCGCATCGTGAAAGCGGGCGCATCCTACTCCGGCTACGGCTACATCCTCACCGGCATCGAGGCTCCGCTCGTGGACTCCCGCGGCAAGCTCGTCCTCGTGGTGGACAACACCGTCGCCGCTCCGCTCGCCTCCGAGCTTTCGCGCCTCGAGCGCGATCTCGTCGGTGACGGCTGGGAAGTGATCCGCCGCGACGTGGGCCGCACCGACTCGGTGGCCAACGTCAAGGCAGTGATCAAGGCCGCCTACGACACCGATCCGGCCAATGTGAAGTCCGTCTTCCTCTTCGGCCATGTACCGGTGCCGTACTCCGGGCAATTCAATCCCGATGGCCACGTCGATCACGTGGGCGCATGGCCAGCCGACGCCTTTTACGGCGACATGGATGGCAACTGGACCGACAGCTCGATCAATTTCACCCAGACGCTCAACACTGACAAGGCCGACGCGGAACGCATGAGCAATCGGCCGGGCGACGGCAAGTTCGACCAGACCACCCTGCCCTCGCCCGTCGAGCTGCAGGTAGGTCGCGTCGATCTTTCCAATCTCCCCGGTCGCACCACGTGGGGCGGCCCCGCGACGTTTGCCTCCGAGATCGAGCTGCTCCGCAAGTACCTCGACAAGGATCACGCCTTCCGCCACCGCAAGGTAAACCCGGCGCGCCGAGCCATCCTCGGCGACTACTTCGGCCAGCGCGGCGGCGAGGCATTCGCGGCCTCGGGTTTCCGCAGTTTCGCACCTCTCGTCGGTGCTGACAAGATCCGCAACCTGAACAAGGAGTTCAACGACCAGCGCGGCGTCTGGATCCGAGAAGCTGCCGCGCAGGACTATCTACTCGCCTACGGCTGCGGCGCCGGGAGCTATGCGACCATCGCTGGCCTCGGCAACACAGGCATCTACAACGACGGAGCCACCACTGAGATGGTGCAGAACGACGTCCGCGGCGTCTTTAACCTCCTCTTTGGCTCGTGGCTGGGCGATTGGGACCATGAGGACAACATCCTCCGCGCTCCCCTTGCCACCAGCCAGGGCCTTGTCTCGGTCTGGTCAGGCCGCCCGCACTGGTTTATCCATGCGATGGGTCTCGGCGAGACGATCGGCCACTCTGCCCGTCTGACGATGAACAACGCGGGCGACTACCAGACCCAAATCAACAGCGCCCAGAATCGCGTGCACATCGCCCTCATGGGCGACCCGACGCTCCGCCTCCATCCGGTAGTGCCGGTTGGTGCGATCAATGGCGCGGTAAACGGCAGCACAGTCGCCCTGACTTGGGGCGCCTCGGCCGATACCGCCATCGTAGGCTACCACGTTTACCGCTCAGATGGAGGCGCATTTGCGCGTCTCACCGCTCTCCCCACGAAGGAGCTGAGCTACACCGACACCAATGGCTCGGCTGCAGCGACCTACATGGTACGCGCCATCAAGCTCGAGAGCACCCCCAGCGGCAGCTACTACAACGCCGCGCAAGGCGTCTTCTGGTCGGTCGCGACTGGGAGCACCGGCGGCAGCGAGATCGTCGCCACCACGCCTCCGAGCAACAACACAGGCACGGGATCGACGACCACGAATCCGACCGACACCACCACGCCCTCCACGCCTCCTCCCACGTCTCCCGCGGCGGTGTCCTCCGACGACATCGTGTGGTTTGACGACGCTCTCCCACTCGGCGCGGGCGGCGGCGCTTCGGGCGGCGACGCCTGGAACTGGATCGCGGCTAATCCCGCTCCCTTCTCCGGCACCGTGTCCCACCAATCCAACATCGCGAGCGGCGTACACGACCACTATTTCAACTGGGCCGGCCAGACGATGGCTGTGGCAGCGGGCGATAAGCTTTTCGCCTATGTCTATATCGATCCTGCCAACATCCCCGCGCAGATCATGATCAGCTGGTGCTCCAACAACTGGGAACACCGCGCCTACTGGGGCGAGGACAAGATCAATACCGGCACCAACGGCACCCCCAGCCGCTATCGCGTAGGCGCGCTGCCAGCGGCCGGCCAGTGGGTGCGCCTCGAAGTCCCTGCCAGCGCCGTCGGGCTAGAAGGTCACACCGTGCAGGGGATGAGCTTCAGCCTCTTTGGCGGTCGCGTCTCCTGGGATCGCATCGGCCGCAGCCCTACGGCTGCTCCCGCCGATCCCTCGCCGGCTCCGGCTCCGGTCGTTGCCGAGACGATCTGGTTTGACGATGCCGTGCCTGCGGGCGGCGGTACCGGCACCAGCGGCGGCGATGTATGGAACTGGGTGGCGAGCAATCCCGCACCCGCCTCGGGCAGCAAAGCTCACCAATCCTCCGTGGGCACCGGCCTGCGCGAGCACTGGTTCAACTGGGCTTCGCCGATGAAGGTCTCAGCCGGCGACGTCATCTTCACCTACGTTTATATCGATCCGGCCAACAAGCCCTCGCAAATCATGCTCTCCTTCGTCTCCGACAACTGGGAGCACCGTGCCTACTGGGGCGAAAACAAGATCAACTCCGGCACCAATGGCACTGCCAGCCGCCGCTACGTCGGCCCCCTCCCGGCAGCCGGCCAGTGGGTACGCCTCGAAGTCGCGGCCAAGGATATCGGCCTCGAAGGCCATAATGTGGCTGGCATGAGCTTCGGCACCTATGATGGGCGCGCCACTTACGACAAGACCGGCCGCGCTTCCGCCAATTCCAGCGGCGGCGGCACGACCAGCCCTGCCACCGGCGCCAACACCGTCACGCTCGCCGCGACCGATGCGACCGCGACCATCGGTAACGATGCCGACACGGCGACCCTCACCTTTACCCGCACGGGCAGCACTGCCAGCGCGCTCAAGGTGAAATTCGACCTCGGCGGTTCAGCCGTGAAGTGGATCGACTACCGTCGCCCCGAGGGCGACATGCCTGTCGATCTCACCATCCCCGCTGGATCCGCTTCGACCTCCATGAAGATCCGCGCGGTGGCCAACGTCACCAACGCCAATCCGGCGACCGTCTCCTTCACACTCGCAACCGACGCCTCCTACACCCTTGGCACGGCCAAGTCTGCCTCGATCACTCTCGCTCCCGCCGGCAGCTCTGCGGGCGGCAGCAGCGGCGGCTCGTCGGATGGCTCTTCGGGCGGCACGACGACGCCTCCGCCCACCACGACGCCTCCAACCCAAGTCCCCGTCGAGGCCATCAACGAAAACGCCGTCGCGCGCCTCCCTGAGGTCGGCGACCATCGCCTCCGCATCCTCTCGCCCACAATCCTCGAGCTGAATCGCATCAACACCAAGCAGCCCGACCCCGCCCAGCCCACCTCGTGGAATTTCGTGAGCGGCGGCACCTTCAATCCGCCGGCTACCTCGGAGTTTACCGTCACGGTCAATGGCAGTGCTGTCACCGTAAAGTCCGTCGGCTTCCGCCGCCGCGTGGCCTACGCGCAGCTCAATCAGCGCGATCTCCGCATCGACAACTCTCTGTTCCTCGAGCTCTCGAGCAACATCCCCGAGGGTGCCACCGTCGAAGTGAAGAATCCTACCGCCGCGCTCTGGCCCGCCACGTTTGTATTCAAGGGCGCCGCCTCGGCCACGCGCTTCAATCCCGCGATCCATGTCAACCAGGAAGGCTACGTCCCCTCGTTCCCGAAGAAGGCCATCATCGGCTACTACCTCGGCAACAAGGGCGAGCTCGAGGTAAACGCCGCCGCCGGCTTCTACCTCGTCGATGCCCGCACAGGCAAAGTCGTACATTCCGGTGGCCTCGCCGCGCGCAAAGAGACCGGCTACGTTTACAACCAGCTCCCTTACCAGAAGGTGCTCGAGGCCGACTTCTCGGCCTTCAGCACGCCCGGTGAGTATCAGGTAGTCGTCCCCGGCCACGGCGCTTCCCTGCCCTTCCTCATCAATGAGGGCATCGCGATGAACTTCACCCGCACGTACGCACAGGGTCTCTACCACCAGCGCTGCGGCGCGGAGTGCAAGATGCCGTACACCCGTCACGTCCATGGCGCGTGCCACGTCACGCAGGCGGAGATCCCTTCGCCGCAGTCGGAGCACGCCTTCACCTACCGCGTGATCACCGAGCGCAATGGCGATGCCAAGAACGAGCCCCGCCACACCGCGCCGCGCATCGTCGACGAAGCCTCGCTCCTCTATCCCTTCATCAACAAGGGCAAGATCGACGTCTCTCTCGGCCACCACGACGCCGGCGACTACTCGAAGTACATGACCAACAGTGCTGCGCTTGCGCATCTGCTCATGTTCACCGCTGAGAATATCAACGGCGCCCGCCACCTCGACAATCTCGGTCTGCCCGAGAGCGGCGACGGCATCAGCGACATCATGCAGGAGGCCAAGCACGAGGCCGACTACATCGCCAAGATGCAGGACGCCGATGGCGGTTTCTACTTCCTGGTCTACCCGAAGAATCGCTCCTACGAGAGCGACGTGAGCCCGGACAAGGGCGACACGCAGGTCGTCTGGCCCAAGAATACGGCTGGCTCCGCCGCCGCCACCGCGGCCCTCGCACAGCTCGGCTCCTCACCGCTCTTCAAGGCCGCCTATCCCGCCGTCGCCGCCGACTATCTCGCCAAGGCGAAGAAAGGCTGGCAGTTCATCACCAATGCCATCGGCAAGTACGGCAAGGATGGCTCCTACCAGAAGATGACCCACTACGGGCATAACTTCCTCCACGACGACGAGATTGCGTGGGCCGCCGCCGAACTCTTCCTCGCGACGGGCGAGGAGCAGTATCATCGCGCGCTCAAGGAGTGGTTCCCGAATCCCTCCGATCCAGCGACCTTCCGCTGGGGCTGGTGGCGTCTTTGCGAGTCGTACGGCAATGCCATCCGCAGCTACGCTTTTGCCGCCCGCTCGGGTCGCATCGCAGCAAGCCAGCTCGATGCCGCCTATCTCGCCAAGTGCGAGGAGCAGATCAAGCTCGCCGGCGACGACGCCGTGAAGTGGTCCAACCAGTCCGCTTATGCCAACTCGTTCCCCGAGGCCACCAAGCACGTAAAGGGCGCCGCGTGGTTCTTCTCCCTCGACCAGGCGGCTGACGCCGCGGTGGCCTTCCAACTCCAGCCCAAAGCCGAGTACACCAAGGCGCTCGTAGGCAACATGGACTACGAGGGTGGCTCCAATCCCGTCAACGTACCCTATCTCACTGGCATCGGCATGAAGCGCCAACGCGAGATCGTACACCAATGGGCCAACAATGACACCCGCGGCCTGCCGATGAATGGCATCCCGCAAGGTAATGTACAGGCCAGCTACGACATGCTCTGGCACTACTCGGCCTCGGGCAACGAGCTGCAGAAGCTCAGCTTCCCGACCGACGATATCAGCAGCGCCACGACGTATCCCTTCTACGATCGCTGGGCCGACACTTGGAATGTGACCACCGAGTTCGTCGTCGTAAATCAGGCGCGCGGCCTCATGGCTGTAGCCGCCCTCGCGACGCAGACCTCCGCGAAGAACACCGCGTGGAAGCCGACCGCGACCGCCACGATCAACGTCCCCGCCGGCATCGCGGCCACGGGCGTGCCCGTCACGCTCTCGCTCAAGACCGACGGTCTCGATCTCACTGGCGCCCGCATCCTATGGGAAGCGCGCGACCAGCAGGCGGACTTTGGCTCCACCTACACGATCTCGCCAAAAAATGGCGGCGATCAATGGGTGGACGCTGAGATAACGTGGCCGGATGGCCGCCGCATGTACGCGACTGGCTCCTTCCGCGCCAATGCCGCGCTTGTGAACTGGGTCGACGACGCCCTCCCGCTCGGCGCACAAGGCTCCGGCAGCGAGCCCTGGACGTGGGTCGCCAGCCCCACGCCTAAGCTCGGCAGCCTCGCGCACCAATCCAAGATCGCCTCGGGCCTGCATGAGCACGCCTTCCAGTACGCGCTCGTGCCGCTCGAGGTCTCAGCCGGCGACACGATGTTTGTCTGGGTCTATCTCGACCCCGCCAACATGCCCGAGCAGATCATGCTCTCGTGGAACGATGGCTCGTGGGAGCACCGCGCTTACTGGGGCGCCGACAAGATCCAATACGGCACCAACGGCACCGCGAGCCGCTTCCGCGCCGGCGACCTCCCGGCTGGCGGCCAGTGGGTGAAGCTCGAAGTCCCGGCCAAGGCCGTGGGCCTCGAAGGCAGCAAGATCACGGGCATGTCGTTCTCCGCCTTCGGCGGCCGTGTGACTTGGGACGCCACCGGCAAAACTTCCCCCGTCAACTAAGCCCACCAAGCAAACATTTGTGTCACTGCGGGGTGCCCGACGCGAAAGGTCGTAGTCCAGTCTCCACCTCCGCGTCGAAGCCGCCCTACGGGCACTCCTCGCAGTGACACTCCTTAGACTATCCGAATCTGGATCGGAGATGAGTTTGCCGGCCTGACTCCTTTGTCCGGGCCGGAGAACTACAAACAAGAGCGCCGGGCCGCGAAAGCAGCTCGGCGCTTCTTTTTATCCCCGCAGTCCACATCGCGGCCCGCGGGAGGGAAAGCCTCCCGCTTTCAGCCAGGCTCCACGCCTTGGAGCTACTCGAGAGGCGGATCCCAAAATCGTTGCCGGGGCGGGTCGCCTGGGCAGCCTTGCCCGCATGTTTACAGAAGAGCGCGCGCTTTGGCTTTACCGCCACTACCGCTGGCTGGAGAGAGCCCTCCCCACCTTTACGGAAGGCTCCCCGCGCGAGGCGCGCTTGATCCTGCCCACACAGGACTTCTATCCCCAGCGCAATACCCGGGACCACCTCTTTGCCCAAGCGCTCTTTGACCAGACCCGGCTGTACATGGGCATGGAAAACTGGCCTTGCGTACTCACGCCGCAATCGGAGGAAGACCGCGAAGTACAGGAGCGACTCAGCCGGGCAGGCGGCATGTTTGGCCTAGCCTCCACAGGCGGCCCCGCGGGCACTTTCCGCGCTGGCGATGAGGTCGAGATCACGTACTCGCCGCAATCGCTCCAAGAGCCTGTAAATTTGGTGGCTACGTTCGCGCACGAGCTTTGCCACTACCTGCTTGCTTGCGTGGAGGAAGCGCCGCCCGCGGGTTGGGCAGAATTGGAACCGATCACCGATCTTTGTGCCGTACACGAGGGCTTCGGCGTCTTTCTGTGCAACTCGGCGTTTACCTTTGGCCAGTGGCAAGACTCACAGTACCAAGGCTGGGGCAGCCGCATACAGGGCTACCTCACTACCGCCGAGCTAGGCTTCTCGCTCGGGATCTACTGTATCCGCAACAGAATCGACCCGGAGCTAGCGATGGCTCATTTAAAGCAAAACCCCGGCGAAGTCTTTTGGGACTCGCTGGGGTTTATCGAAGACCTGGAGCAGACTCCGCCTGGAGAAGACTAGTACCGAGCGAAACCGCTCACACGGGCTGCATCTGCCGGCCGGGCAATGGGGCTGTCTCGACGTGGGTATGAAAACGCGACTCCGTCACAGACGGCTCGGGGTGCTTCCGTGCGATGCACTCGAGGTGCATACCCTGCCAGAGCGGCGAGTGGCAGGTATTGGAAGACAGGGTAAAGTCGACAAATCCAGCGGCGGCGAGCACCCGCTCCATCTCGGCGCGGGTATGCACGATCACAGGGACCGCGGAAGCCTCGCGAGCTGCGAGCTTCTGCCGCATGGAGCCCGGAAGAAAGGGCACGACGGCGGATTTCACCGAGCGCTTGAGGGCGTGGCGGCGACCCATTTCGCGATGTTCGATCGCGTCGAAATACAGCGTGCCATCGGGTGAGAGCCAGCTCGCGATACGCGCGCACAACTCGGGCGTGAGTGCCGCGCCGTAGCCGAAGACCCCCATCGAATAGATCAGATCGAACGACCGAGGCTCGAAGCTCACGTCATACAAATTGGCCTGCATGAGGCGAATATCCTTCACCATCACCTCATTCTCCAGCACCGGATGGCGCGCCTGCTGAAGCATCACGGCTGAGAGATCGGTGCCGGTAAGGCTCTCTGCATTGCGAATCCAGTGGAAGTAGCGGCCTGTGCCGCAGCCCAGTTCCAGCACCCGAATGGGGCGATCGTAGGAGTAGCAGAGCCGGCGGATGTTGCCGCCGATGCGTTGATGATTCTCGCTGGCGGCCTCGATCTCGTCATCGACGCGGTATTGCTCCGCGCCACGGTCGTAGTCAGCGGCGATTTTATCGCCAAAGCGTCGGTGGTCCATGGATATAATTTGGGGGAAGACCTCGACTCTATCCGCTTTCGCGGAGTCTGTGAGGTAGGCTACCACCCCAATTTCCGGCGGTAAGGACTTACACAGCAGGGACAGGCTCGACAGTCGTGGTGGAAGTGAGGCGAGGCGTGCTCTCGATGATCCCGCGCGAGATGGCGTAGCGAGTGAGCCCGGCGACGTCGTGGATATTGAGTTTGTTCATGACCTGTTGGCGGTGCTTCTCTACTGTCTTGATGCTGATGCAGAGATCGGCAGCGATCTGCTTGTTGACTTTGCCCTCGGCTACGAGCTGGAGCACCTCGAGCTCGCGTGAAGTGAGCTGCTCGCCGTGCTTCTTGATCGGCTTGCCGCCCTTCATGTAGGCCTCACGATAGTAGTCGAGCAGGCGCTTGGAAATCGACGGGCTGAAGAAGGCATTGCCGCGATAAGCTTCGCGGATGGCCTTGATCAGGTCATTGGCCGCCGTCTGCTTGATGAGATAGCCGGCCGCACCGGCTTCGGTGAGCTGATGGACGTATTCATCATCCGAATACGAAGAGAGCACAAGGACCTTGGTGGGGATGCCCTCCTTGATGATCTGACGGGTGGCTTCGAGGCCATTGAGCTGAGGCATCGCGATATCCATGATCACGATGTCGGGCGCGAGCGTCTTGGCCATTTGCACAGCCTGACGCCCGTTTTCAGCCTCGCCGACGACCTCGATGTCGGCTTCGGCTTTGAGCAGGGAGTTGATGCCCTGGCGCACTACGGTGTGATCGTCCGCGAGGAGTACTTTGATCTTATTCATGGTGGGTTGGATGGTTCTGGTTAATTCGATGCTGAAAAATTTTCCTCGGCGGGGACCGCAACCGGCGCGGCGGGCAACGGAATCTCGACGCGCACCATGGTGCCACGCTTGGGTGCAGGCTCGACGGCCAGCTCGCCATTGACGAGACGCACACGCTCACGCATCCCAAGCACGCTGATAGGCTGCCGGGCCTTGTCCTGCGCGCCGCTTTCCGCCAGCTGGCTGGGCGCATCATCGATGATCTCCATCGAGACGGCGGTGGGCCGCTGCCGCAGGCGGATCTTCACCTTGGTAGCCTGCGCGGATTTGTGGACATTGGAGAGCCGCTCCTGCGCGATGCGATATAGGACGGTGCCCTGCTGCGTGCTGAGCTGCTCGGGCCGCACGTCGCCCTCCACCTCCGTCGCGATACCCGTGCGCTCGCTGAAGGATTTCACGTAATTTTGCAGCGCCGCGACCGGGCCGAGATGATCGAGCATCGAGGGGCGCAGCTCGCGGGCAAAGCGGTGGATCACCTCGATCGTCTGCACGAGCATCTTCTGGACCCCGTCCACCTGCTGCTGGAAGGCCGAGTCCCCCGGCGCGTGTCGGCGCAGCATCGCTACGCTCACATTGACCGCGTTGAGCGACTGGCCGATCTCATCATGCAGCTCGTAGCTGATGTGGCGGCGCTCCTCCTCCTGGACAGAGAGCACCTTATTGGAAAGCTGGCGGAGATTCTCCTCCATCGCCTGCGCTTCCTTGAAGAGGCGCTGGTAATTGTCGCGGCTTTCGCGCAGCGCCAGCTCAGCCTCCTTGCGCTCACGGATATCGCGCACCACGCCGGTGAAGAGTATCGCGCCGCTCCGCGCCTGCCAGGTGGCGAGGGTGAATTCGAGGGAAAACTCCGTGCGACCGCGATGCAGGCCCACGGATTGGATGGGCCGTTTCAGCTGCTGCTGCTCCCCACCCGCCGCCACGCTCTTCAGCGCAAACAGCGCCGCCGCCCGCAACGGCCTGGGGATGAGGCGAGTGATCGATTTCCCCAGCAATTCCTCACGACTATAACCGAAAAGCGACTCAGCCCCGTGATTAACCGCCATGATGCGGCCGCGAGCATCGACCGTGACAATGCCATCCTGCGCGGTCTCCACCACGGAGCGAAAACGCAGCTCCGACTCTTCCAGGAGTTCCTGGGCAGTCTGCCTGCGACGGATCTCGCGTGCCAGTTTCTGTATGCTGCTCGCGAGTTCCCGATGGCGAGACTTGAGCGCGCGATTCAAGCGACGCATCCGCTCGCTCGCATCGCGGAAACCACGATGCGCCACTTCAAAGCTGGAGAGCGCCTCCATGAGGAAAGCCTCAGCCGCACGCGTCCAGGCCAACCCGGAATGCGCCATTGGCTCGTCGGCGACCAAGCGCAACAACGCTTCCTGGTGCAGCCTCACCATGTCCACGACGCCGTAGCCCAGACTGAGCGCGCGGCGACCCACTTCATAGCCACGCTGGAGCGCGGCCTCCTCATCGCGAGCTGTGTAGACTGCGAGCGCGCGGCGATAGCGCGTCTGAAGGGAATTCCACGTGCGTGCCTTCATCAACGTCTCCATTTTTTCATCGTGATGGTCGTCCCGCGACCGACCTCCGATGCCACGTCGAATTCATCCATCAGCCATTTTGCGCCGGGGAGGCCGACTCCGAGGCCGCGCCGCGTAGAATAGCCGTACTGCAAAGCCTGCGCCACGTCGCGGATGCCTGGCCCCTCGTCGCGCACGACGATCTGGATGCCGGGCTGGGCGTCGTCGCTGTCGCCACCACTCGTCACCCGCGACATCACGACCTCACCTCGCTTGGCATGGTCGATGATATTTCGGGCGATTTCCGAGATCGCAGCGGCAATGAGCGTAACGTCGGCGCCATTGAATCCGATTTCCAAGGCAAGCGCCCGACCCCGCTGGCGGGCAGTGACGATATCCGTCGCGGAGTTGATCTCAGTTTGCGTTTCCGTTTCCATCGGTGCCTCAGACTTTCGCCTCGCAGATCTCCGTGACGAGGCGATCAGCCCTAGGCCCAGCGAAAGGCAGGGGCTCGGTGCCGACAGCGACGCTCGGGATTGTTGACCTCGTCTTGAGCATTCGGATGGAAGTGGGAAAAGTAGTGCATCCCATGAGCTGGATAGGAAGAGACTAGCCGGTTCCCGCCCCCGGCGTAATCAGGTGCACAGCGACCCGCGAAGTAGGGATTTACCCCATCCGCACCACCCGTGAGTTACGGTGCAATGGTGGCGTGATCCCATCTTCCGCTCGTCCCGCTGGTTATAGCTCTCTGTGGGCCGCCCTCTTCCTGTTCGTGGCTCCCTTGGCAGCCACACCTACCAGCGTCTCGCTCGCCCCTCCTTCAGTCGGCGAACGATCGCTGCAAATCATCTCTCCCACCGTGATCGAGTTGACGGTCATCACTGCCGGCGCGGAGAAGCCGCCCAAGAGCGGCCCGGCACCCGAGATCCCGGTGCCAGAGTTTAGACCCGCTGATTTCTTTGTCACAGCCGCGGGCAAGGGCCAGGCCATCGCCGAGGCGGGATTCCGCCGCAGGCCGGTCTATGCGCCGCTCAAACAACGCGATCTGCGCATCGGCAACTACGTTTATCTGCGTCTCGCAGAGGCGCTACCGCCGGGTGCCCCCATCGAAGTAAGCTATCGCCAGACAGGCGGGGAGAAAATCGAGTGGCTCGCCGGCGAGCCATTTCGCGGGACTGCGGAGCCGCGGCGTCTCTCCCCCGCCATCCATGTCAATCAGGTCGGCTACCTTCCGGGCCACATCAAGCTGGCCTCGATCGGGTACTTTCTGGGCTCGTTGGGGGAACTGGAGTTGGACTCCAGCGGGAAACATGAATTTCAACTCGTCTCCGTACGTGACGACAAAATCGTCCACCAAGGCATGCTGCGCCCGCGCGTCGATAAGTTCATGCCCCACCGCTGGTACTCAAACGTATGGGAAGCCGATTTCTCCGATTTCAACACGCCGGGCGAGTATCGACTAGCGGTGCCCGGCCTAGGGGCATCTTACCCTTTTTTCATCGATGAGGGCGTAGCGGCGGGATTTGCGCGCACGCTTGCTCTTGGCCTCTATCACCAGCGGTGCGGCTGTGACAATAGCTCCCCTTTCACGCGGTTTGTACACGGTGCCTGCCACACCGCTCCGGCCTCCATCCCCGTTGGTGCCGTACGCAACCTGAAAGGTTTTGAAAACCGGGCGGATGATGCAGATCTCTTCCCCATCGTGCGTCGAGGCGAGGTGGACGTCTCGGGTGGCCACCACGACGCCGGCGACTACTCGAAGTATACGATCAATAGCGCCAACTTCATTCACGCGCTGGTCTTTGCCATCGATACTTTCGAGGGCGCGGCAGCACTCGATAACCTCGGGCTGCCGGAAAGCGGGGACGGAGTCGGCGATCTGTTGCAGATTGCCAAGTGGGAAGCCGATTTCCTCGTGAAAATGCAAGATGAGGACGGGGGATTCTACTTCCTCGTTTATCCGAAGAATCGGCGGTACGAGGACAATGTGCTACCAGACAAGGGCGATCCGCAGATCGTCTGGCCGAAAAACTCAGCCTCGACTGCCTCTGGCGTCGCTGCGCTCGCGCAGACCGCCTCCTCGCTAGCCTTCAAGAAACGGTATCCCAAGGAGGCCGCCAACTACCTGGCCGCCGCCAAGAAGGGCTGGGAGTTTATCCAGGAGGCACAGCGCAAGCATCCAAAAGGCATCTACCGCAAGTTTACACACTACGGCGATATGTTTGAGGACAAGGACGACCTCGCATGGGCCGCGGTGGAGATCTACCTCGCGACGGGCGACAAAGCAGCCGAAAAGCACCTCCAGGCCAATCTCAACCCTCACAATTCCGCGACGCGCCGCTGGGGCTGGTGGCGAATGTCTGAGAGCTACGGCCGCGCCACTCGCAGCTATGCCTTTGGCGCCCGCACACAGCGTGTCGCCAAGGAGCAACTCGACGCCCAACTCGTATTGCGCTGTGAACACGAGATCCTCGCCTGTGCGGAGGATTGGACACGCGCCGTCCGCGATAGCAGCTACATGGTGAGCTACCCCGAGCAAACAAAGCGCGGCGGCGGCGGCGGCTGGTTTTTCCCGCTCGACTATGCGTACGACATAGCGGTAGCCGCGCAGCTCGATTTCCCCGAACGGGCGGACCGTCGGCCCATTTACCGCGACGCCATCGTAGGCAACCTCAACTACGTCGCCGGAAACAACCCAGCCAATGTCTCCTTCCTCACAGGCTTGGGCTGGAAGCGCCCCACCGATGTGGTGCATCAATACGCGCAGAACGACCAGCGCGCGCTCCCTCCCACCGGCATCCCGCTCGGCACGATCCAGGAGGGCTTCTACTATATGGATAACTATCGCTCCGAACTAGGCGCGCTGTGTTACCCGCTCGACGGCGCCAAGGCCAATCCCTACCCGGTCCTCGACCGCTGGGGCGACAGTTTCAACCTCCAGACAGAATTCGTCGCTGTAAACCAAGCCCGCGCTCTCGCGGTCACGGCGTGGCTCGCTGCTTCCACGGCGACCAGCAAGCAAACGTGGAAGCCCACGGCAGGCAGCATCCAAGGTTCTCCGTCGAGCGCGGCAGTGGGCAAGCCCATCACATTGCGCTTCGTCTCACCGGCCAAGGATCTCGACACCGGCCAAGCCCGGATCGTCTGGGATGGCCGCGATCAGGCGCCCGCTCTCGGAGAGCAGTTTACCTTCACCCCACGCCAGCCTGGTGCGCAGTGGGTCGAAGCCGAAGCGCAGTGGCCGGACGGCCGCCGTGTGATGGCCACGGCCCGTTTTGAAGCCTCGGACGACGCGGCAACCGCAGTACAGCGCTGAGGGGCCCCGGGTGCGGACCCGAGCGCCATTTGGGTATTCACCTACTATCGGCCGGAAGGCTCCCGCGTTACCCTCGCGTTACGATTCAGCAAACCGAACCACGTCTACCGACCCTGTCCATGCGACTGCTTTACGTCCACGAACGATTCGGCGCCTTTGGGGGCGCTGAAGCCAACGTGCTTCTGACCGCTACGGAATTGAAGCGACGCGGGCACGCCGTGGCCATTTTGCATGGGCCGGCGACTGGCAAAGACGAGGCGAAGTGGCGCGACACGTTTGAAGAGCGGCATGCGATCCCCACCGCAGGCTCCCCTGAAAAACTTCGCCACGTGCTGGCTTCCTTCAAGCCAGAGGTCATCTATCTGCACAAGCTGGCCGATCTCGCCTTGATGGAGGCGCTCGCCGACTGCGACGTGCCGGTCGTACGCATGGTGCACGATCACGACATGTACTGCCTGCGCGGATACAAATATAACCCGCTCAGCCGCCAGATCTGCACTCGTGCGGCCTCGGCCTACTGCGTGTTTCCCTGCGGCGGCACTCTCGCTCGCGACCGCGAAGGCCCGCTGCCTGTGAAGTGGGTGAGCTACTCCGGCAAGCAGCGAGAGCTGGCCATCAATCGCCGTTTCGACCGCCTCGTCGTCGCCACAGACTTCATGAAACAGGAGCTGCTCCGCAACGGCATCGCGGCCGATCGCATCGAGATCCACGCTCCGGTGCCGATGTCGACGGAGCCGACATTCCAGTGCACTTTCTCAGAGCGCAACCGCATCGTATACGCGGGGCAGATCATCCGCGGCAAAGGAGTCGATGCCCTCCTGGAGTCGCTGGCCAAAGTACGCGTGCCCTTCGAGTGCATCATTCTTGGCGACGGCAGTCACCGCCACGCTTGCGAGGCGCTGGCGAAGGAACTCGGGCTCGAAAAGCGCGTCACCTTTGTCGGTTTCGTCACCCAAGCGGCGATCGCTGAGTACTACCGCGAAGCCAGCCTTTCCGTCATGAGTTCGCTGTGGCCAGAACCATTTGGCGCCACCGGGCTGGAGGCCATGCGCTGTGGCCTGCCCGTGGTAGCATTCGACGCAGGCGGGATCAGGGAGTGGCTGATCGATGGCTGGAATGGCTTCCTGATTCCCTGGGGTGATCGCAAGCGCTACGCGCAGGCCATCGAGGAGCTGCTCAACGACAAGGCTCTGGCACGCAAGATGGGTGTGCATGGTCGCCAGTGGGTCGGCGAGCGCTTCGGCTTCCCGCGATACATCGGCGGCCTCGAAGACCTTTTCACCCGCGTAGGCCAACTCGAACCAGCCGCAAACGCCGCATGAGCCGACCTGCCTCCAGTTTACTCGTCGCCGTCACAGGCGGCAGCGGTGCCGGCAAGGGCTGGTTTACCGAGCGGCTTTGCCGCCTGCTCGGTGAACAGGCTGGCAGCGTGCAGCTCGACAACTTCTACCTCGACCGCTCGCACCTATCATTCTTCCAACGCACGCGTATAAACTACGACTCGCCCGACGCCATCGATTGGGAATGGGTTGAGCGCACGCTCCGCGACTGCCGGGCCGGCGTGGCGACGAGCCTTCCGGCCTATGATTTTGCCACCTACACGCGGCGAGCCGAACGCCGCGCGCTCGTGCCGCGGCCGGTGATCTTCGTCGACGGCCTCTGGCTGCTGCGTCGTCCCTCGCTGCGCGCCCTTTTCGATCTCTCCATCTATCTCGACACCCCTGGCGACCTGCGCTGCGCCCGTCGTCTCGCCCGCGATGTAAACGAGCGCGGCTACACCGAGGAGGCCATCGCGCGCCGCCTCCGCGCGGCGGTGCTTCCGATGCACTCCCGCTATGTAGAGCCACAAAAGCGGCACGCCGATATCGTGCTGGCCCAGCCCTTCCGCGACGCCGAACTCGCGGCCCTCTCAGCCCGCCTTTGGACCCTCCTGCGCGACGCCGAGCTGCTGGCGCCGTGGCAGACCGAGACTTTCCGCGAAGAACTTCATTCCCTCCTCTCCCACCATGAATACTGTCATTGATCCCACCAAACCGAGGCTTTCGCCGCGCGTGATGGATCATTTTGCGGCGTTCGAAACGCCGTGGGGCCGCTTCCGTCACCGCATGTATCTCGGCTGGAAACGCGTCGCGTGGCGCTGGCTGATCGGCGGCACGCATGTGGCCAAGCGCGGGCTCGATATCGTGGGCAGCGCTTTCGCACTTGTCGCCTTGAGCCCGGCGTTTGCCGCGATCGCCCTCATCATCAAGCTCGAGGATCGGGGGCCCATCCTCTTCCGGCAGACTCGTGTCGGGCAGCACGGTCGTGAGTTCAAGATGCTCAAGTTCCGCTCGATGCGCGTCGACGCCGAGGCACGACTCAAGGAGTTGCTCGCAAAGAACCAACACAACGGCGGCGTGACATTCAAAATCAAGGACGACCCCCGCGTCACCCGCATCGGCAAGTGGATCCGCAAGTTCTCCGCCGACGAATTCCCCCAATTCTGGAATGTCTTTCGCGGCGACATGTCGCTCGTGGGTCCGCGCCCGCCTGTGCCGCGTGAGGTCGCCCTCTACTCCCTCGCCGATCGCCGGCGCCTCGCGGTGAAGCCCGGCATCACCTGCATCTGGCAGATCAGCGGCCGGGCCGAGATCGACTTCCCCGGCCAGGTGCAGCTCGACGTGCGATACATCGAAAGCCGCAGCCTGTGGCAGGACATCAAGATCCTTTTTAAAACCATCCCCGCCGTGCTCACCGGCAGCGGAGCCTATTAATGAACGCCCTTCTTCTCTGTCCCGCCTACCGCTCCGCTGTCTCCCGCCTATCGGAGCAGACCCCGCTCGTCACTGCTCCTCTGCTCGGGCTCACGCTCGTCGAGTACTGGCTGGATGCGCTGGCCGCTCGCGGTGTGAAGCACGTCCTCCTGCTGGCATCCGATCGGCCCCAGGAAGTTCGCAATGTGGTCGGCGATGGCGCACGCTGGGGCATCCGCATCGAGGTGCTGCCGCAGAGCCGTGAGCTGTCGCTCGACGAAGCTCGCGCCAAGTATGCGGCTTCAGCGGAATTTGCCCCGGAGAACGTCATTCTGCTCGAAACGCTTCCGGGCCTGCCCGATCAGCCTCTCTTCGCAAGCTATGCCGGCTGGCATCGCGCTCTGGTATCCTATTTCAAGCTGGCAATCACGCCCTCTCGCATCGGCATGCGCGAGACGCAGCCCGGGGTGTGGGTCGGCCTTCACGCCCAGATCGCATCGAGCGCACAGCTGCAGGCCCCGTGCTGGATAGGCGAAGGCGCTCTGATCGGTGAACACGCCGTCGTAGGCCCGGACGCGGTCGTGGAGAATCATGCA
Organism: uncultured Opitutus sp.; assembly: GCA_964480585.1. GTDB lineage: Bacteria > Verrucomicrobiota > Verrucomicrobiia > Opitutales > Opitutaceae > ER46. The sequence goes on along the minus strand of CAYZPV010000015.1, from coordinate 75,265 downwards.
ATTATCGAGGAAGGAGCACGCGTCATCGATAGCGTCATCGGTCCCGAGACTTTTGTCGGCGAGATGATCTCCGTGCAGCATTCCATCGCGCAAGGCAGTCTGCTGGTGAACTGGAAGACCGACTCGTGCTTGCATGTGCCGGACGCATTCTTCCTCTGCTCGCTCAATGAGCGCGATTTCGCGGCCGGCAGCGGCTCCATCCCGGGGCGCTTTTCAGCGGCACTCGCAATGCTGATCACGGCGCCCTTCGCCTGCATCGCCATGCTGGTCTCGCTACTGCGCGGGGAGAGCCCGATGAGGCTCCGCCTGGGCGTGCGCCCGCAGCGAAGTATCCGCAGCGCGGCGCTGCAAACGTTCGCCTACTACGAACTCGCCAGCGGCAGCAACTGGCTGAAGCGCTGGCCCCAGTTCTGGAGCGTCGTGCGCGGCGATCTGGCGTGGGTGGGCAATCGCCCGTTGCGTCCCACCCAGGCGCTGGAACTGGCCAATGATTTCGAGCGGCTCTGGCTCGCCGCACCAGTTGGCCTCGTATCGCTCGCCGACGCGCATGGTTGCACGGAGGACCTCAACGACGAGATCTGCGCACACGCGAGCTTCTATGCTGTAAACGCCAGCCGGCGGCTCGATGCCTTCATTCTCACGCGGGCGCTCGTGCGCGCCCTGTTTGCCATCCCGATCCGGCTGCGCTCCCGGCGGTCCGGCACAGCCGTACCCATCCCGCAGCTCCTGCCCAAGCAGGAAGGCTGAATCCTTAATCTCAACGAACATTCAATCCATCACCGAACATGAAAATCGAGCACGACGGTAACAATCTCCGCGTAAGCGACATTGCCGAGCTCAACGCCGTGAATGCCGCCTCCTTCCGCGAGGAAGTACGCGCAGCCATGCCCAAGGCGCCCGAGAGCATAGAGATCGATCTATCGCAAACGCGCTTCGTCGATAGCTCAGGCCTCGGCGCGCTGTTCGCGCTCTACAAGGCCGCCAACCATGGCGGGCAGGACGGCGTCACACTACGCCTCGTAAACCCCCGCCCCTCGATCCAGCAACTCTTCGAGCTCACGCAGCTCCATCAGCTCTTCGAGATCTCCCGTCGCTAAGCGCTCCCGGCCAGCTTTCCCAGCTTACATGACCGAGAGCCTTCCCGTCCATCGCGGCGTCTCCCATCGCGTCGTCTTCAAATGCGACCTCGCCGAGGCGCGCGTGGCTACGCGCGTGCTGCGCAGCTTTCTCGCCGAGCAGGGGCTCGACGAATCGGAGCAGTTCAACTGCGAACTCTGTCTGGCCGAGGCCTGCAACAATGCCGTCCGCTACGCGACCGAGACCGGCGCGGGGTTTCATGTTGTGGCCGAGGCCGTTTGCCTCGAGGGCAGCGTGGAGCTGCGCGTGACAGATCATACGCCCGGCTTCGACCTCAAGCGCCGCAATGGCCCCCAGGAGATAGACAGCGAAAGCGGACGCGGCCTCTTCATCATCCAGTCCATGATGGAGGAGGTGCAGTACTTCCGCAGCAACAACGGGAACGTGCTGGTAATGCGGAAGAATCGTACGCACCACCACCACAACCCCGCCGAGGAAGCTGCTACAGCAACCCTCGAAGATGCCCGCCGCCAGCTCGCGAGCTGCCAACAGACAATCAGCGGCATGGCCCGGGAGTTGTGTTTCCGCTCGGAGAGCCTTTCCGCGATCTTTCGCTGCTGCGCGGAGATCGGGCGCACCAGCGATCTCGAGGGATTCTGCCAGCGCGTGTTGATGGATCTCCTGCAGATTGCCACGGCCGACTGGTTTGTGCTGCGGCTCGTCTCAGCCGATGGCTCCCAGCTATCGCCATTTGTGGAATCGACGCCGGAGCTGAGAGCCGAAGCCCTGCTCTTCGGCGGCACCGTGAGCCGCCCGCCGCTGCCCGTCGTGCCCTCCCTGGCTGCCGCGACCGTGGAGCTCTCCGCCGCACTCACGCGGCGCGACGTGGAGTTCGACATCACCCGGCTCTCGTCGCCCCACGAGCCACTGCGCGCTGCCGGCCCTCAGGCTGCCGGCCTCGTCCAGCCTCTGCTCTTTGGCGACAAACTCCTGGGCACACTCGCCATCGGGCGGCGCGAGGTGACGCGCTCGGGCCGCGCGGATCCTCCGTTTTCCGCCCTTCAGGCCGAGATGATCCGCACCTTCACCGAGTTCATGGCGATTCAGGTCGTCAATGCCCGCCATCAGGAGGAGCAAGTTCACGCTCGCCTCGTCGCGCACGAACTCGCGATCGCCCAGCGTATCCAGCGCGCACTGCTGCCGAGCACGCTGCCGCAGCTTTCAGGCTTCCGGCTCGCGGCGAGTTGGGAAAGCGCACGCCAGGTCGGAGGCGACTTCTACGACGCAGTGCCACTCAGCGACCACTCGATGCTGCTCGTCGTCGCCGACGTGATGGGCAAAGGCGTGCCTGCTGCGATCTTCGCGACCATCACGCGCAGCCTGCTGCGCGCCATGGCGGTGCGCAGCCATCACCCCGCTCGTCTCCTCAAGCGGCTCAATGAGCTGCTGTACGCGGAGCTTTCGAGCGTGGGGATGTTCATCACCGCCCAACTCGTCTACGTCGACCTCAAGCGTCGCCAGCTCGTCACGGCCAGCGCCGGCCACTGCCCCGTGATCGTCCAATCGGGAGACCACGTGCGCACGCTCAACGTGACGGGCACGCCCCTCGGCATCCTGCCCGACTCCACTTACCGCCAGCAAAGCGCCACGCTTGCGGAGCCCGGTGGCTTGCTGCTCTACACCGACGGCCTCACCGAGTCGATCAACGCGGCCGGCGACATGTTTGGCCAGGAGCGGCTGATCGAGTGGATGCGGGGCCGCGCGGTCAACCCCGCCCCGGCGGAGTCACTGCGCGATGAACTCGTGGCAGAACTCACCCGCTTCCGTGGCGGCGCCCCTCTGCGTGACGACCAGGCATTCCTGCTTCTCGCCGAGGATCCACTCGCCATTGCCGCACGCACCGTCGCCGGGCAAGCCTTCGCCGAGCCCACCTCCATCCTGGCCGCCAGTTAATCTTCGATCCCCGCCATGAAACCTATCCTACCACTTTTTGTATTCATCGATGCCTGCGGCTGGGAGATCGTGAAGCACGACCAGCGCTTTGTGCAGAAGGTGGCTCCCTACCGTCGGCCGCTACGCTCGGTTTTCGGCTACAGCTCTGCCTGTGTGCCCTCTATCCTCGCCGGTAGCTACCCCCATGAGCACCGCAACTGGTCATATTTTGTCTACGATCCTGCCCGCTCGCCCTTCCGGTCCCTCAAGTGGCTGCAATGGCTGCCCAATGCCCTCACCGGCCGCCGCCGGGTCCGGCGTTGGCTCTCCAAGTTCGTGAAGCTGCGGCTCAAGTTCAAAGGGTACTTCGATCTGTACAACATCCCCTTCCGCTACATCTCGCTCTTCGACTTCACGGAGAAGAAAAGCCCGTTGCAGCCCAAGGGCATGAATCGCGGGCCCAACATTTTCGATCGCCTGGTAGAGCGCGGTATTCCTTATCACGTGAGCGAGCCTGCGCGCGGCGAGGAGAGTAATCTCGACGCGCTCTGCACCGATATCGCGAGCGAGAAGATCGACTTTGCCTTCCTCTACTGGCCAGAGCTCGACGGCCTCATGCACCGGGTCGGCAACGACTCGCCCGAAGTGCCGCAAAAGCTCCGGAGCTACGAGGAGAAGATCGACCGCCTGCTCGCCGTCGCGCGTGAGCACTACGACGATGTGCGGTTGTATGTCTTCAGCGACCACGGCATGGCCAACTGCGACAAGCACCTCAACCTCATCGCCAAGATCCAGGCGCTCGGCCTGAAATTCGGCGAGGATTACGCGGCCGTGTACGATTCCACGATGGCACGCTTCTGGTTCTTCAATGACCGCGCGCGCCAATCCGTGACCGCTGCCTTGGGACGCGTGCCCGAGGGTCGGATCCTCTCCGATTCGGAGCTGGTCGACTTGGGCACCTTTTTCCCCGATCGCTACTTCGGCGAGTTGATTTTCCTCCTCGAGGAAGGCACGCTGATCGTGCCCAGCCATATGGGTGAGCGCCCGATCCGGGCCATGCACGGCTACCATCCCGACGACCCGCAGAGCTATGCCGCGCTGATGAGCAACCAGCCAGACATCCCAGCCGGCATCGGCGCCATCCCTGACGTTTTCAAGCTCATGCTCCGCGATGCAGAGCAGGCGCATGCTGCCAATCGTGCGCCGCAACGGACCGCCGTAGTGTCCCGCTGATCTGTCCCTTGACCCAACGGGAAAGGCGCTCCTCACGGAGCGCCTTTCTCGTTTACGGAGGTTTTTAGCGCGGGCTTAAGTCGTGGCGGGCTGCATCGCCGTTTCCGGTGTCCGATGAATACGAGCTCCGTCTGCAAGCGCGTTGAAGGTCGTCACCCGCACATCGCCTCGGCTAGCGAGGTACTCGGCCACCTGATGGAGCACGGCGACGAACTGCGCGTCGGTCTGCCCGTTGCGAAAATATTCCCACCAATGCGTCACAAGCACCGTCAGCTCCTGCCGATCAACCGCGCGCTTCACCGTCTCGAGCATCGTTTCATAGGGCCGCATGTAGCTGAGCAGGCAACCCGGGTGGCTGAGGAGCTGCGTGTCGCCGACACGCCAGTGCGGGCGGCCGGAGAGCTTGCGCACGATATAGCGCGGCTTCCAGGCAAGCGGCAGCCGCCGCCATTCAAACCAGCCGGTGGAGATCACCGAAAAGCGCTGCGCAATCTCCTCATAGGCCTCGGCGGAGATTTTATCGTGGGGCGCGACAAAGGCCCTCACGTCGTCAAAACCTGCCTCGCGCAAACGCTGGGCGCCCCGCTCCAGCCTGCGGACAATTTCCCCTCTATCGGTGCGGTCGAACTCGAAGGTATCGTGGAAGCATCCGTGCTGCACGATAGCATAGCCGCGATTGGCATGCAGGTAATCGACCAGCGCGCGGTTCTCTCGCAAGGCCACGCTCTCGACTGCGGGATTGGGCTGTGGCGGGAGGAAGCCCTCACGTGAGCCGTCTGGCGCGCGGGCATCGCAGCGCACTTCGGGCACGGTGGCCAGATTCACCGGCAACCCTCGATCGAGAAACGGTCGATAGAGCGTCTCCAGACACGAAATCGGAGTCAGTGCGTTGGTATCGTCGTCCCGGATGATGACGGTGGGCATAAAGATCAGGCGGCTTCGCCGGCCGCCGGCTGGAGCACACGTGTAGTGCGATGGACGCCCTTCGTAGCGCACAGCTCCTCGTAGAGCTGCTTGAGCCGGCCGGCGAGTACGCGGATATCGTAGTCGCGCACGACGCGTTCGCGCGCTGCCGCGAGCACCGGCCGCACCGTATCAAGGGATCCCATGGCTGCTGCGATGCCCTCATGGAAGCTGGCCGGGCGATCGAGGTCGAAGAGCCAGCCGGTTTTCCCGTGCTCGATCAGGGCGCTGGCGCCAGAGGTGCGGCTCGATACCGCAAGAGTGCCAGCCGCCCAGGCTTCCAGGATCACTAGCCCGAAGGTCTCCGATACCGACGATAGCAGCGCCACCCTGGCGGACTGCATCAGGCCGATCAGCCGTGGATCGGCGGGCGGCAGCTTGCCCGTGAGTAACACATGATTCTGCAGGCCCAGTTCCGCAATCCGGCGATCAATCGCCGGGCCATACACTTCGTCGGTGCATGGACCGGCAAGCACCAGCAACGCTTTGGGAAACCGCTGGATGATCTCGGGCATCTGCTCCACGAGGAAGCTCTGATTCTTCACCGGGTCGATACGACCGACCGACAACAACACATCGCGGCCCGCAAGCTGGGGGAAAGCGGCCTGCGCCAACTGGCGGCGATCTGCTTCGTAGATCTCTGCAGGCACGCCATGCGGGTGCATCACCACGCGGCGATCAGGATGCCTCTCACGCATGAGCTCGGCCTCGCGACGATTGCATGTGAGGATGGCATCGGCCTCCTCGATCACACGCCGCGCGCGCAGGAGCACGCCAAAGAGGCGGCCCCATTCCACGCCCCTCGCCTGCGGCGTATTGAGCGCCTGCTTCAGCGCGGGCGGCAAATCATACAGACCGCCATGGATCGTCACCACAAAGGGGAGCTTCCTCCGTCGTGCCACCGTGAGGCCGATGCCGCCCACACGCCCCAGCGCATGGGAGTGGATCAGTGAGAGTTCCCTCTCACGCCAAAGCGCACGGAGGAGGTCAAACGACATCAAGTTGCCTCCGACTGAGATCATCTGCCGGCGCTGCTCGTCCGAGATACCCCAGATCGGCACGCACGCTTCGAAGCGCCGCACCGCGCAACCGGCATCTGCCAGCGGGTCGCGCACCGTGGCGGCGATCGCCTGCTTCGCTGCCTCGAGCGCGGGGCAGTGCACTGTCGAGTGCACGCCGAGCCGGCTCAGGCCGCCGGTGACCTGGTGGATCACCGTCTCCGTGCCGCCCCACTCGGCGGGATTGTACTTTCGCAAGAGATGAGCGATGCGCATGGTTTAGCGGGCGATATAGGTGGGCTGAGGCTCCGCTTCAGTGGAGACCACTGTCTCGACTTCCGCCGCTTCCTCTTCCTCGACGGAGTCATTCGCTGCATCCGGCTCCGCTGGATACGGATGTTTCCGCGTCCAGTGGAGGCTCGCGAGTGCCCCCATGAGCAGGTGAAACATGAGGAAGATGACAGACTGCCGGTACACCCACTCCGTCACGCTCTGCAGAAAGATGCCGCAGGTCGCAAAGAATAGGCCGATGCCCATGCGATGCATCGGATCATCGTTGAGCCGCTTCCAAAAGAAGCCGAGTCCCACGAGAAAAAAGCGCGCCCACACGAGCCCGAAGATCGCCAGGCCATAGAGACCCAGCTCTCCCGCCGTGATCGCCGCCAAGCTGTGCGCCGGCGCCGCGTAGTTGATGGAGGGCAGGTCGGCCTTTTCGGGATTACCCTTGATGTCATCGTAGTCTTCGTAGCGAAAACCCGACTCCGGGCCATAGGTCTTGCTCACTGCGTAAGACCAGTTATTGAGACCTACACCAAATCTGTGATCATCGATGATCGCGGCCGCCCAGCGGATATACACGCCGCGCCCTTCATTGCCCTCTTCCAGATATTCTTCTGCAAACGACGCTTCGGCATAGCGCGAGATGATCTGGTCCCACATCTTTGAGATGACGACGGCGCCGACCAGGGCAATCAGGCCGCAGATTGCCACCTTCTTCAAGGTGATCCTCCAACTGATGCTCATGATGATCGTGCCGCCTATCACCATGGCGTAGATCGACAGACCCGCTCGCGAGATCGTGAGCAGCACACCGCCCGTCGCGGCAACAAGTCCCACGCCGCCGATAACGCGCAGCCAGATCGACCAATTTGACACCACCGCCGCCGCAAGCACGGGCCCGATGGTGCAGAGGTACATCGAGAGGCTGTTGGAGTGATCGAGGGTGCCTGGCACACGGTACATGCCATCGACGTACCGCTGTTTCACGCCGTAGAGCAGCTCGAGGCAAGCGGTGAAGGCCAGGCCGATGACCAGTATCCCCAACTCACGCCGCGAGCGGATAAAGGCTGCACCCGCGAGCATGCACATCACGCCACGCGGGATATTGGCCAGCTCCCAGACCGCGTAGATAGGCACCAGCGCATTCACTGTCATGAAGATGCAGTATGCGAAATAGAGACCGATAAAGAAGAGCCCCATTGGCCTGAAGCCCGGCCTTCGCACGTACTTTGGTGCGATCAGGCTCGAGACGAGGATCGACCACGCCAGAACATCCGTGAGGGAAAGTCCCACGCCGCGTGAAGTGCCTCGGTACCAATACTGGCCGATGAAGTTCACGTCAAACCGCTCGGCATACACCGAGAAGCAGACCATGAAAAGAAACGCCCACTCGCGCAGGCGGTAAGAAAACGTGGTGGCGAGGATAGCGCCGCACCCGATGCCAGTGAAAAGCATCAAGGCGACGATGTGTTTTGTCTCCAGTTCTATCATGGCGCTCTACGAGAAGGATTGTCCACTCACCGCGGCGTGGTCGTGCCGCCGGCTTCGCCCACCGCTTGAGGCACAGTGAGGATCGTCTGCCGGCTCGCCTTGGGCCAGTAGTCCACCGCGCCCTTTCGGAGCTGCCCGTGCGCCCTAGCGCAGGAAACGAGCGTGACGGCAAAGCCCGCGCAGGCGGCAGGGAGCTGCTTTACCTTGCGCAGGCCCTTCTGCTGCGCGAGGCGTTTGAATCGGAAACTCAGCAGGCCGGGGAAAAGCTGCCAGAATCGCGGGCGCTCGCGCAGATGCTCCGCGAGCAGCCGGCGGAGCCAGTCGGGATCGCGCTGTTCGTTTCGGCGCAGCGTCTGGGCGAGACTCGTGCGCTCACGATAAGGCAGTGTCTTCAGATACTCTACGAGCACGTGGACGATCGTCTGGCCGATCATCTGGCGCTTCTGATTATTCAACACCTCGCGCGGGGAGACGTAGGCCTCGAAAATATGCGCCGCATCCGGCGCGAGCACGATCTTGGTCGGATCGCTCGGCCGGGAGAGAAAATCGGTGCAGACCATCTCCTTGATGAAGCCGTCTTCCGTTGCGGAAAGATGACGCGGGAGGTAGAGGTTGCGCGCGATCTCAGCGCGTAGGCAATAGAGCTGCCCGCAAATCTTCCCGGCCTCGCCGCCGCCCATCGACGTCGTCGCGAGCGAGATGCGATCGCGCAGCGTCTTGCGCGGCTTGAAAAGCAAATCCTTGCACTGGCGGCCAGTGGAGGCAGACGCATGCGGGTCACATTCCAGCGCAGCCATGAGATTGTAGATCGTCTCGCGGTGGTGGAAAACGATATCCGCATCCATCGAGCAAATGTAGCGAGCCTCAGGAGCAGAGAACTCGTGGATATATCGGTTCCACGCGTTGCCCTTCCCCGGCTCGGGAATATCCACGACTTGGGCAGTGAAGCCCGCCGCCCAGGCGTGCTCGCGCCTCATCTTTTCAAAGAAGGCGCACGTCACCGCGACGGTCGCATCGGTGCACGCATTGGCCACGACGACGATCTCGCACTGCTCCCGGCGTGCAACAAGATGCTCGAAGACGCTCTGGCGAAAGAGCGATTCCAGAGTGGTGCAGATCGAGTCCGCCTCATTCCAAGCCATGATCCCGATGGAAAGGACGATTGGAGAATGCTTTTGAGTGGTCGACATTGCGTAAGGCGAAGTCAGGAAGACGCGTGCTACGTTAGCGTGACGGTCGATTTTCGTTTAGTGGGTCCAGACCTACGGGAGAGGCGGAGAATACCCCATACCCCGCCGGTCGAAGTGCGCGCTAGTCTATGGCCGCGAACCATGAGCGACGATCCACGCGTCTCCATCATCATGCGCTCCTACAACGAGGCTTGGGCGCTGCGCGATACCCTCCCTGCTCTCCAGGCGCAGGACTATACCAACTGGGATCTTCTGGTCTTTGACTCAGGATCCAGCGACGGCTCTGTCGACCTCATCCGCGCTGCCAACCCCAAGCACTTCATCCAACTGCTACCGCACGACTACCAGCCTAGTCGCGTGATGAATCAAGGGATGGCGCTGGCCGAGACCGAGCTCGCGATCTTCCTCAACGCCGACGCCACCCCGCAGGACAATCAGTGGCTGCGCCCGCTCGTGACCGCACTGCGCGATCCGCGCACGGCTGCCTCGTTTGGCCGGCAAATCCCGCGCCCGGACTGCGAAGCCGTGTTCGCGCACGACTATGAACGCTGCTTCGGCGACCGGCGTGAATCGGTAAAGTGGGATCACTTTTTCAGCATGGTGAGCAGCGGACTGCGCAAGGATGTATGGGCGCGCCGCGGTTTTCTCGAGTCGATGCAATACTCCGAGGACGACGAGTACACCCGCTGGTGCCGCGCCCAGGGCTATCACATCGCTTACTGCCCCGAGTCTGTCGTCATGCACTCGCACAACTACACCCCACGCCAGGCCTATAAGCGCAGCTTCGGCGAGGCCTGGGCGCTGGCCGCAGTCTACGCCGGGCGGCCCGACGAGGTGACCCATCCGCGCCGCCTCGCGTTTGGCCTCCTGGCTGATGCCAGGCGCGACCTCGCCTACTGCCGCCGCATGGGCCGGCTGCGCGAGTGGCCCAAAGCGCTGCGCATCCGCTTGGAGCAGAGGCTCGCGCGCCGCGCCGGCTTCAAGGCTGGCTGGGCCATGCATCGGGAGAATTTCGCCACATGATTCTCGTAGAACCGGAGACCTCCACCGCCGAGCCTTTCCCCACAGCGCGCGCGGCGCAGCCAGCGCGCTTTACCGTCGATGGCAGCCCCGCGCTGGAGGCGCACCTCACGCGGGCGTGCGCGCGTATTGCCGCCGGTGTGCGCGGTCTCGTGCCGGCGGAGAAGCTCGAAGCCCTGCTCCTCGGCGGCGGCTACGGCCGCGGCGAGGGCGGCGTACTCCGCACCGCCAAGGGCGATCTGCCCTACAACGATTTGGAGTTTTACGTCTGTATCCGCGGCAATCGCCATCTTAATGAGCTGCGTTTCGGTCACGCACTGCACGTGCTCGGCGAGATCCTCACTCCTCAGGTCGGTATTGAAGTCGAATTCAAGATCACCTCCTTGCACGAGCTGGAGCACTCGCCAGTGACCATGTTTTCCTACGATCTCATCATGGGCCATCGCTGGCTCGTCGGCGACGAGTCGCTGCTGGATGACTGCGATCACCACCGCGTCACACAGGATATCCCGCTATCGGAAGCCACCCGCCTCCTGATGAATCGGTGCTCCGGCCTGCTTTTCGCCCGCGAGAAGCTGGAGAAGCCCGAGTTCACTGGGGCCGATGCCGACTTCGTGCGGCGCAATATCGCCAAGGCTCAGCTCGCGCTCGGCGACGCGCTGCTCGTCACCTACCTTCACTACCACTGGAGTGTGCGGGAGCGGCAGCAGCAGCTCCTGCTGCTTTCGAAACTGGAAGCGCTGCCTTGGGCGGCGCAGATCCGTCGCCACTATGCCGAAGGTGTGGACTTCAAGCTTCATCCCGAGCGTAGCCACGCGTCGCGCGAGACTCTCGCCGCATCACACGCGGACGTCGCCGCGCTCGCGCGCACCGTCTTCTTCTGGATCGAGGAGCATCGCCTCGGAGCGAGCTTCGAGACGGCGCAGGATTACGCGCGCAGCACGCTCAATAAGTGCCCCGAGCAATCCAGCCTCCGCAACGTGGTTGTCGGTCTGCGCGCGCTCGGCCTGCGCCCGCTGCTCGAGGCGCGCGCCGGCCGCCATCCACGCGAGCGCGTGCTCAATGCGCTCGCACTTCTTCTCTGGGAGCCCGCCGCCCTGGCCACTCCGCGGGTATGCGCCCGCTTGCAACGCGACTTGCAGACGGAGGCCACGACTTTCGCCGGCATGATGCGCGCCTACCGCGAGTTGTGGGCTCGGGTGAACTAGACCAGAACGCCGGCTGCCAGCCCGCCCTCTCCGGGCCGGGCTGCAGCAAAGTCGGGTCACCCCAGCTCGAGGTCTGCCCGCTTCACATTCTTCACCGGCCACTTCGTGACGGTGAGGCCCTTCGCATTGCGCGAACTCACCGGCACCGCGGCCATGTCGAACTCGAACTCTCGCACGCGCGCACCGCTGCGGCCATCCAGGAAGATCGTGAGCTTTTTCGGCATCTCCTTTTCCGTCTTGGCGGCATGGAGGTACACGACCTCCGAGCCTTCGCTTTGCACGAGCGAATACAGCTTGTCGCGCGAGAGACCGCCGATCTGGAAGCGCTTGGCAAAGGCTTTCCCCGAGGCCTTGTCCTGGTACACCATCGTGTAAAACGAGGGATCTCCATCCTTCGTAAACACCGTGCAATGGATGATGTCGCGGCCCATGAAGACCTTGTCGGCCACCTTCGCCACCTTCAGCGAGCCATCCCGCATGATCGTGAGCGCGCTATCTAGGATCGTGCACTCCTGCACAAACTCGTGCTGCCGCCAGTTGAGGCCGATGAAGCCATCCTCCCGATTTACGTAGAGACGCTGATTGGCCGAGACGACTTCAGCGGCGTTGATCTGCTGGATCTCGTCATACTGCGTGCGGCGCTTGAGTCCTTTGCCGTACTTTTCCTGGAGCATTTCAAACCATGCCACGGCAAACTCGGTCAGGTTCTTGAGATTCGACTTCGTCTCCTTGATTCCATCCTCGATCTTCTTGATCTGCTCGTCGGCTTGGAAGCGATTGTACGCCGAGATCCGCTTGATGCGTATCTCGGTGAGGCGCGTGATGTCCTCTTCGGTTACCTCGCGGCGGAGTTGCTTGAGGAAGGGCTTAAGGCCCTCCTTGATCTCGGCCAGCACATCTTCCCATGTCTTCGATTTTTCGATGCGTCGGTAGATGCGCTCCTCGATGAAGATACGCTCCAGGGAGTCCCAGTGCCATTGCTGCTCCAGTTCTCCGAGCTTGATCTCCAGTTCTTGCTTCAGCAGGGCCTTGGTCCTGTCGACCGTGCGCTTGAGTATCTCGCGCACCCCGAGAAATTCGGGGCGATCTGCGCCTGTCTTCTCATCGCTCACGATCACGCACGCAGCCGGCGAGACATTCTGCTGGCAGGCGGTAAAGACGTAGAGCTGCTGTGTGACTTGCTCGGCATCGGCGCCCTGCGGCAGATGCACGAGGATTTCGACCTTGTCGGCCGTATTGTCGTCGACGTGGCGGATCTTGATCTTGCCCTTCGCGTTAGCCGCGAGGATGGATTCGATGAGCGTCTCGGTCGTCGTTCCGTACGGCAGCTCGGTGATGGCGAGGAGGTACTTGGAGCGCGTTTCGATCCGGGCGCGCACCTTTACTTTCCCGCCCCGCTCACCGTCGTTGTACTCCGAAAAGTCCGCGATGCCGCCCGTCGGAAAATCAGGGTAGATGCGGAAGGTTTTCCCCTGGAGATGATTGATCGCCGCGCGGCAAAGATCGTTGAAATTATGCGGCAGGATCTTCGTCGCCAGGCCCACCGCGATGCCCTCCGCCCCGTCGAGCAGCACGATGGGAAACTTGGCCGGGAGCGTCACGGGCTCGCGCTGGCGGCCGTCGTAGCTGAGCTGCCAGTTCGTCGTCTTCGGGTTGAAGAGCACGTCGCGGGCAAAGTTCGTCAGCCGCGCTTCGATGTAGCGGGGCGCCGCCGCGTCGTCGCCGGTGAGGGTGTTGCCAAAGTTGCCTTGCGGCTCGATCAGGAAGGCGCGTTGGCCGATGCCCACGAGCGCAGCCCCGATGGAGGCATCGCCATGCGGGTGCAGTGACATCGTGCGCCCGACGATATTGGCGACCTTGTGGAATCGACCGTCGTCCATATCCCAGCACGTATGCAGGATGCGGCGCTGCACGGGCTTGAGGCCGTCGTCGAGATGCGGTACGGCGCGATCGAGGATGACGTAGCTGGCGTACTCGAGAAACCAGTTCTTGTAGTGCGAAGCGAGCGGGGCGCTGTCGTCTTGCACCTTGCCGCGCGCGATCGGCGCGGGTGGCTCCGCTCCACCATCGGCGGCGGTCGCGGCTGGCTCGACCGGCTGGGCCGCCGACGCCTCGGAGGCGGCGCCCGGCGCGGGCGCCGCAGGCGCTGCGGGCGATTGCGCTTCGGGCGTACCGCCGAGCTGGAGCTCGGATTGGTCGGAGGGCTTCGCGGGCTTCTTCTTGGGCATTCGAGCGGGAGGACGGTTTCTGTAAAATCGCGACCCTCGCACGCGCGGCCCTTCCGCGTCAAGGGATGCGTTGCGGGGCTATCCCCTCAGTTCCTCTCTCCGCGGAGCAATTCCAGTGCGATCTCCAGATCGCGATCCCGCCCAGCGCGCAAATCTTCAAAGGTGCGGGGGATAGCATAATCCGGCTCCACCCCTGCCCGCTCGATCCGCCGGCCCTTAGGCGCGTAGTAGTCCTCGCGGCTAAGTTGCAGTTCGCCGCCATCGGGCAACCCATAGAACCAGCTCCCCAGCACCGCCCCCGCCGTGCGGCGGCCCACCAGCTTGGCGCGCCCGTGGTCTTGCAGCACCGCCGCGAAGATCTCCGCCGCGCTGCCGCTCGCCCGATCCACCAGGACTACGACTCGCCCCTGATAGCGCGCAGAGCCGAGCTGCCACGAATCCTTTTCCGTGCGCGAGCCGGAGCGGCTCACAAACGTGCCGCAGTCCACCGGCTTCGTGAAAAACTCGCCGATGGTGATGCCGAGCGAAAAGGTTTCGCCTCCCGGGTTGCGCCGCAGATCGATCACCACGCCGGGAGCATCGAGATTTTCCTTCAGCTGCGCGCTCAGCCAGCGCCGATCTTTGGCTGCAAACTCATCGAAGCGCAGGTACACGAAGCCGCCCTCCAGTTTGCGCATCACCTGCCGCGACCCGATGGAGAGCGGCTGCGCCACCAGCGTCAGTTTCACGGTTTGCTCCCGCTCATCGATAAACTCGAAGTCCACGCTTTCACCCTCCTTGGGGCGAAATTCCGGCTGACCATCCAGCGGCCGGCCATCGCGGCTCACCACGACCCAGCCGGGCTTTATCCCCGCCACGTCCGCTGGGCTCTGCGGCAGCACTTCGTTGACGATCCAGCGCCCGCTCAGGCGCAGCATCCCAAAGCCTGTGCGCGCGCGCGTCTGCGTGCGGCGCTCGCGCGCGCGCTCCGGCGTCAACGCGGCCGTATGACTATCCGCCAAAGGCGCGAGCATCGCATTGAGCACGTCGTACAGCTCCGCCTGCGTCTTTGCCGCTGCCGCCTTGGGGCCAAATTCTCGCGCGGCCGCATCCCACCGCTCTCCCTGCGTCTTGGGATCGTAGTGCTTTCGATTTACGAGATCCCACACGGTGCTGAAAACCCGGAGATTCGCCCGCGCTCGCGCCGCCTCCGTCGCCGTCAGCTTATCCAGCGGCACTTGCACCGGCGGCACCGTCGCGCAGCCTCCGGCCAGAACAAGCGTCAGGATCGCCACGATGGCCAGTCGGGTAAACGGAAACGACATCACAGGGGAAAGACTGCGTCTACCGTGCCCAAGGTTCCGGGTTTCGCGCAAGCTCCCAACTCGGCCTCCACCGCTACTCGCGCTCTGCATTCTTCTTGCTCCTGCTTCACCCCTCGTCGGCACCGACTCCACGCAAGAGCACGGCACCACGCAGGTAGCGACGGTCGAGACAAATCCTTGACAGTCGCCCACCCCTACATACTAGGTTTCGTGTTCACGTACATGAACCTTAGCGGCACGACGTCTTTCTCGAGCTTCGCCCACGCCTCCGTGGTCGTCTCCTCCGTCGTATCCGTAGTCGTCGCTTCCGCCGTTACCAAGGCGCCGCGAGGGTTCTGACGTCAAAATGACTTTCAGCCCCTCCGGTGCCAAACCGGAGGGGCTTTTTTTTTGGGTCCCCTGGTAAGTCACTGGAGCGGGTTTTCCATCTTAACCATGAAAACCACCCTCGCTCACAGCCACCAGCAACGCCCGCTCACCCGGGCCGATCGTATGCGTCCACGCGCCGAGTTGACCATCTTTCGCCCGCTCGGCAGCGCCGCTCTGCCGTCGCGCGCGGAAAATGACTTCCTTATTCCCAATCCACGGCCCGATCTCACGCATGATCTGACAACGCTCCGTATGATCGAGGCAGGATGAAGCGCCGCTACCCGGCGCCTGGACCATTGGCACGGCCAGCCTTGTCTCGAATCACCTTTTGTCTGTCCCGCGATACGCTCTCTCGCCGGCACGCACGGCAAACGGCAGTCGATTTTCCTTCGGCGGCAGGGGACACACGGCATACGGCGTAAATGCGCAGGGGGGATTTTCCGCGCGGTTGAAATCGAGAATCACCTTTCCGTCTTTCGCTTCCGTGTAGATGAATCGCGCCGCCCCGTAAGTCTCCTTACCACTGGTTTGATCGGAAAAGACGAAGAACAGCGGCTTTCCCGCCCCCTCGTCGATCGCGAGCATCTCATACCGTTTTCCATCGCGCTCGAAGATCGCCTTGCCAGCCACGAGCTGCGGCCCAGTCAGACCGAGGCGGTCTGTTACCGGCATCATCCGCAATTTCTCGAATGGCTCCCAGCGAGCCTCGATCCGCCAAGCGGGATCTACGGGAAAATATTCGAGCCCGGCAAAGTTCGTGCGCGCATCGGCTTCGCTGTCCTTTACCCGGATGGCGCGCTTGCCGCCTCGATCCATTACGAAAAAACTGAGGCTGCCCACGGTCACCGTCGTGGCCTTCGTCGGGCCATCGCGCAGCTTCAGCTCCGCCTCCGTGGCTCTCTTGCCGTCGATTAGCGCTTCGGCTCCCGGTTCGATGCGTAGCATCACCTTTCCGTCTGCCGCCACCGTGGCGCGAGCAAGCCGCGCTGGGCCCTTCGGCAGTGCCACGTCGTTACCCCTGGCGCTGCCGATCGTGTTTTCCCCGGTCTTGAGCACATGGAGGCCGACGAGCGTGAGCCAGTTATCGGGCAGGAGAAGCTCTTCACGCCGCTTGGCTTTCCAAGCCTCATGCTCGCGGAGGAAGGCCGCATCGGCCTGCGCAGCGAAAGACGACGAGCAGGCAGCGGCGGTCATGGCGACGAGGGCGCTGAGCGTGTGCCAGGGTCGGCTCATTTCATGATCGAGTAGAGGCTGGCAAAGTCATCCGTCCACAGCGGCGCCTCGCGCTTGCCGGGCTCAGGGCCCTCGGCTTTCTCGCGGATGGACTCATGCTCCAGGATGGCTTTGTTCTTGGTCAGGATCATCCACGTGGTGGCATATACCCACCACTGCGGCTCGTCGTCATCCGAGATGCTGACGACCTCAAGGCCAAACTCTACCGCCAGTCGCTCCACGATCGGCCTGAGGTCGAGATAGCGATTGGAGATATGCACCGCGATCACACCATCGGGCTTGATCTGCTTCATGTAGATGGCGAAGGCCTCTTTGGTCAGGAGATGGACGGGGATCGCATCGCTGCTGAAGGCATCCAGCGCAAGCAGGTCAAATCCCTGGAGATCGCCCTTCGCGACTTCCTGCTCCATCACCAGGCGCGCGTCTCCCATCGCCACCTCAATCTCACCAGGAGAGTGCGAAAGATATTTGAACTGCTCGCGCGCGAGCTTCTCCACCGCCGGGTTTATCTCGTAGATGCGCATCTTGTCACCGGGGCGCGCATAGGTGGCGAGCGTGCCGGTGCCGAGGCCCACGAGGCCGAGCTTGCGCGGGCCTTGCGGTAGGCGATTGATCGCCCGGCCCACTCCGCTGTTCTCTCCGTAATAGCTGGTGGCGAGCACGGACTTCTCCGGCGAGGTGAACTGCAAGCCATGCGTCGTGGCGCCATGCAGGAGCAGGTGATAGTTATCCTCTGCGTCGCCCGGATAATAGTCGAAGACCTTGAGCGTGCCGTAGAAATTACGGGTGGCGCTGAGCACGTTCACCGAGGATTTTTCCCTGGCTTGCTTCACAAAGATCGCGCCGATGCCCACGCACAGGAACATCGCGAACCAGCCTGACCGCGCGCGCCACTCGGAGAGCAGCCGCCAACGCTGAAAGTCGAGTACGCAAGCCGCCAGCACCACCAGCGCCAGAAGGGCATAGGCCCAGCCCGGGATGTTTAGCCAGTTATCGGTGAAGATATGCTCCACCTCCGCCTTGAAGCCCGTGCTGTCGTCAAACATCCCGCGCACGGCTGGCAGCGCCACCAGCGTCAGCAGGGCGCCTATTGCCAGCGCATACACTAGCTCACGGCTGCCGTGCCGATAGCAGAGTACGCCCACCAGGTAGCTCAGCACCCACAGACCGATCTGAAGCTCGTAGTATTCGTTGAAAACCGCTGGCGCCACGATCGCGACCAGGAAGCCGCCGATCGCTCCACCCGCCGAGATCAGCAAGTAGTACGATGTCAGGCTCTGCACCGGCGGCTTCAGCCGGTAAAGTTCACCATGGCACACCATGCACGCGACAAACAAGGCCGCAGTATAGCCGATGATCTGGAGCCGCATCGGCGCATCCGTGCCAGCGGGGAGCAGCGCCGCGACTACCGCCACGCTCACAACGAGCAGCGGCAGGAAAACCCATCGGTTGTACCAGCGCGCATGGTCAAAGCAGATGATAAAGGTCAGCAGGTACAGGCTGAGCGGGAGCACCCACAGAAAGGGGATCACTGCGATCTCCTGGCACAGCTTGTTGGTCGTCGAGAGCAACAGCACCGAGGCGACCGCGGGCAGGCTCACCCACAGGAGCTTGTCCAGCCCCGAGGTCTTTGCCACCGGCTCTCCACTCGCCGCCCCCGACGCGGAGGCAGAGGAAGCGCTCGTCGTCACGACGCGCTTCCATAACACCCAGGCACAATAGCCGCAGAAAAGGACAAATAGTCCCAGCCCCACCGACCACATCGTGGCCTGCGCATGGCGGGTAAACTTCACTTCGAAATACGCCGGGTAGCTCAGCAGCGCGAGCAACGATCCGACATTGGAGAGCGCGTAAAGGCGGTAAGGCGAGATGCCCGGATTGGTCTGGCTAAACCACTGCTGCATCAAAGGCCCCGTGGACGACAATACGAAGTACGGCAGGCCAATGCTCACGGTCAGCAGCAGCAGGATGTGCCACGTGGGGTCGCCCTCGACGTGGGTCTTCCACGACTCGGAAGGCGCGATCGGCATCACCGCCAGCGAGAGCAAGAGCAGCACGATATGGATGATCACCTGCTGCCGCGGCTTGAAGCGGGTCGATAGAAAGTGCGCGTAAGCATAACCGCCCAGCAGCACCGTCTGGAAAAACAGCAGGCATGCCGTCCATACGCCCGGCGCACCGCCAAACCAGGGCAGGATGAACTTGCCGATCAACGGCTGGACCTGAAATAGCAGGAAAGCTCCCGTGAAGATGGT
This sequence comes from uncultured Opitutus sp., assembly GCA_964480585.1. GTDB lineage: Bacteria > Verrucomicrobiota > Verrucomicrobiia > Opitutales > Opitutaceae > ER46. The sequence continues at coordinate 56,485 of CAYZPV010000015.1, read as the reverse complement.
GAGCGCAAAAGGCAGCATGGAGGGTTGTTGTTGGGTGAAACGGGCAGTGGTGGGGCACGCGGACCGCATGAGGCCCGCGCGTGCATGACGGACGACAAGCGGCAACGATGCAAGGCCACTTGCGCACGTTGTTTTTCCGCCGCCTGCACTCTAGGATTGCCGCGAGCTGCATGGTTCTCCGAGGCTTCCGCCCTACCCTCCGCCCCATGAACGATACCCCGTCTCGCCGCACCTTCCTCAAAACCTCCGCCGCCGGAGCGATCGCTTTCCCGGCTATACTCCGCGCGCAAACCAATAGCTCCAAGGAAAACGCGTCCCCCAATAACCGCCTCAACGTCGCCGTCATTGGCGCTGGCGGCCGCGGCGGCGCCGCTCTCACCGGCATCAAGGGCGAAAACGTCGTTGCCATCTGCGATGTCGACGAAGAGCGCGGTGGCGCTTCGATCAAGTCTGTCGCCGAGAAAGACGGCGGCGCCGATGGCGACCGCCTCAAGGCCGCTCCGCGCTTCAACGACTATCGGAAAATGTTCGAGAAGCTCGGCAACCAGATCGACGCCGTCACCATCTCCACGCCCGACCACACCCACTACCCTGCGGCCATGACTGCGATGGCGCTCGGCAAGCACGTTTACGTAGAAAAACCCCTTTCCCACACGGTGTGGGAATCCCGCGAACTCACCAAGATGGCCCGCGAGAAGAAGGTCGTCACCCAGATGGGTAATCAAGGCCACGCCGGCGAGGGCTGCCGCATCCTGAAAGAGTGGGTCGAGGCTGGGGTGCTCGGCGAAGTCCGCGAGGTGGTGAGTTGGACCAACCGGCCCTTCTTCCCTTCCTGGCGCGAGCCGGTCGGCGCTTACAAACAGCCCGATCACTCCAAGTTCATTCCTGTGCCGCCGAAGACGCTCAATTGGGATGCGTGGCTCAGCGTTGCCAAGGATCGCCCTTATGACCCTGCCTACATGCCCGGCCTCAAGTGGCGCGGCTGGTGGGATTTCGGCACCGGCGCGTTTGGGGATGTCGCCTGCCACATTATGGACGGCGCTTACTGGGCCCTCAACCTCGGCGCGCCCACTGCTGTAGAGGCCATGTCCACCGGAGCCACCGATCTCGCCACCCCGCACGCCTCGATCGTCACCAACTACTTCCCCGCCCGTGGCACCATGCCCCCGGTGAAATACACCTGGTCCGACGGCGGCCTCATTCCGCCTCTACCCGCCGATCTCGAGCTCGGCCGCGACCTGCCCGCCGAGGCCGGCACTCTCCTCTTCGGCAGCAAGGCTACTGTGCTCTGCAGTTTTTACTACGATTCGGTTCGTATCATCCCCGAGACGAAAATGCGCGAGATGGCCTCCAAATTCCCCGCCAAGACCATCCCGCGCGTGCAGGGCGGCCCCTTCGCCGAGTGGATTCGCGGCTGCAAAGGCGGCCCCAAGCCCGGCTCCAATTTCGACTACTCCGGCCCCTTTACCGAGTCCGTCCTCCTCGCCAATGTCGCGATCCGCTCCCGCCGCCGCATCGAGTGGGACTCCGCTGCGATGAAGGTCAAAAACATCCCCGACGCCAATCAGTTCATCACGAAGGAATATCGCCCGGGCTGGATGTAAGCGCGTCCGAAACCACCTTTTTGAACAAAAGCGGCAACAGGGAGCCCCGCTCCGCATCGTCGCTATCTCGCAAGCGAAGGACCGGATGCTTCGTTCGTCTCTTTGCATTCTGTTCAATCGTGCTCCCGCCCTACTTCATTTGACTCCACGCGCCATCCAGACAGCCTGCTCCCTCCCATAGATGGCAGACTTCCTTACCGACAAACCCAGCAAGCTCGACCGCGCCTTTCTCGTTGGCGTGCAGACCTCAGACATGAAGACCGGCGAGGCCGCCGAGTTGGTCACCGAGCTCAAGGAGCTCGTGGAGAATCTTCGTATCACCGTCGCTCAGGTGGAGATCGTGAATCTCCGCCGCGCCACCCCTGCCCTCCTTCTCGGGAGCGGCAAGGCCGAGGAGATCGTCACCGCCGCCAAGGCGGTCGATGCCGATGTGATCGTCTTCGACGAGGCGCTTTCCCCCGCGCAGCAGCGAAACTGGGAGGAGCTTTCCGGGCTTGCCGTCATCGATCGTCAGGAAGTCATCCTCGAGATCTTCGCCGACCGTGCGCACACCCGCGAGGCCATCCTCCAGGTCGCACTGGCACGCATGGAGTACTCGCTCCCGCGCCTCACCCGCGCCTGGACGCACTTGTCCCGCCAGCGCGGCAAGGGCGCGATGGGCGGCGAGGGCGAGACGCAGCTCGAGCAGGATCGCCGTATCGTGCGCGATCGCATCGTCCACCTGAAGCACGAGCTCGCCAATGTCGTCCAGCAGCGCGACGTGCAGCGCCGCAAGCGCCAGCGCGTCCCCGTCCCCACCTGCGCTATCGTCGGCTACACCAACGCCGGCAAATCCACCCTCCTCAATACCCTCACCGGCGCCGAAGTGCTCGCGGCCGACAAGCTCTTCGCCACGCTCGATCCCACCACCCGCCAGCTCATTTTCCGCGGCAATCAGAAGCTTCTCGTGACCGACACCGTCGGCTTCATCCGTCGCCTGCCCCACGGCCTCGTCGAGGCCTTCAAGGCCACCCTCGAAGAGGTGATCGTGGCCGACTTCCTCGTCCACGTCATCGACGTTACCAACCCCAATTTCGAGCAGCACCACGCCACCACTCTCTCCGTCCTCGGTGAGCTGGGCGCGGCCGAGCAGACTATCGTCACGGTCTTCAACAAGGTCGACGCCGCCGCGCCCGAGATGATCGCCCGCGCTCGCGCCCTCGTGCCCGATGCCCTCTTCGTTAGCGCCCTCACCAAGCAGGGCCTGGATGCCCTCGAGGCCCGCTGCCTCGAGCTCATCGCCGAAGCCCACGCCGCCACTGAGCTGCTCGTCCCTCACGAACGCTACGACGTTATCGCCCGCCTTCACGCCGTCGGGCACGTCCAGAGCGAGGAGCAGGAAGACGGCGCCGTCCGCCTCTTCGGTCGCTACCCGCCCACCCAGGCCGCCTACTTCGCCCCGTTCGTCGTGAAGCCGTAAGATGCAAAAAGGGCGGGCTCTTAAGCCCGCCCTTTAAAGTTACCCGGATTGGATCCCGTCGCTTATTCGGCGTCGTAGATTTGCACCTTGCTCCAATACGTCTTGAAGGTCTCGACGAACTTCAGGTGGATCGGATCCACTTGGTACTCGTCGTGGCCCGCGACATCGGCGACCACGACCGTCAGGGCCACCGAGTAGGAATCGTCGATGATCGGGCGCTTCTGAGTCTTCGCCGGCGTGCCGACGTAGCAGGCCTTCACGGCCTTCATGGTGCCGAGCGACTCTACGCCCTTGCGAAAATCGGCGCGCTGCTGCGCGGTGAGTTCGGGTTTCAGCCAGAAATAAACAGTGTGGACGAGCATGGTGAGTATCGCGGTTTTGAGTTTCGCCATCCCCCTTAGCAACGCCAAATCGCGTCACGTCGCGGCATCCAGCTTCGCCAGCTCCTCGCCTACCTTGAAGTTCATTCGCACATCCGGGTCCGGCGACGGCACCGCCGAGAGCAGCAGCTTGGTGTAAGGATGCTGCGGCGTGGAGAAAACATCCGCCGTCTTCGCCAGCTCCACGATCCGCCCCTGCCGCATCACCGCCACTCGATCGCAGAAGCCGCGCACCACGTCGAGATTGTGCGCCACGAAGAGATACGTGAGCTGCAGCTCTCGCTGCAGCTCCTTCAGCAAATCCAGCACCTGCGCCTGTACCGAGACATCCAGCGCCGAGGTCGCCTCGTCGCACACGACCAGCGAGGGCCGCATGATCAGCGCCCGTGCGATCCCGATTCGCTGCCGCTGCCCTCCGCTGAAGGCATGCGGATAGCGCATACACTGATCCGCCTTGAGTCCCACGCGCCCAAGCATCTCGACCACTCGGTCGTCCAGTTCGCTCCCCTGAGCCATCCGATGGATCACCAGCGGCTCTGCCACGATATCGCGGACCGTCATGCGCGGATTGAGCGAGGAAAATGGATCTTGGAAAATCATCTGCGCGTGCTGCCGCACCGGTTTCAGCTCGCGGCTGGAGAGCTGCGCGAGATCCACTACGCGCCCGTCGGGCTGCCGGAAATGCACCGTCCCGGCCGTCGGGTCGATCGCTCGGAGGATGCAGCGCGCCGTCGTCGTCTTGCCCGAGCCGCTTTCCCCCACGAGCCCCAGCGCCTCGCCCGGCGCGATGTCGAAGTGGATGTCATCGACCGCTTTCACCCACCCTGTCACTCGCCTGCGAAACCCTGGCCCATGCACCGGAAAGTGCTTCGCGAGCCCATGTACCGCAAGCAATGGCTCCGGTCTGCTCGCGCTGCTGCCATCGGTGTCCGGCTGCATTTTCGATCCTCCACTCGTCAGCTTGCCGGCGTGCGTGCGACCGCGTATCTCCGGCTCGGCAGCGCATCGAGCAGGCTCTGCGTATACGGATGCTGCGGGCTCTTTAGCACGCCCCGCACCGTCCCTCGCTCCACGATCTCGCCACGCTGCATCACCGCTACGTCATCGGCCATCTGCGCCACCACGCCAAAGTCGTGCGTGATCAAGAGCACTGCACAGCCGATCTCGCGCTGGAGAGCCTTAATCAATCCCAGGATCTGTGCCTGCATCGTCACATCGAGCGCCGTCGTCGGCTCGTCCGCGATCAGGAGTTCCGGCCGGCACACCAGCGCCATCGCGATCACCGCACGCTGCCGCATGCCGCCGGAAAGTTCGTGCGGGTACTGCCGGTAGCGCGTCGAGGCATCCACCAGCCCTACGCGATGCAGCATCTCCAGTGTCTGGCGCTTCGCCGCTGCCGGGCTCACCTCCGCATGCATCAGGATCGCCTCGTCGATCTGGCTGCCGATCGTATGCACCGGCGACAGCGCCGCCATCGGCTCTTGGAAGATCATGCTGATCGCCCCGCCCCGCAGTTTGTAAAGCAGGCCCGATTTCTCGTCGAGGTGCGCGATATCCACCCGCCCTTCACGGCGGGAGTTCAGCAGGATCTTCCCCGCCACGATGCGCCCCGGCGGCTGCACCAGCCGCAGCAGTGAGTACGCCGTCACACTCTTGCCGCTGCCCGACTCCCCTACCAGCGCGAGCGTCCGTCCGCGCTGGAGCGAAAACGAGACGTTCTGCACCGCACCGATCACGCCTTCGGGCGTAAAAAACGATACGCGCAGATTCTGCACATCGAGCAGGGTCTCCTCGTCTGGGGTCATGAGGTCGAGTAAGGATCGGCGGCATCGCGCAGACCGTCACCCAAAAAATTAAACGCAAGTACCGTCAGCACCACGAGCGCCACCGGCATCAGCAGCCATGGATAGGCCGCGATCGTCTGGATGCTGTCGCAGTCCCTGAGCATCACGCCCCAACTCACGATCGGCGCGCGCAGCCCGAGCCCCAGAAACGAGAGCGAGGTCTCGCCCAGTATCATGGCCGGCACGCTCATCGTGAGCACGACGATGATGTGGCTCGTGAAGCCCGGCAGCAGATGCCGGAAGAGCACGCGGGAGTGGCTCGCTCCGAGTAGCCGCGCCGCCGTCGCGTAGTCCTCTTCACGCAGCGCCAGGATCTTGCCGCGTACCACGCGCGCCAGCGCCGTCCAGCCCAGCAGGCTGAGCACCAGCGTGATCGCAAAATACGTCGCCAGCGGCGGCCAGTCCGCCGGCAGCACCGCCCCGCACGCCAGCCAGAGCGGGATCTGCGGAAAGGCATTCACCACCTCGATGACCCGCTGGATCGCCAGGTCGATCCTCCCCCCAAAGTACCCCGATATCCCACCCAGCGATACCCCGAGCAAAAACGTCACCATGATCGCCACCAGCCCTACGGAGAGACTCACGCGCGCTCCGTAGATCAATCGGCTGAAAATATCCCGCCCATGCCGGTCCGCCCCCAGGAAATGGAAGGTCCCCGCCGCCCCCTCGCTCCCCCGCTTCACCCCAAAGAAATGCCGCTCCGTCGGGATGCAGCCGAGCAGGTCCCACGTCTCCCCTCGCACGAAAAAGCCCAGCGGCACCACCTTGGTGCGGTCTTCCAGATACGTTTTCTTGAAACTTAGCGGATCCTGCCTCACCTGCATTTCAAAGACGTGCCAGCCGTGCTCTAGCGAGTAGCGCGGCAACTGCGGCGGGCAGTACGCCCTGGAGATTTCGCGCCACTGCCGCGAATACGGCGCAAAAAATTCGGCCCCCAGCGCGAGCAGATAAAGCGCCACCAGCACGAAAAGTGAGGCTACGGCCAGCCAGTGCCGCGAAAACCGCCGCCATATCAGCGCCCACTGCGAAAGCGCCGCCGTCTCGCCTGCCCGCAGGGGCACGGGCGCATCGAGAGAGGTAGCGGGGTGTAATCCAGCCATGGGGTGCGGCGCAGAATTCGGTCCGAGCGATCATTACGCCCCCCGCCACGCGCGCTATCTCAAAATGAAGGCCGGCCCCTTTCCGCTGCGCGCGTAGTCGCCCTGCCCGTGAGGGCAGAGACGGGACTCCTCTGCGCGTCGGCCCCTGCCCTCTCGGGCAGGGCTACGGAGACCCTTACGCCGACGCCGGCACGGGAGCCGTAGCTTCACTCTGTGGTATCTTCGCGCCACGCACGGACTCCGCGATATTTCGCGGCGGCCCGTCGACTTGATGCTCCGCATTGAACTTCATCGAGACCGTCTTCGACACGCCTCGCTCCTCCATCGTCACGCCGTAGATCGCCTGCGCCGCCGAGACGGTGCGCTTGTTGTGCGTGATGATGATGAATTGCGACTCGTGCACGAACTTGCGCAAGAGATCGGTGAAGCGGCCGATGTTCGATTCGTCGAGCGGCGCATCGAGTTCGTCGAGCAAGCAGAACGGCGAGGGCTTCACCATGTAGAGCGCGAAGAGCAGCGCCACCGCCGTCAGCGTCTTCTGTCCGCCGGAAAGCAGCGTGATGCTCTTCAGCTTGGTGCCAGGAGGCTGGGCGACGATCTCAATGCCACTCTCCAGCACATCCTCCGTCTGGATCAACTCCAAGTGCGCGCGGCCTCCGCCGAAAAGCGTGAGAAAGGTGTACTCGAAGTTCTTTTTGATCTGTTCGAAGGTTACCTGGAACTGCTGCATCGACGTGTGGTTGATCTCGTCGATCGCCTTCATGAGCTCGGCCTTTGAGGTGGTGAGATCGTTGACCTGCCCCTGGAGAAAGTCGTGGCGCTGCTTGAGCTCCGCATACTCCTCGATGGCCACAAGGTTCACCGCGCCCATGCTGTTGAGCCGCTGGCGCAGCGCGTCGACCTCCACCTTGGTTGCCGGCCAGTCGGTCGACTCCAGCGCCTTGAGATCGTCCTCGGTAGGTTCCCCGCGGGCTTCCTTCTTTTTGCGGCGGCGCTTCGGCACAGTGCCATCCGCCGCCGCGCCTTCGGCCGCAGCCGGGGCAGGCTCAGCCGGCGCGTCGTCCTCGTCGTCGTCGAGATCCAGGGGCTTCATTCCTTCGGGCTCGTCGTCGGCGCGCCATAGCTCCCGCTTCCAGTCGATGGTGGAGATATCGAGCGAGAATTCGCGCGTCACTTCCTCGGCGATAAACTGCGCCCGCTGGCGATTCTCGGCAAATTTGACCTCGGCCGCGCTCAATTGGTCGTGCGCCCCTTCCGATTGGTCACGCACGGCATTCTGCGCAGACTCCAGCTCGTTGATCGTCTTTTCCACGTCCACCAGCTCGATGCGCACCTGCTCCACCTGCTCCTGCGCGACCGTAAAGCTTTCCTCGAGCTGCGCCCCACGGGCGCGCTGCTCCTCCACTGCCCGCTCGAGTTGCGCGACCTGCTCCGTCCACGCCTCGATCTCGGTCTGGCGCTGCACGAGCAGTTCGCTGAGCTGCTGGCGGCGGCGCTCCATCTCCCCGAGGCCGCGATCGAGCACTTCCACCTTCTGCCGGCGCTCCGCGAGCTCGAGGCGCGCCTGTGCCAGCGTTTCGCGCTTCATATCGCGATCGGTGCGGATCTCGTTGATGCGTACCTCCGTCGAGTTAATTTTCTCCCGGTGTGCCGTCGCCGTCGTCTCGGCCTCGGTGAGCCCACCCTGCGCCTTTTCCCAACGCGCATGCGCCTCGTTGCGCGCCTGCTCCAGCGAGCCGAGTTCGTGCTCCATCCGGTTGAGCCGGTTGCCGATATCCTCGGCGTTGCGCTGCGCATTGCGCTGCTCCGCCTGCACCGCTGCGAGATTCTGCGTCGCGGTGAGCACGTCGGCCCGTCGCTGTTCGAGCGTTTGCTCGGCCTCGGCGAGACGCAGATTGAGCGCGTCGATCACGGCCTTCTGGTCGTCATGCGCCTTCTGGTCGTCGGCGAGCGCTTTGGCTGTCTCGCGCAGATCGATCTCGCGCTGCACGATGCTGTGCGCCGAGCGCTTCGTGCTCTGGTGTCCGCCATAGACGAGCCCACGGCGGTCCACCAGTTCGCCCTTGCGGGTCGCTACGGCCAAGAACGGGAAAGCAGGGTTCTCTTTCCAAAAAGCGAGGAAGGTATTGAGGTCCTCCGCGATGTACGATTCGCGGAGCACGCCGAGCGCCGGGTGCACCGGGTCGGTGTCGCTCACGGCATCCACTGCCGGCACGAGCCACGCGGGTAGCTCAAACATGCCCTCCGTGCGCAGGCTGAGATCCGTCACGCGCAGCACGGCGGAGCCGATCTGCTCAGTCTCCAGTTGGGCGAGGATGCGCTGTGCCGTGCCGAGATCGCTCACCGCGATGGCCTCCGCAGCCGAGCCGAGGATGACCTCCACGGCCTTGGCCGACTCCTGCTTCACCGCGAGGCCCTGCATGATGGGCGTCACTTTTGCCCCATTGAGCGCGCCGTCGAGGCGGCCTTGGAGCACCGCTTTCGCGCCTTCGCCAAAGCCTTCCCACTTCTCCGCGAGCTGCTGCAGCAGCCGCAGTCGGGCGGTGCGCTGTGCGAGCTGGCGGTCGATCTCCTGCAGCTTGCGCTGCGCCTCGCGAAATTCGCGCGTCAGGTCCGTGATCGTCTGCTGCGCGGCGTTCACCTCGCTCGCAGTCCGCGATTTCTCGGCCTGCGCGCCTTCGAGCTTGGCCTCGGTCTCGGCCGCGATCTGCGTGGCCTCGGAAAGCTGCGAGCGCACGCCTTCGAGTTCCTGCGCCAGCGCCTCGTGTTTATGCACGCTGGTCTTCTGATCGACCTCGTACCCCGAGCAGTCCGTGCGCAGGCGCGCCACCGTGCTTTCGAGCTGGAGAAGCTGGAACTTCATCTGGTTGAGCTCCTGCTCGAGGCGCGTGAGCTCGCCTTCTACCACCGTCAGTTCGCGGTTGCGCTCTTGGAAGATCGCGTCGCTCCCTCCGAGCAGCTCCAGTTGCGCCTGTTTGTCGGAGGCGCCAGAGTCCACCTTCTCCGCGACTTCCCGCAGCTGCATCTCGACCTCGCCGAGGCTCGCGCGCGACGACTCGAGGCGATCCTCGAGCCCGCTGCGCTTGATCTGGGCGAGATTGGCCGCGTTTTCCGCGGCCTCGCGCTGCGAGCGCAGGTCAAAAACCGCCTGCTGTGCATCCTGTACCCGCTGATTCAGCCGGCTGCGATGCTGGCGGCGCTCCTGCAGGGCGGCCTCCTGCTCCTCGAGATTGCCCCGGCGGGTCTCCGCCTCGGCGCGTAGCGAGGAGACCTTGGCCTCCAATTCCCCCAGCGTCGCGGCGAGCTGCGAGTGATGGTAGCCGCTCCATGCGAGCGCGAGATGGCGCAGGCGGTGGCTGAGGCGCTTGTAACGCATCGCCTTCGATGCCTGCCGGCGCAGCGAGCCGATCTGGCGCGAGACTTCGCCGATCACGTCGGCCACGCGGGCCATGTTCTGATCGGTGAGACCCAGCTTCTGCATCGCCTCGCGGCGCTGCGATTTGTACTTGGTGATGCCCGCGGCTTCTTCGAAGACAGCCCGGCGCTCCTCGGGTTTGGAGGAGAGGATCTGGTCGATCTGGCCTTGCGCCATGATCGAGTAGCTTGTCCGGCCGATGCCGGTATCCATGAAGAGCTTCTGGATATCCTTCAAGCGGCAGGGCTGCCCGTTGAAGGCGTATTCACTCTGCCCGTCGCGGTGCACGCGACGCATGATCTCGATCTCGTGGTACTCGCTGCCGAGTTGCTTTTCGCAGTCCGTGAGGAGCAGCGATACTTCGCAGATCTGGGCCGGTTTGCGCGTGTCGGCGCCCTCGAAGATCACGTCCTGCATCTTTCCGCCGCGCAGCGCCTTGGCGCTCTGCTCGCCGAGCACCCAGCGAATGGAGTCCGCGACATTGGATTTGCCGCAACCGTTGGGGCCTACGATGGCCGTCACACCCGGCTCGAACCGCAACGTGGTGGGATCCGCGAAGCTTTTAAAGCCGTGTAGCTTGAGTGCCTTGAGATACATTCAGAAAGGAACGGGCGATTGAAAGGTCACCCCTGCCCTCCGCAACGGAAAACCTCCGGGGGTTATTCACAGGCAATTCACCGTCACTTTTTCGCTCGCCTGCCTCGCCCGCCGCCGTCAGGCGAAGAGTTATCCCCGTCATGCGCTTCCCCCACCCCCTCCCCGTCCTGGTCTTCCTCGCGTCCGCCGCCGTCGCCATTGCCGCCCCCCGCCTCTCCGGCGTCGGTGCCGCGATGGAGGAGATGATCGCCAAGAAAGAGATCGCCGGTGCCGTCACCGTCGTCGTCGATAAGGATAAGACCCTTCACCTCGAAAGCACCGGCCTTGCCGATGTGGCCGCCAAGCGTCCCATCGCGCCCGATTCCGTTTTTTGGATCGCCTCGATGAGCAAGCCCGTCACCGGCGTCGCCGTCCTTCTCCTCCACGACGCGGGCAAGCTCGACGTCAACGACCCCGTCGCCAAGTACATCCCTGAGTTTGCCCACCTCAAGACCCCCTCCGGCAAACCCGCCAATCTCACCATCGCCCAGATCCTCACCCACACCTCCGGCCTCGGCGAAGCCACCGCCGAGCAGACTCGCGCCGCGCGCACCCTCGCCGACCTCGTGCCCGCCTGGCTGGGAGCCAAAATGCAGTTCGAGCCCGGCGCGCAGTGGAAGTACTGTCAGTCCGGCATCAACCTTGCCGGTCGTGTCGTCGAGGTCGTCAGCGGCCAGAGCTTCGATGCCTTCCTCCAGCAGCGCCTGTTCGATCCGCTCGGCATGAAGGACACTACGTTCTACCCCACCAAGGAGCATCAAGTTCGCGTCGCTGTCGGCTACACCAAGCACAAGGACACCGGTGAGCTCTCCCCCGCGCCAGCCCGCAGCGAGTACGATGGTAATCGCACCCGTCCGCCCCAGGGCAATGGCGGCCTCTACTCCACTCCGCAGGACTACGCCCGTTTCGCCCAGCTCCTGCTCGGCCGTGGCGTCTATCAGGGTAAGCGCTTCTTCAGCGAGGCCGCCTACAAGGTCTTCACCACCCCGCAGACCAAGGCAGGCATGCCCACCGGCTTTTTCCAAAATGAGCAGTGGGGCAAGCGCGGCCTCAACTACGCCTGGAGCATGGGCGCGTGCATCCTCCTCCAACCCCACGACGGTGTCCCCTCAATGCTCTCCCCTGGCACCTTCGGCCACGGCGGCGCTTGGGGCACGCAAGCTTGGATCGACCCCGTCAAGGGCGTCGCCTACCTCCTCTTCGTCCAACGCGCCAACTTCCCCAATAGCGACGGCAGCGAAGTCCGCCGCGTCTTCCAACAAGCCGCCGCCGAAGCCCTGGCAAAAAAATAAGCCGGCCAAACTCCGCCGCCTGTCGGGCGGAAATCGAAGCCAATCCATCAAGCGCCGGATCCTTCGTCGCCGCTCGCTCAATACGTCAGCCGATAGTTGGCCACCCACTCGCGATCGGCGCCCAGCCGCGCCTGCTTCTGCACAAAATTATAATCGAGGGCATTGCGCACGCTCAGCCCCACGCCGTGTGTGAAGCGCCCCCGCTTCTTCGAGTAGTTCGCGCCAAAACCCGCGATCCCGTAGCCCGGGTACTCCTGCCGCTCGCGATTGGCATCTTCATACGTCGCCACGAATGAGCCGATGTAGCTCCACGAGCCGTTGACCGACAGCCCCAGCCATTTCCCTTTGGGGAACGAGTAACTCGCCGACGCGCTCGCCGTATAGGCTGGCAGCCGCGTGATGGCGCGCCCCACCTCCTGCGGCAGATCCGGCGATGCCGTCGTGATCGCCCGTGCATACGCCCCGCGTGCGGCCACGGTCACCAGCGGCACCGGTTTCCAGCGTCCCTCGATCTTGGCTCCCTCAAAGGTCTCTTCTCCCGAGGCCACGAGCTGCGGCTGCGTCTGGTTGGCGTCGAAGATGGGATCGTCGTACAGCGGATTGCGCCGCGAGATATCCTCGTTGAAGAGTGAAAAAGCCGACAGGGTAATGTCTGCCCGCCCATCCAGCCTGCGCCCTTTCAAGCCCGCTTCGTAGCCTCGTGTCATCTGGTTGGGTTGCAGCCGGCCCGTCCGCACGTCCACGCGCGACGAGGGCTCGAAGGCCGTGCTCCCCGTCGCAAAGACGAGCAGGCGGTTCACCACCAGCTGGTAGTTGATTCCGGTATGGTAAGTGAGCTGGTCCACACGATCGTGCACATACGGCATCGTCGCGCCCACCCGCCGGTCGCTGATGCGCAGCTCCACAAAATCCTGCCGCAGCCCCGAGGTCACCACCGTGCGCCCCTGCTGGAGAGCCATGCGATGGCTCAGTTCCAGCGCCGTGTAGCCCGCCTTCTCCTCACGATCGGTCAGCACGCGCGAGTATAGCTCCGGGCTGTACGCCGGCCGGTAGTAGTTGGGCGCATCAGGGTCGAAGAGCCGCACGCTCGCCGGCAGCGCGTTGCGGTCAGCCACGGAGAGGGCGCGCTCGTAGCGCTCGTAGTCGCCCCATGTGTGGCTGATCGCGCCCATCAGCTTGTGCTCGGCCTTGAGTGCGCTGAAGCGCCCCGTCACCTCCAGGTGCGCGAGTTGCACCGCTTGTGGCTGCTCCAGGTGCCTCGGTTCGCGCGTGCCCTCGAAGCGCCCCATGGCGACATTGTAGAGCGAGGTCGTGAAGCGATCCTGGTCCACCGTGCGCCACCAGGCCTCGAGGCCGGCGCGCAGGGCGATCTTCTTATGCGGCTGCCCGTCGAAGAGCACCATCGCTGCCGTCGTCCGCCGCCGCACGCCCGCATCGGGCCCAAAGCCGTGGAAGCCCGCCAGCGGCAGGTACGGCCCCACGATCTTCCGGCCCGTCGCCGGTCGATACTCCGGTATCGCCGGGGCCGCCGAGGCGCGCACCTGCTGGAAATCCACCGCGAAGAGCGTGCTCGCCGCCGGGCTGTGCTTCCACGTCAGCGACCCGCTTACATTCCGCGTATCGTTGGCCGAGTATTCCTCCGGGCCTGTCTTGCGGCTCCAGTCCGCCGCAAGGCGATGCCACGCCTTCTTCGGTACCGCCGGCCCGTTGAATTCCATCGCTGCCGCCTGCCGGTTGAGCGACGAGATCGAGTAGTCAAAGCGCCGCGCCGTCGCCGCGCGCGGCCGCCACGTGATGAAATCCTGGATGCCTCCCGGCGCCGCCCGCCCGAGCACCGGCACCAGCGCTCCTTGGATCGCGATCGTGCGGCTCGTATTCAGCATGTCCGAGGCCCCCATGGTCACAAAGCCGTTGCGCAGGAGCGGCGCAGGGAAGCCACGCAGCGCCAGCCGCGTGTCCCCCGTCGCCATATCCACCGGCGAAGGGCTGGCGACTTGCTGCAGCTCGTTGTTGAGCTCCACCGCCAGCGGATCTTCGTCAAATGCCGTCGATGCGATCAGATCATTGGAAAACGGTGCATCCCGGAGCTGGTACTCATACGATCCCATCCCGGTCGAGTCGAAGCCCACATCTTCGTTGGTTCCCACCACTTGCACGCTGTCCAGTTGCACCGCATCCCCGGGAGCCAGTACCTCCACTTTCCGCTTCACCTTCGTCGGGGCCGGCTCCGGTGCCTTTTGCGCCCACGCGTCTACGCGCGCCCCGCCCAAGGCGAGGACGGCACTCACTGGGAAAAGCACCACCCATCTCATCCACCACCAATCCGTAGCAGCGTTATTTCCTCGGCAATTCCCAATCGCGAAAAACGTGCAATCATTCGCCCCACGCACGCGCCGCCGCACGGCTGCTAATGCCGGCTGCCCGTAGCGCACGCACGTTCTCCCGGTAGTGGGTTCCCAAGCGCCTTCGCTTTCGCTATAATCACTGCCGTCCCCCGCGGCCATGCCGAATCGACTTACGCAACATCCAGTGCCCGCGACGCAGCCGGGATATCGCCCGCCGCGCCGCCCGCGTCCGCTCTCTTCGGCTCGGCGCTTTTCCGGAAATCTCTCCTCTATATTCGCCCTATTTCGCGCTAATTCGCCCTTTTTCCGCCCCAAAAATAAAGGAAACGCGGGACGGAAAATTCGCCCCGCGTTTCCTCGCGAAAAATCGCGCAAATCATCCCAGGCAGGGATTCGGCTACCCCCGCTCCTGCCGCCTGGCTCAGCCCTCTGCCCGGGCCTTGGCGTCGGCCTCGATCGCTTTGTTGAGGGTCTCCAGGGTCGCCCGCACGCGCGCCTTCACCGCGGGCAGCTCCGCCGCGCTGGCGACCTTGTCGTTGGCAAAGAGATAGAATTTCATCTTCGGCTCCGTGCCGCTGCCGCGGGCCGCGAAGGAGTAGCCATTGGAGAGCGACACCACATAGAGGTCCTGCGCCGGGATCTGCTCGCCGTCGGCATCATGGACCTTCTCCCGCCCGAAGTCCTGGAACTTCGTCACCGTCACGTCGCCAAAGGCTTTAGGCGGATTCGAGCGATACGTTTCGAGGATGCGTTTGATCTTCGCGTTGCCGCTCGCGCCCTCGTAGTAGATGTTGATCACGCCTTCGAGATAGAAGCCATAGCGCAGGAAGATCTCGTCGAGATACTCCGGCATGGTCAGCCCGCGGCTCTTCACCCACGCGCACACTTCGGCAAACATGAGGCACGCCGAGTTCCCATCCTTGTCGCGCAGATAGTCATTGGGCAGGTAGCCGTAGCTCTCCTCGGTGCCGAAGAGATAGAAGGTGCTGTGCTGTTGGAGCAGTTTGGCCCGCTCCTCGAAGGGCGTCTCCTCGTAGTTGAAACCCGGGCCCATCTTCGCCTTCAGCGTCTCCTCGTAGCCGCGCATCTTGGCCGCAATCCACTTGAAGCCCGTCAGCGTGTTGATGACTTTTACCCCCTGGCCTCGGCCCACCGCGTCCTGCAGTTGCGTGGTGACGAAGGTCTTCACGATGCATGCCTTCTGCGTGCCTTCCTTCGGGATCCAACCCAGTTCCTTGTATTTGTTGATGCGGTAGTCCGCGAGCAGCGCCCCGATCTGGTTGCCCGTGAGCAATTCCATCTTTCCGGCCTTGTTGCGCACCGCACAGCCCATGCGGTCGGAGTCGGGATCGGTCGCGAGCACCACGTCCGCGCCCTCCTGCTCCGCGAGCGCCACCGCGCGCGACAGCGCCTCGGCATTCTCGGGGTTGGGCGACTTCACCGTCGGGAAGCGCGCGTCGAATTCGAGCTGCTCCGGCACCGGCGTCACATCGCAGCCGGCATGGATCAGCAGCGGGATCGAGTGCACGCCGCCGGTGCCATGGATGTTGGTGAAGACGACCTTCAGCTTCGTCTTGCGGAAGACCGCCGGATCCAGCGCGGCCTTGCTCGCGACCGCGAGGTAGGCGTCGTCCGCATCCCGGCCGAGCGAGATCACGCCCGCGAGATTGGCCGTGAGGAAGCGGCCCAGCTCTGCCAGCGGCACAGCGTTCACCTCGGCCACAATCCCCTTGTCGTGCGGCGGCACCACCTGCGCGCCATCGTCAAAGTACGCCTTGAAGCCGTTGTCGTGCGGCGGGTTGTGGCTGGCCGTGATTACCACGCCGGTATGCGCTTTCAGCCAGCGGACGGCGAAGCTGAGTTGCGGCGTGGGCCGCGGTCCTTCGAAGATGTACGCTTGGCCGCCAAGCTGGGTCCACGTCGAGGCCGCCAGCTCGGTGAAGTGCCGGGAAAAGTGCCGCACATCGTGTGCGATCGCGATCTTGGGCTTCGCGGTGTCGCCTTTCTGCGCGAGGTGCTTGGCAGTATAGCGATAGAGGCCGATCACCGCCCGAATGAGCGTGAAATCGTTGAGCATGTTCGAGCCGATCGCCGCGTGCTCCGGCGAGCCCGCCGCGCTCAGTGTGCCGGTCTCCGCTTTCGCCGGCACCACGCCGACCGTGCGTCCCCGCATGCCGCCGGTGCCAAATTCAAGGAAGCGGTAGAAGCGATCGTTGAGCTCGCTCCACGCCTGCTTGTCGATCAGTTCCGCGATGCTGCTCTCGGCCCACGCGGGCAGCTTGGCCGCAAGAAAGGCGGCGAGGTTTTCCGCGGTGCTGGGGAGGATTTGGCCGGCCTTGGCGGCGGCCGCGATGCGATCGAGAGTCGTCATGTGGGTTGGCTGCCCATGCAGCCAGCCCGCCGCGAGTTCCGCAAGCTTCGGAAACGCCGGGGAGATGGGTGCAACACCCACCTTCTGGCGCATTTACTTCTTGAACATCTCGTGCTGTGGGTCGCCGCCGCTGAGGATGTAGGCCAGCAGGTCGAGGATCTCCTCCTGATTGAGTCGCGAAAGGAGCATCGGCGGCATGCTCGAGACCTTGGAGAGTTCGATGCTCTTTACCTGTGTCCGGTCGACCGAGACGCGCTGGTTGGGATCGCTGAGGTCTTCGTTGATCGTCACCGTGTTGCCATTGAGGTTCACGATCGCGCCAGTCACGGTGGACCCGTCGTTCTTCGTCACCACCGTCGGCACGAACTGCTCGTTCAGCTCCTTGCTCGGATTGAGGATCTGGTCGAGCAGGTCGTGCGGCGAGTAGCGGCCGCCCGAGCCGGTGAGGTCGGGGCCCGTCATGCCGCCCTCGTTGCCGAAGCGGTGGCAAGCGAAGCACGCCGCTGCGCCAAACATCTTGCGGCCCGTCTCGAAGTTGCGGCCTTTCATGCCCGCCTGCGCGATGGGCCCCAGCTGTTCGATCTTCCAGTCGGTGAATGGCCGGCCTGCGAAGGCAAATCCGAGGTTATCGATTGCGCTCTTCCGCTCCGGCTGCTTCTCCAGCAGTGCCGCCAGCGCCGTCTTCTCCTCGGCCGTCAACGTGGCGACGGCGTCGGTGCGGATAAACTCGATGAACTTGGTGAAGCTCGCCCCGCCGCGATAGTTTGCCGCCTTGAGAAACCATTCGAAGTACGCCGTCCGCGTAGGCAGCGTCCAGCCCGTCTTCAGCATGCGGAGCGAGCGCGCGTACTCGATCTGCTCCTCCTGCGTGGGCGACTCTGCCATGAGGCGCACTGCCTTGGCGGCCACCGTCGGAGACTGCAGGTACACCAGCGTCTCGCAAAGCAGCCAGTTGAGGTCGCGGCTGCTCGATGGAAAGAGCGGGTCGAGCTTTTCGCGCGCCCTCGCCATCACCTGCGGATCAAGCGGTGCGAAACGATTGAATGCGATCTCGAGCGCGCGCACCTGCGTGAGCTTGCGCTCGGCATCGAGCTTCGACCAGTCGGCGGCGGTCAGCGCCTTCACGATCTGGGCTCCGAGCTCGGCGTCGGGCGTCTTGGCACCGGCGCCGCGCTGCGTCGGGCAGGTGCCGCCCGCGCGGGCGAGGCCAAGGAGCGCCTCCACTTGGGTGCTCGGGTCGCGCTCCTGCAGGGCCTTTGTCCGCCAGGTGGCGATAGGCTGGTGTTCCAGCGCGGTGCGCGCCGCCCAGCGGAGGAATCGATCCTTGCTGGCGAGATGCGGCCACGCCGCCTCGATCGCCTTCGGGTCCTGCTTCCCGTGAAAGGCTTCCATCTGATGCCGCAGTTTGCGCTCGGGCGTCTCGGTGCGCTTGGCGGCGACTGGTGCAGTCGACTCCTTTCCGACGTACGAGACGCGGTACATGCCCGATTGTACCCGGCGGCCGCCGATCGCGATGTACATCGCCCCGTCGGGATGGATCACCGCGTCCGTCAGCGGCAGCGGCGCGCCCGACATGAACTCTTCGCGGGTCGCCTTGTAGCTGGAGCCGTTGGGCTCGAGGTGCACCGCATGCAGCTTGCCCCAGCTCCAATCGAGGATGAAGAGCGCATTCTGGTATTTGGCGGGAAACTTCGCCCCATAGCCGAATGTCATGCCCGTCGGCGAGCCGGGGCCGATATCGATCACCGCCGGCAGATTGTCGGCGTAGAAGGCAGGCCACTTGCCTGCGCCGTTGCGCCAGCCGTACTCGCTGCCGCTCGTCACGTGGTTCACGCGCGTCGGCCGGTACCAAGAGGTGTTGAAGTCGTACTCCATGTCCGCGTCGTACGTGAAGAGCTCGCCGTCGCGATTCAGCGCGGCATCGAAAATATTACGGTAGCCCGAGCTGTAGACCTCAAAGGTCTTCCCGTCTGGCGTCACCGTGTAGATGATGCCCCCTGGCGCGAGCACCTCGCGCATGAAGCCCCGGCCATCCGGCATGCGGGGCAGCAGGTGATCTTCACCCCAGATCGCGGGCACGGGCGAGGTTTTCGCAAATTGCGTGGCCTTCGCGCCGTTGCCGCACACGAGAAAAAGCCCCTTCCCATCGGGAGTGGGCACCACGGCATGCACGCCGTGGTCGCCTCGCGCCTCGATGGCTCGGAGCATCTCCACCTTGTCGGGCATGTCGTCTCCGTTGCTGTCGGTGATGCGATAAAGCCCCGAAGGAATTTTGTTTTCGTAGTCGTTTACGCCGACATAGAGCGCGCCAAAGGCGAAGGCCATGCCGTTGATCGCGCGGATGTCGGCCGGGACTTTCTCCACTTTGCTCTCCGCGAGTTCCTGCCCGGGAGGCGGCGGCGTAAAGCGATACAAGCCGCCGTACTGGTCGCTCGCGAGGATGCGCCCCTTCGGATCGACACAGAGATTCACCCACGAGCCCTGCGGCCCGCCGGGCACCGAGTAGATCAGCTCCACCTTGAAGCCCTCCGGCACCTTGATGCGCTCGACCGGCGTGGCCTTGTTTTCCCCGATGCGTGGGCCCACCTCCTGCTGGCGCCCTTTCTGGGCCTCACTCTCGGCCTTCTTGGCCTTTCCTTTCTTGGCTGCACTCGGCGCTTCTGCGCCGACGAGCGCTCCAGCCAGCACCGCAGCCAGCAGGCCGCTCAACACCACACGACACAGACGAATCGAGGTAGGCATGAATAACAAAGGGGTACCCTCAGTCACTCGTCGCGCAGCTCGGAGCGCAACAACGGAATCGCCCTTGCGCGCGAAACGCGCCTCCGCCTTGTTTGCACCCATGCGCTCTCTCACCCCGCTTCGCGCTTGGTTCCTCGCGTGCCTCCTCCTTGCGCCTGTCGCCGCGCCCGCTGCCGCTCCCGCCCGCCAGCCCAATATCATCCTCGTCCTTGCCGACGATCTCGGCTGGGCCGATCTCGCCTGCTACGGCAACACTTACAACGAGACCCCGCGCCTGGATCGTCTCGCGCGCGAGGGCATGCGCTTCACCCAATTTTACGCGGGCCCCGTCTGCTCCCCCACCCGCGCGAGCATTCAAGCCGGCCAGAATCAAGCGCGCGTCGCCATTACCGTCCACATCCCCGGCCACTGGAAACCCTTTGCGAAACTCGTCGAGCCTCCCGTCGCCCTCAATCTCCCTCTCGAGATCGAGACGGTCGCCGAGCGCCTCGGCGCCGCCGGCTACCAGACCGGCTACTTCGGCAAGTGGCATCTCGGCGAGGCCGGCTTCGGCGCAGCTCAGCAGGGCTGGCAGACCGCACTCGAGACCGGCGGCGCCGTCGTCCCCGCGAGCCTCGCTCCCGGCAATCGCCGCAACGCCGATTTCCTCGCGGAAAAGGCTACCGAGTTTATCGCCGCCCACAAAGACAAGCCCTTCCTTCTCCAAGTCTCGCCCTTCGCTGTCCACATTCCCCTCTCCACCACCCCGGAACTCCTCGCAAAATACAAAGCCAAGCCGCCGATGCCCAACTACCCGAGCCGTCCTGAGTACGCCGGCCTCCTCGAGGAGTTGGATCAATGTGTCGGCCGCATCGCCGACGCCGTCGATCAGCACGGCCTTGCCGCCAATACCCTGATCCTTTTCGTCTCGGACAACGGTGGCCTCGTTAGCGAGCAAAGCGGTCGCATCACCACCTCCAATGCTCCGCTCCGCGGCGAAAAGGGCTCTCTCTACGAGGGCGGCGTACGCGTACCCTTCATCGCCCGCTGGCCCGGCTCGATCCCCGCCGGCAAGGAATCCGCTACCATCGCCAGCACGATCGACTTCTATCCCACCTTTCTGGCACTCGCGCAGGCTGCCGCGCCCAAGGACCAGCCGCTCGACGGTGTGAGCCTCCTCCCGGCGCTCCGTGACCCCGCCGCCAAACTCGGCCGCGACACCCTCTACGCGCACTTGCCGCACTACCACCACAGCACCCCAGCCAGTTCCGTCCGCCAGGGCGATTGGAAGCTCATTGAGTTCTTCGAAGACGGCGCCCTCGAACTCTACAATCTCGCCGACGACCTCGGCGAAACCAAGAATCTCGCCCAGAAATTTCCCGACCGCGCCAAAGCCCTCCATTCCGCCCTGAAAACTTGGCGCAAGGAAGTCCAGGCCCAACTCCCCCAACGCAACCCCGCCTACGACCCCGCCCGAGTAGACGAGCGCTGGAACCGCAAGAGCATCACGCCGATCGGCGGCGAAGCCGGGGGCGGCGCCACCGCGAAAAAGGGCCGTAAGAAAGCGTAACGTGCAGCCCTGCGCGTGAGCGCTGGGACAAAACCGGAAACTCCCTATCGACCCATCCCCGGAATCAATCCCGGCTCACTTGTATCCATTTATATGATACATACTCCGGTCGTCCCCGTTTCCCTTCCTTCGCGCCCTCACTTCACCGGCGCGAAAGTCGTCGTAAACGTCGCCTTCGCTGCTGGCTCAGCCAGCTCGAGGAAAAACGTCTCCCGCCGCTTTGGCGGCACATCGGGCGTCGAGCCATGAAACACGCGAAACGCCCCGGGCGCCTCCAGCACCACGCGCATCGTCGTCTTGCCGTAGGCGACCTCGAACTCCGCCCGGTCGGTGTACGTCGCACTGCGCACGTCGCGCCATTGCTTGAAGGGCTCGGGCCGCCCCTGGGCAAAACCCTCCACCATCGCAAAGCCCGCCGGTAGCTTTACCTTGCCCTGCAGTTGCAGCGCGAGCCCGAGCTCCTTCTTCGCTCCGTTTGTGGCCGTGACGGTCGCGACATCGATCAGCCGGTCTCTCTCGATCCGCAGCGTCCGCTCAGCTGCGGCGTCCTTGCGATATTTCGGCTGGGCCACCGACACGATGGCGCGCTCGGCGGAAAACTCCCGCAACTCGCCCGCGCTGTACGGCTCCTGCCCTTCGCCTCCGACGAGCGGCACATTATGGTTAGCGCCCCGCGCATAGTAGCCTTTATAAAGTGGCGACCCGTAGCCAACCGTGCCCGAGTCGTGCGAGATATCGGTGGAGCCGAAATACGCCGAGTAGTTGAGCGCCTCCGCCTGCGAGTGCGATCTCACGAGTTGGCCGTAATGCACGAAGACCTGCCAGCCTCCAGCCTTGAGCAGCGCCATCCGCGAAGTCTCGAAGCTGCGGCTTGTAACTTCCGGCAGCACCACCGCGCGGGGCGGCGCCGGCGGGGGATCGAGCAGCGTGCTCCACTCGCGCACACCGGCCACGGCTTCGAGGCCGAGCGTCGTGGGAAAGACGCGGTAGGTCTCCGCGAAGACTTCACGATTTGGCGCGGTGCCGATCGACCCGCTGTCGGCCGGATTGGGCAGCTTGCCATCGGGGAAACGCAAGTAGGTCGGGGCGATCATCAGATTCTCCGCTGTCGCCATCTCCGCCGCCAACTCGGCGGCCCGACTCTGGATGCCCGCAGCGGTAAACAGCGACATCACCGCGCGCACCACGAAGTTGTTATACCCAAGGGATTGCTCGTGCCACAGGTAGTCGCTGGTGATGCCCTGCGCCATCTGGTTGCGCAGGCCAAATTTGCCATCGAGCGCCTCGCGCCACATCGCCTCGTCGCCGAGCAGCAGCGCCACCTGCGCCGCCGCACAGCGCTGCCACGTCGCGATGTTGTGGATGTTCTGAAAATTCTTGTTGATCACCGCTACCTCGGGCCGGAAGAACTTATCGGCCCAACCCGCAAACTTGGCTTTCGGCACGCGATCACCGAGCAGTCGCACCGCCTCGGTGAACTTCACCAGATTCGACGCCTCCGTGAGCGTCTGCCAGAAGAGTCTCGCGCCCTGCTCCGGCCTCGGCGCATCCCACTTCAAGTAGTTATCCGCGTAGAAATCCATCTGCTGCACCACCCACGCGGCGTACCGCTCGTCGCCCGTGAGCCGGAAAAGCCGTGCTGCGCGCTCCATCGTGTCGACATGCTTCCCGCGAAACGTGACGACCCACCACGCGAAAAGCTTGGGCGTGATCTCCACCTGCGGGTCCGAGGGGCTGCTGAAATGCTGCACCTCCTCGCGCGGGATCTTATCGGTCCAGATGACGCGCGACCCATCCTTCGGACTAATGCCATCGTGCGACCACCCCGCGACCCACTCCACGCGGTCGCGATGCCGCGCGATCCAAGCATCGACGGTCGCGCGCTCGCGCTTCAGCCACGCCGCCCACTCGGGATCGGAAGCGACACGCTGCTTCGCTCCCGCCCAGTCTTCGCGCGCGGCGCGCCATGCGCGGCCCTGCTCGTCGTAGACCTTCAGCTCGGAAAAAGCCCGATCTGGATTGGGCTTGGGATAGCTTGCTGCCAGCGCACTGGCCGCCGCCAGCACGCCGAGGGTAAGAGTAACGACAAAGCGGGACATGATGGAGGCAAAGACGTACCACCCTGCCCCGCGTTTCGCCAGCACGATAGAATCCGTGGCCCAACTGTGCCG
The DNA here is from genome assembly GCA_964480585.1 of uncultured Opitutus sp. GTDB lineage: Bacteria > Verrucomicrobiota > Verrucomicrobiia > Opitutales > Opitutaceae > ER46. Next base: position 33,577 of record CAYZPV010000015.1, on the reverse strand, counting down.
GCCCTACTCCAGATACAGCCCGGCCTTCGCCTTCGGTTTCACGCGGCGCTTCGCCCAGGCATCGGCAAACGAATCCTCGTCGTATCCGAAAAGCGGCGACACCTCAAAGGCCGCGGTCGGCACGCCCTTGTCGTCGAGCGCGACCTCTGCGCCGCTGGCTTTGAACCAGCGGGCGAACTGCTTGAGTTGGTCGTCGCGGCAGGTCTGCGGCGAGTCGAGTCCCTCGGCGTTTTTCACCGGGGAAAAATCGTTTTCACGCAGCGTCTCGATCGTCACCGCGTTCTTCGCGAAGGGCAGCGCGTCGAAGACGAACATCTCGAATTTCACGCCATTGGCCTTCTCGGGCTTCACCGAATTGCCCTGCGCGTCGACGGTGGGGATCTTCTTGTCGGCGCGGTGAAAGGCGAGCGCGACGTCGCTCTTGCCGGAGGCCATGCGCTTCACGAACTTCCGGTCGAGCACATGGATCGCGATGCTGCCCGCGATGTACTTGAGCTGGCCGTCAGCGGTCGTCTGCTCCTGCAACTCCTTGGGGAGGTCGGAGTACTCGATGACGACCGTCTTGCCCTTCTGCTCGCAGAAGTGGCCGACTTTTTCCCCGGCATAGGCCTTGGGCACCATCTTGCTCGACATCTCGGCTTTCTGAAGGAGGTGCCAGCCGATGAAGGCCGGGTCGATCGCGCGCACGAGGGGGTTGTCGACTTGGAAATAGCTGAGCGTATCGATGCCCTCGCGGGCCATCAGCGCGAGCGCGCCGCTGCGATCGAGCGCGCGGAGCGAGCCGCCGTGGCCATCGGGCGAGAGCGCGATGGAACTCTTGGTTTCGAGCATGATCTTGCCGTCAAAATCTACGGCGGGCATCCGGCCCTGGCGGAAAAAGTGCACGCGCGCCTTCTTCAGCCCGAAATACTTGTTCTTCTTGAAAAAGGCCTCCGTCGCCGCGTGGTTGGCGTGGCTCGTCATGATGAACCAGTGGAGCGGCTTGCCGTAGCGATCACCCGCAGCACGGATCTTTTCCGCGAAGACCTGGAAGAGCGTCTTCTTTTTCACCGGCGTCACGGGGAAAGTGCCCTTCGGCCCGTCGTAGCCGAGGCGCGTGCCCTGCCCGCCTGCGACGGTAAAAGCTGCGACGCGGCCAGCGCGCAGCGCGGCCTCGCCCTTGGCCTTGGCCTTGGCCCAGGCCTCGGCATCGCCACCGTGCTCGGGGCGCTTCTCGTAGCGCGCGGGCTTGAGGCCGGCGAGGTTTACGCTCGCGACTTTCTTGCCAAGGAGAGTCTTTGTGAGGTGGGCGACCTCCGTCAGATCGATCTCAGCCGCTTCGGCGAGGAGCCGCTTCTTCTCCGCCGCGGAAAGCTGGTCGAAAAACGCGAAGACCTGCCCCTGGCCGGCTTTTTGAAATTTCTGGATGAGCGGAAGTGACGCTGAAGAGGAAGAGGAGGCCATGAGAAGCGAAAGATGGTAAGCCAGAAGCGTTTTTAGTTCTCCGTGTCACCCGAAAAAGATTCAAGGCCCCCGGCGGCAGCGGGTGCGCACCGCCGCTCCGTCCTGAGGGCTCGGCCCAAGCTGCCAATCAGTCTTCGAACCGGAAAATCACATCCTCAGGCCGGGCGTATTTCGCCTTTTCGCGCAGGATTTTCTCCATGAAGGCAGGATCCTCCCGGAGGCGGCGGAGGATCGTCTCCTGCTCGGCCAGGCGGCGCTTGGCGCTGGCCAGTTTCTGCTCGTTGACCTTCTCGATGGCGCGAAGCTGCTGCAGCTCGCCGTTGGCCTCCAGAAACCACACCGTGGCCGCGACCGCGATGGCGGAGACGACCACCAGACAGGAGCCGATGAGGAGTCGACGCGAATTCATTGAGCGATGGGTCAATCAACCCCCTTTGGGCCAGGCGAGTAAAGGAGATTTCAAAGCCGTGCCTCCATCGCACGGCGGCGGAAATAGGCGTGCGTTTTGCCCTCCCGGTGGCCAGTCTGCGCGACCACTTCATGTATCAGAGTTTTTACGGGTTCACGGAGATGCCGTTCAACATCACCCCGGACCCGCGGTTTCTCTATCTCAGCCCCACTCATCAGGACGCTCTCCAGCACCTGAAATACGGCGTGCACGAGCGCAAAGGCTTCATCGTGCTCGTCGGCGAGGTGGGCTGCGGAAAAACCACGCTCTGCCGCCGCTTTCTCAACGAGCTCGACCCCGCCCGCTACGATACGGCGCTCATCCTCAATCCACGCATCACCGAGACCCAGATGCTGCGGGCCATCCTCTCCGAACTAGGTGAGACCAAGCTGAGTCGCAGCCAGAACGACTTGGTGGAGCAGATCAACAAAGTGCTCCTCGAGCGCATCGAACACGGCCGCGATATCATCCTCATAATCGACGAGGCGCAGAATCTCAGCTTCGAGGTGCTCGAGCAGATCCGGCTCCTTTCCAATCTAGAGACCGACAAGCAAAAGCTCCTCCAGATCATCCTGATGGGGCAACCCGAACTCAAGGAGGTGCTCGCCCGCGAGGAGCTTCGGCAGCTCCGGCAGCGCATCCTCGTCCACTACGAGCTGCATCCGCTCTCCCGGGTCGAGATAGCCCACTACATCCACCATCGTCTCTCGCTCGCGGGGGCCAATGGCCGACCGGCATTTACCTCCTGGGCCATCCGCGCCATCCACCGGTACAGCGGCGGCGTGCCGCGCATCGTCAATAATCTCTGCGATCGCGCGCTGCTCTCGGCCTATATCCGCGAATCCGACGAGGTGAGTTATTGGGATGCCCGTCGCGCCTTCCGTGACATGACCTACGTCGTGGAGTGAACGCTCCTCTCAACCCGCCTTCCCTTTTGCCATGAGCCTGATCAACGATGCCCTAAAGAAAGCGCAGCGTGCCCGCGTCGAAGATCAAGCGGCCGCAGCGGCGGCAGCAGCAGCGGGGACGCCTGGCGAGGGCGCCCGTATCGCCAAGCGCGCCCGCGCCAAAAGCGCCAACACCATGGTGCTCCTGAGCGCAGGGGCCGTCGTGCTCGTGGTGCTCTCGGTCGTGGCGACAGTCTTCCTCATCAACCAGCCCGAGCCACCCAAGCCCGCCCCCGTGGCGGCTGCGCCCAAGCCCACCTCACCTCCGCCCACGGTGACCGTGCCGCTCGCCGAGCCAAAGCCCACCGCCCAGACCGAGACCAAGGAGGCCGCGCCTCCCCTTCCCCCTGCGGCCACTGCCAAGGCCGACGCAAAGCCCTCGCCGGCCACACCGGCTCCTTCCCTCGCAGACGTTCCCGCCAAGCCCGCTGCCACCCTGCCGCAGCCGCCACCTGCGCTCGCCACCGCACCGGCGATTGCCGAGCCGCCCAAGACCACCGCCGCCCTCACCACTCCGCCTCCAGCCCCCAAGCCCGGCCCCGTCGCCGACGAGCGCGTCATCGCCTTTGTCGACTCGATCCGGGTCGCCGGCATTCGCAATATGGGCGAAGAAAGCCGCGTGCTCATGAATGACCGGGTCTACCGCGTGAATGACATCGTGGAGCGCACACTCGGCGTACGGCTGGTGAAAGTCGCGCCCGAGGCACTCACTTTTTCCGACGCCAACGGCTTTACCTACATAAAGAATCTCTGAGGCCGAGGCGCCGGGCGGCGCCATTAGCCATTGCGCCACGTCGCCGGGAGCGCATGGTGGTGGCGTGCATCAGTTGCACGCACCATGAGCAGCAAGAAGCAACCCGGCGTCTCCCTCCGCACCCTCGCCCGTCTCGCGGGTGTATCGGTATCGACGGCGTCGCGGGCGCTGCACGACCACCCTGTCATCTCCGCGCCGGTGCGCAAAAAGATCAAGGAGCTCGCGCGCAAGCGCGGCTACCAAATCAACCCGCTCGTCGCGCAGGTGTACTCCGAAGCGCGCTCTGGCCGCGGCTTCCGCCATCTCGGCACCCTCGCGTATGTGACCTCCTACGACACCCGCGACTGGTGGCGCGCACACCCCACACTCGTAGGCTTTCACGCGGGGGTGGTGGCGCGCGCCCGCGAGACCGGCCTCGGCGTCGACGAATTCTGGGTGCACGAGCCGGGCCTCCGCGGGCGGCGGCTCACGCAGATCCTGCGCGCGCGTGGCATCGGCGGCGTGGTGCTCGCCCCCGTGCCGAGCCGCGACGCCACGGAATTTCTCGACTGGAAGTACTTTTCGGCCGCCCTCATCGGCGAATCCGCACTCGCGCCTCGGCTCAATCGCGCGGTGCCCAACCAGCGCCACGCCGTGCAGGTCGCGCTGCGCGAGCTGACGCAGCTCGGCTACCGGCGCATCGGCCTGGTACTGCGCCGCCGGTATCATGCGATGACCGACTACACCATGCTTTCCGCCTTCCTGGTGTTTCAATTTGGCCTCCCTGAGGAGCAGCGCGTGCCGGTCGAGACTCCCGACAACTGGGACGAGCCCACCTTCATGGCGTGGTATAGGAAACACTTGCCCGATGCAGTGATCGGCACGGTGCAGCATGCGCCGGAGTGGCTCCAGCGCGCGGGCGTGGCATGCCCCCGGGATGTCGGCCTCGCGCTGCTCGATTGGGACGAAGGCGCCAAGGAGACTTTCGCCGCAGTCGATCAAAACGCCCCAGCCTCGGGCGGAGCGGCCGTGGATCTCGTCCTCAGCCACATGCGGCGCAACGAACGCGGCATCCCCGCGATCCCGCAGACCGTGCTGGTGGACACGCACTGGCGTCCGGGCCGGAGCGTGCGCAAGGTGGGGGCGGCGTGGACGCCGCCGCTCCTGCCCGCGTTTCCGAGCGCGAGTGAGTCCCGCGGCGTTTGAAGAGAAGGCCGCGCGCTCAGGACACGCTTGCGGCCGGCTTGGCCTCGCGAGCGTGGTCGTGGCGGAAGGATGGCGGCGTGAGGCCTAGCCCGTTGTCATCCTCGATCTCGAGACCACGCGCGCCGACGCGGTGGGTCTGCACCTGGCCGTAGTCGAGCTTGATGATGCGATCCGCAAGATTGAAGTAGCGATCGTCGTGGGTGATGACCAAGGCGGTCTTGTTGCGCGCCTTCAGATCGGGCAGCAGCTTGGTGTAGAAGATATCCTTGAAGAGCGGGTCCTGATCGGAGGCCCACTCGTCGAAGAGGTAGAAGGGCCGGTCTTCGAGGTAGGCATTAAGGAGGGCGAGACGCTTGCGCTGGCCCGAGGAGAGCGAGGTGGTGGAGAGGACGCCGTCCTTGATCTTCACTTTGTGCTCGAGGTGCAGGAGCGAGAGGTACTCGCGGGCGCGGGCATCGAGCTCGGGGCCGGGTTTGCCGAGGAGATTGTCGAAGAGATAATAGTCGGCAAAGACGGCGGAGAAGAGCTGGCGGTAGTCGTCGCGGTTGGTGTCGTCGATGGCGCGGCCATCGAGCTTGATCGTGCCGGACTTCGGCGGGTAGAGCCCGGTGATGACCTTGGCGAGCGACGACTTGCCGCTGCCATTGCCGCCGACGAGGTACACGATCTCGCCAGGGGTGAAGGCGAGCTTGATGGGGCCGAGAGTGAAGCTCTCATCCTCCTTCTCGCGCCAGTAGGTGTGCTTGATGTCGACGAGCTCGATCTTCTCGAAAGTGCGCGCGGCCTCGGCGGTGTTCACGCGCTCCTCGCTGGCCTTGGCAGCGAGCGAGACGCCGAGCTGCTCCACCTTGGCGAGAGCGGCGCTGGCGCGGCCGAAAAGCGAGAAGCTGCTGAGCACTCCGGACAGCGGGCCCATCATGTAAAGCATCGCGATCACGTAGCCGGTCATCGCCTGGGGCGTGACCTGGCTCGTCTTGGGGAGCAGGAAGAGGATCGCGCCGATGACGGTGAAGAAGAGAAAGTCGCGCCAGTTGTGCGCCACGATGAAGCGCTTTTCCGCTCCGATGGCGTAGCCCTTGTAGCGCTCGGTGCAGGCCTGGATGTTGGCCGAGTAAAAATTCGAACGTCGCTCGCGGTGGAGCTTCAGCTCTTTCATGCCCTCGGTGAGCTCGCGGAAGTGCTTGTAAAGCCGATCCTGCTCATCGCGCGCGGCGAAGAGGCGCTTGAAACCCGCACGGATGAGGATGCGATATCCGATCGCGCCCATGAGGACGAATACACCCGTGACTAGCAGCACCGTGGGCGAGAGCCACGCCAGGTAGGCCGCACCGCAGAGGAGGATCGCGACATTCACCGCAAAAGTGGGAATGATGAGCATGGCCTCCGTGAGCGTGAGCACATCCTCGGTGAGCGCCACCATGAGACGGGGCGCGCCGATCTCCTCGAGCTGGCGCAGCGGCACGCCGAGGATCTTGCGCACAAGGTCGCGGCGCAGATTGACGCAGTTTTGCTGCGAGTAATGTGCGAGCAGGAGCTGGGCGCAGAAATTGGTAAGGAGCTTGCCGGCCGCGAGCGCGACGAAGGCCCATACCATCCACTCGACCGGCCCTTTGGCCTGGTCGATGGCCTTGTTGACCATGGCCATGAGGCCGACATTGCACGCGCCACTGAGCATGGCGGCGGCAAGGGTCCAAAACATCATCGCCCGCGAGCCGCGGAAGAAGAAACGAATCAAGTTCATACTGCGTGGGAAGTCGGAGGTTGTTGCGAAGCGGCGGCCCGGGCTTGCGCCTCGGCCAGCGAAATATCGAACGCGCGGGCCACCGCGCGCACGTGGGGCTCATCGAGGATGTTGCCGTGCCCGCCGGGCATCAGCTTTACCTCGACGCCGGAGCGCGCCAGCGGCCCCCAGCCAAACTGCTCGTCGAAGGAGCAGAAGAGCGGATGGCCGCGCGTGCGGAAAAGCGTCAGTCGGCCCTGCAGGGGCGCCGGGTGGTAATTGATGAGCGCGCGCACGTGAGTTTTCCATAGCTCGCGCTGCTGCTCGGAGTAGTCGTCGGCGGCCGGCAGGTCGTTGATATCGTTGATCGCGATGTCCGCCTGGTTCTTGGCGAGCACGGGGCCCGCAGCCTTGCGCCGGAGCGCGCTGAACTTCCAGCGCAAGAACTCCAGTCGCTCGGTGCCGCTCCAGCGGAAAAGGAAGCAGCCGATCCAGTGCGCGACATTACGCCAGAATTTAAACTGCCACGCGGGCGAGAGGCGGCTGCGGATGCGGCCGTACTCGGAATTGGGCGGCGTAGAATTGATAAGGCCGAGAAACTCGACGCGCTCGCCGGCCTGCTCGAGCTGGCGGGCCATTTCGTAGGCGACGACGCCGCCGAAACAGTAGCCCCCTAGGAGGTACGGGCCCACGGGCTGCTGAGCGCGCAGATCGGCGATGTAGGCGCGCGCCATCTCCTCGATGGTGGGCCATTCGGGCTTACCATCGAGGCCGCGCGACTTGAAGGCGTGAATCGGGCGGCGCACGCCGAGATGTTTCGAGAGATTGGCGTAGCCCCAGAACATACCGCCGCCGACGCCATGCACGAAGTACAAAGGGCGGGCATCCCCCTGCCCCTGCACCTCGACGAGCGACGTAACGGACTCGAAGGCGGGCACCTCCGGTCGGAGGAGCGGTGCAAGCTCGGCGATGGTGCGGCGCTGGAAAATCGCGGAAACCGGCAGCTTGCGGCCGAGCTGTTTCTCGATTTGCGCCACCATGCGCACGGCGAGGAGCGAGTGGCCGCCCAGGTCGAAGAAGCGATCCTGCACGCCGACCGGGGTGACGCCGAGGATCTCGGACCAGATCTGGGCGAGCTGCGTCTCGAGCTCGTCGCGCGGGGCGAGATAGCCACCCTGCAACTCGGGGCGGGCGCCATCGGCAGCGGGGAGCGCGGCGACATCGACCTTGCCGTTGGCATTGAGCGGCAGCGCCGGCAGCGCTGTGAAGCTCGAGGGCACCAGGTACTCAGGGACCTTGCCGGCGAGGTAAGCGCGCAGCACATCGGAAGTGGGCGCAGGCGCCTGCTTGGCGACAAGATAGGCAGCGAGCGTCTTGGCGCCCGTGGCATCCGTGCGGACCACGACCGCGCAATCCTTGATCGCTGGGTGCGCCAAGAGAGCGGCCTCGATCTCTCCCGGCTCCACGCGGAAGCCGCGGATCTTCACTTGCCGGTCGATGCGGCCGAGGAATTCCACGGTGCCATCGGGCAGCCAGCGAGCGAGATCGCCCGTGCGGTAAAGTCGCGCTCCGACTTCGCCGCTTATCGCATCGGGGATAAACTTCTCGGCGGTAAGCTCCGGACGATTGAGATAACCGCGCGCGAGGCCATCGCCCCCCGCGTAGAGCTCGCCAGGGACGCCGACCGGCACCGGCTGCTGCTCGCGATCAAGGATGTAGACGCGGGTATTGGCAATCGGCCTGCCGATCGGCACCGAGCGGCCGACCGCAGGCGCGGTCGTGATCGCGTGGCAACAGGTGAAAGTCGTGTTTTCGGTGGGGCCGTAGCCGTTGATGAGGCGGGTGCGCGGGAGCTTCTCCAACGCGCGGGCAACATGCGCCGTGGAGAGCACGTCGCCGCCGGCGAGGAGCTGGCGCACGCCCTTTAGGCGATCGATCTGCTCCTCGACCATCTGGTGAAAGAGGCCTGCGGTGAGCCAGAGGGTCGTCACGCCCGCGCGCTCGATGAGCTCACCCAGCTCGGCGAGCGAGACGGCGCCGGGCGGAGCGATCACAAGGCGCCCGCCGTTGAGCAGCGCGCCCCAAATCTCGAGCGTGGAAGCATCGAACGCGACGGGAGCGAATTGGAGAAACACCTCATCGGCGCCAAAGCGGGCGAAGTAAGTATCGCGCACCAGGCGCACGACGCCGCGCTGCGGCACCGCCACACCCTTGGGGCGACCCGTAGACCCGGACGTGTAGCTCACATACGCAAGACTGTCGGCAGTCGTGCGAGCAGCGGGGGTGATAGGGTGCGGGCTCGCGGTGTCGCGCACTTCGTCCAGGCGGAGCACCCGGGCGGAAGTCGAGGGGAGCTTGGCCTGGAGCGCTCGGCTCGTGAGCAACACGGGGGCATGTGTGTCGGCCAGCATGAAGGCCAGCCGCTCGGCCGGATAGGCCGGGTCAAAGGAGACGTACGCGCCGCCGGCCTTGATGATCGCGACTATCGCCACGATCTGCTCCAGCGAGCGCTCGAGAAAAATGCCCACCAGCACATCCGGGCCCACGCCCAGCATCCGCAGCTCTGCGGCGAGCAGCTCGGCGCGCGCATCCAGCTCGCGATACGAAAGCGTCTCCGCCTGCAGGGTGAGCGCGGGAGCCTCAGGGCGAAGCGCCACCTGCTCGGCGAAAAGCTCGGCGATGGTGCGCTCGCGCGGATAGGCTGTCGTGGTGCGATTGAACTCCACCACCACCTCCGCACGCTCCGCCTCCGTGAGCAGCGGCAGGCGGGAGATCGCCGCATCGGGCTGGGCGCTGATGCCGGCGAGCAGCGTCTCGAAGCAGCGCAGCAGGCGCGCCACGGTGGCGGCATCGAAGAGATCGGCATTGTACTCCAAGCCCGCTCGCAGCCCTTCCGGACCCTCGAGCATCGTGAGCATCAGATCGAACTTCGTCGTCCCCGTCGCTAGATCCATCGGCTCCAGCGAGAGGCCGGGCCACTGGCTGGCAGCCGAAGGCGCATTCTGCAGCACGAACATCGCCTGGAAGAGCGGATTGCGATTGCTCGCGCGATCGGGCCGCAGCTCCTGCACGAGCCGCTCGAAAGGCACATCCTGATGCGCGAAAGCAGCGAGCGCGGTTTCGCGCACCTGCGCGAGAAACTGGCGGAAGGTCGGCGCTCCCCGCAGGTCGGCGCGCAGCACGAGCGTGTTGACGAAAAAGCCGATGAGCTTCTCCATCTCGCTGCGACGGCGGCCGGCGACGACCGACCCCACCACGATATCCTCCTGGCCTGACCAGCGATGCAGCAGCACCTCAAAGGCCGCGAGGAGCGTCATGTAAAGCGTGGCCCCCTCCTTCTGGCTGAGCGCGCGGAGCGAGGCGGAAAGCGCGGGCGAGAGCGACAAGGTCTCCCACCCGCCTCGCGAGCTGGGTGTGGCAGGCCGCGGCCGGTCGGTGGGGATATCCAGCACGGGCAGCGCCCCGCCGAGCTGCTTTTGCCAGAAGGCCAGCGATGCATGGAGGGCATCGCCCTTGATTTGCTCCCGCTCCCAAAGCGCCACGTCGGCAAACTGCACGGGCAGCTCGGGGAGAGCGGCGGCAGCGCCCGTCGTACGCTCGAGATACAGTGCGCCCAGCTCACGGAAGAGCACACCGAGCGACCAGCCATCCGAGATGATGTGGTGCATGGTGAGGAGCAAGACGTGCTCCTCGCCGGCGATGCGCACGATCAACGCGCGCAACAGGGTCCCCTGCCCCAAGTCAAACGGATGCCGTGCTTCATCGCGCAGCAGGCGCGCCAGCTCGCCCTCACGCTCGCCGGGCGCCACGCTGGAGATATCGGCACGCACCACGCCCAGCGTGCGGGCGGGCACGATCACCTGCACCGGCTGGCCATCGACGGCGACGAAATTGGTGCGGAGGATCTCGTGGCGCTGCACCACCGCGTTGAGCGCGGCCTCGAGCGCGTCGACATCGAGCGCGCCCCGCAGGCGCATAGCCTGGCATAGATTATAGACAGGCGTGCCAGGCTCCAACTGGTCGAGAAACCACAGCCGCTCCTGCGCGAACGAGAGCGGCAACTCCGCGAGCCCCTCGGGCCGACGCGGGATGACGGGCTTGGGCTCGCCGCCCTTGCCGCCCGAGGCTCGGGCGCGGCGCAGGCGCTCCTCGAGGGCGGCGCGCTGGGCAGTGGTGGGCTCCACGCGAGTCGGAGGCTGTTCGTCTTTGACGACCATGGGCTAGGCCTTGGCCAGCGCGGTGCTGGCAGCTTCCTCCGACTTGATATCCTCGAGCATCGCCTGCTCCACGATCGCGGCGAGCTTGGCGACGGTGGGCGCGGCGAAGAACTGGGCGAGCGTGATCTCGACCGCCAGGCTCTCCTGTACGCGCGTCACCACCTGTGTCGCTAGCAGCGAATGACCGCCAAGTTCGAAGAAATTGTCGTGCACTCCGAGTTTATCGAGCTGCAGCACATCGCGCCACATTTCGACGAGGACTTCTTCCGTAAGATTGCGTGGACCCACGATGTCTTGGACAGCGGCTCCGAAGTCTGGTTCTGGCAGAGCTTTGCGATCTAGTTTTCCGTTGGCGTTAAGGGGCAGCCTATCGAGCTGCACAAAGGCCGCGGGCGCCATGTACTCGGGCAGCTGGCGGGCGACGTGCTCGCGCAGCGCCCTCATCTCGAGCGGGTATCGGCCATTGGCGACCACGTAGCCGACAAGGCGGGGGCTACTGGAGGCATCGGCGCGGGCCATGACGACGACCTCGGCCACGGCAGGGTGCTTGGAAATGACGGACTCGATCTCGCCCAACTCGACGCGGAAGCCGCGGATCTTCACCTGATGATCGAGGCGGCCGACCATCTCGATGGAGCCATCGGCGAGGTAGCGGACGCCGTCGCCGGTCTTGTAGAGGCGCTCGCCGGGAAGGAACGGCGCGGCGATGAAGCGATCGGCGGTGAGCTCGAGGCGATTGAGGTAGCCGCGCGCGAGCTTCTCGCCGCCGATGTAGAGCTCGCCGGGGATGCCGATGGGCACGGGCTGGAGGTGCCGGTCGAGCACGTAGGCGCGGTCGACCGGGAGCGGGCGGCCTAGCGTGGCCTTGCCGCCGGGCTGGCGCACGCTGCCGGTGGAGTAGACGGTGGTCTCGGTGGGGCCGTAGACATCGACGACGCGGCGGATGTGCGGGAGTGCGTAGAGCGACTCGATCAGGGGCTGCGCGGCGAGCTCGCCGGCGAGCGTGACGGTCTGCACCGACTCGGGAATAAGCCTGGCGCGGACGACCTCGGTCATCGCAGAAGGCACGGCGCTGATCGTGACGACCTCGCCGCGCGCAGGGTGCGTGCCGAGGTGGAGGATGTTTTCGCCCACGACGATTTTACCGCCCGAGCAGAGCGGGCCAAACATCTCGAACACGGAGACGTCGAACGACGCGGAGGTGGAGAAGAACATGCCGCTCAACTCGGTGGCGGAGTACTCCTTTTGCGCCCAGGCAATGAGGGCGACCACGGCGCGGTGCTCGATCTGCACGCCCTTGGGCTTACCGGTGGAGCCGGAGGTATAGATGACGTACGCGAGGCTGTCGGCGCTGGGACGCGAGACGGCGGCTGCGGAGGCGGTGGTGATGGAAGCAGCAGCGGTGTCGTCGACGAGGATGGGAGTCATCGCGCCGGCGGGGCGGGTGTCGACGAGGGCGCGCTCGGTGAGCAGGAGTTTTACCTGCGCGTCGCCAACGATGGTGGCGAGGCGGTCGGCGGGATACGCGGGATCGAGAGGGACGTAGCCGGCGCCGGACTTGAGCACGCCGAGGATGCCGACGAGGAGCTGGGGCGTGCGGCGAAGGAAGAGCCCCACCCGCTCGTCGTGCTGCACGCCGGCGGCGCGGAGCTGAGCGGCGACGCGCTCGGCGCGCTGGTCGAGCTCGGCGTAGGTAAGGCGATCCTTTTCGCCGACGACGGCGATGGCGTTGGGCGTACGCTTGACCTGGGCCTCGAAGAGATCGGGGACGGTGGCGGTGCGGGAGAAGTCGAGTCTAGCGGAGTTCCACTCGACGAGCATCGTGTGGCGCTCGGCGGCGGAGAGCAGCGGGAGCGCAGTGACGGCGGTGTCGGGCGCGGTGGCGGCGGTAGCGAGCAGGGTCTCGAAGTGGCCGAGCCAGCGCTCGATGGTGGCGCGGTCGAAGAGTTCGGCGCTGTAGTAGCAGCCGAGGACGACGGTCTCGCCGGCGATACCAAAGTGCAGATTGAGATCGAAGTGGACAAAGGGCTTGGGCGCGGGGACGCCCTCGGCCCGTGCCTCACCGAAGGACAGGATGGTCTGGCGGCCGGTCGTATTGAAGACCACGGGGGCGAGCGGGGCGCGGCTAGGGTCGCGCGGGAGGGCGAGCTGCTGCAGCAATTCACCGAAAGGGAGCTGGCTGTGATCCATCGCGGCATTCAGCTTGGCGGTGATCTGCACGAGGTAGTCACCGAAAGTCTGCGCGTCGCCGAGCTGGCTGCGGATCGCGAGGAGATTGGCGAAGTGGCCGACCAGCGAGGTCTCACCGTCGAGCACTTGGCCGGCAGATGGCACGCCGATCACAAGGTCATCCTGGCCGGTGAGGCGGTGGAGGAGCGCGCTGTAGGCGGCGAGGAGCGCGGCAAAGGCGGTGCAGCCGCGCTGGGCGCAGAGGGCCTTGAGGGCGGCGGCGGTCGACGGGGCGAGCGTGCGGAGGGCGAGCGCGCCGGAGTAGTCGCGCTCGGCCTTGCGCGGGCGATCCGTGGGGAGATCGAAGGAGGGTGCGCCGGATTGGAACTCGTTGCGCCAGTAGTCGCGGGCGGCGGGGAGTGCGGCGGCGGTGTCCTTGCGCGCGAGGTAGGCGCTGAAGGAGGCGGGCTGAGCGAGCGCGGCGGGTTTACCGGAGAGCTCGGCCTGATAGAGTGCGCCGAGCTCGCGGGCCATGAGGCCGAGCGACCAGCCGTCGGCGATCACGTGATGGACGACGAGGGCGAGGAGATGAGTGTGGGCGTCGACCTTGAGCAGCGCGGGGCGGAAGAGCGCGCCGCCGGCGAGCGTGAAGGGCTGGCGGACCTGCGCCTCCTGCCAGGCGGCCTCAGGCTGGGATTCGGAGATCGAGAGCTTGGCGTCGGCGGTGGCGCTAGCGGCGATGTGCTGCGTCTCGCCGTCCGCGGAAATGCGGATACGCAGGGACTCGTGGCGGGCGATGAGAGCGTTGAGCGCACGCTGGAGGGCAGCAAGGTCGAGGGCGCCGGTGAGGCGAAGCGTCATCGACTCATTGTACGCGAGGGACGAACCGAAGCTCATCTGGCTCGCGAACCAGACTTCGCGCTGGGCGTCGCTGAGAGGAAACGGCTTTGAGTCGGAGGCGGGAGCCGTGGAATTGGCGGCGGGCATCGGTGCGGCAGCAGATTTTCCGGAGCGCGCATCGAGGTGCGCGGCGAGCGTGGCGAAGGATACGAAGTCTTCGCGGAGCTGGCGGAAGGTCACCTCGACGCCGAACTCGCGCGAGACAGCCCGGCTGGCCTGCGTGAGGAAGAGCGAGTCGAAGCCGAGTTCGTAGAACGAGGCGTCGGCGGAGGCCGAGGCGAGGTCGTAGCCGGAGAGGTTTTGGAAGAGCTTGCGGAGCGTGGCGACGGTGCCGGCCTCCGTGGAGTTTGCGGGAGCAGCGGCGGCCGGTTGCTCGGACGTGATGGAGCCTTCGACGACCGCCGTGCGGGCTTGCGTGGCGACGACGGGGCCGCTGGTGACGCCAGGCGCGGGCTCGATATAGTAGCGCTTGCGCTCGAACGGATATGTGGGGAGCGGGACGATGCGGCGCGTCTCGGCGGCGTAGAAGCCATCGCGCCAGTTCGGTACGACGCCGGCGACCCACAGCTCACCAAGGGCGGAGAGCATGGCGGCGAGATCGCTCGCGCCTTCCTTGGCGCGGCCGAGGGTGGCGACGGTAGTCGCGGCGCCATTGGCCGTGGCGGTGTGCTGGCGCGCGAGGCTGGCGAGTGTGGAACCGGGGCCGACTTCGAGGAGTACGGTGCTGCCACCGGCGATGAGCTCGGCCACGCCATCGGCGAAGCGCACGGTCTGGCGGAGGTGGGTCGTCCAATACTCGGGGCTGGTGGCCTGCTGCGGGGTGATCCACTTGCCGGTCACGTTGGAGACCCAGGCGAGCTTGGGTGCGCTGAGCTTCATCCGGCGGAGCACATCGGCGAGCGGCTTGAGCGCGGGCTCCATCATCGCGGAGTGGAAGGCGTGCGAGGTCGCGAGCCGCTTGGAGGGAATGGCGCTCGCGGCAAGTTCCCGCTCCAATGCTTCAACGGCATCGAATGGTCCGGAAACGACGCACAAGCCCGGGGCGTTGACCGCCGCGAGCGCCAAATCGGTACGGAGGAGCAGCCTCACCTGCTCCTCAGGCAGGCGGATGGCAATCATGGCTCCGGCAGGCTGCGCCTGCATGAGCCGCGCGCGCTCGGCGACGAGCGTCAACGCATCCTCCAAAGTCATCACGCCCGCGAGCGTCGCAGCCACGTACTCGCCGAGCGAGTGGCCGATCATCGCCGTCGGCTTCACGCCCCAGCTCATCCAGAGCTGCGCGAGCGCGTACTCCACCACAAAAAGAGCCGGCTGCGTGACACGCGTCTCGGTCAGCAGCTTGCCCGCCGCCTCGGCGCGCTCGGCGGGGGCAAACATCACCTCGCGCAGGTCGAGACCGAGGCGCGGCTTGAGCCAGTCGCAGCAGCGGTCGACGGTGGCGCGGAAGCTCGGCTCGGTCGCGTAAAGCTCATGCGCCATACCGACAGACTGCGAACCTTGGCCGGGGAAGAGAAATGCGACCTTGGGGCCGGCGGCATCGGAGCGGGCCGTGATGAGTTGCTTCGCATCCTTGGCGCGGAGCACTCGGAGCGCGTCGGTGGTATCGTCGACGACGACGGCGCGGCGATACGGGAAGACCTTGCGACCTACTTGGAGCGTATAGGCCACATCGGCGATCGCGGCTGCGCTCCCCTGCCCCGCCAGATGCGCCGCGAGATTATCGGTGGCGGCCTCGAGGGCGGCGGCAGACTTGGCTGAGAGTAGCAGGAGCTGTTTCTTGCGCGACGCGCTCGTCGGCTGTGGCGCTGGCGCCTCCTCAAGCACCGCGTGCGCATTGGTGCCACCAATGCCGAAGGAGCTCACGCCCGCGCGGCGGGGCGCTCCGGTGCGCGGCCAGGGCTTGAGCGTGTGATTGACGACGAAGGGGCTGTTGGCGAAATCGATCTTCGGATTGGGCGACTCGAAGTGCAGGCTTGGCGGGATCGCCTCGTGCTGGAGTGCAAGCACGGTCTTGATGAGTCCGGCGACGCCGGCGGCGATGTCGAGGTGGCCGATATTGCTCTTCACCGAGCCGATGGCGCAGAACTGCTTCTTGCGCGTGGGGCCGAAGGCCTTCGTCAAACCCGCGATCTCGATCGGGTCACCTAGCGGCGTGCCGGTGCCGTGTGCCTCGATGTAGGAAATGCTGTCGGGCGCGATGCCCGCCTCGGCCTGCGCGAGGGCGATAGCCTCCGCCTGGCCATCGGCGCTGGGCGCGGTATAGCCGATCTTCACGGACCCGTCGTTGTTGATCGCAGTGCCCTTGATCACCGCGAGCACATTGTCGCCATCGGCGAGTGCATCGCTCAGGCGCTTGAGCACGACCACGCCCGCGCCGTCTCCGAGCACGGTGCCGGCGGCCTTGGCATCGAAGGTGCGGCAATGCCCGTCGGGCGAAAGGATGCCGCCCTCCTGATGATGCTGGCCGCGATGGGCCGGAAAGGTGATCGAGACGCCGCCGGCGAGCGCCACGTCGCAGCGATAACCGAGGAGATTCTGCGCGGCCATGCACACAGCGACGAGCGACGTCGAGCAGGCCGTCTGCACATTGACGCTCGGGCCCCGGAGATTGAACTTGTACGAGACTCGGGTCGGCACGAAGTCCCCGTCGTTCATGATCATCGACGAGAAGAGGCCAAAGTCCTTCACGAGATTTGGATTCGTGAGGAGATTGGTGAAGAGGTACGTGTTCATGCTCGCACCGGCGAACACGCCTATCATGCCCTCGTACGTGTCGGGATTGCACCCGGCGTGCTCCAGCGCCTCCCAGGCGCACTCGAGAAACACGCGGTGCTGCGGATCCATCACCTCCGCCTCCTTGGGAGTCATGCCGAAGAAGGTCGCGTCAAACCACTCGGGCTTCTCCATCACGGCGCGGGCCTTGACGTAGCGCGGGTCGTCCAGGCGCGGCGGGTGCTCGATCGGCAGCCACTCCACCTGGGCATCGTCGAAGAAGGACACGCTCTCGCGGCCTTCGCGCAGATTACGCCAGAATTCGTCGATATTCTTTGCCTGAGGGAAGCGCCCCGCCATCCCGATGATGGCGATGCTTTCCGGGGTTTCGCTGGGATTCATTTGGACCGAATGAATGTAGGATTAGACTGGAGGCGGCGCGGTGCCCGTTACGGCATCGTTGCCGGGGCCGCGACGCGGCGGCGGATCGTCATCGCGCCCTGGCGGCGGCGGGTGCGCTCCTCGATGCGGGCACGGAAGGCGTCGTCACCGCCCGCGCCGCCATTCTGCTCCTCGATGAACTTTGCAAGCGCGCGAATCGTCGGAAACTGGAAGAGCTTCAGCACGGGCACATCGACGCCGACCGTCTCACGCAGGCGATTCTGCACCTGCACCACTTGGAGCGAGTGCCCGCCGAAATCGAAGAAGTTGTCGTCCACGCCGAGCTGCTCGACGTGCAGGATATCCTTCCAGATCTGCGCCAGCGACTGCTCGATACCGCCGGTGGGAGCGACAAACTCGCCCTCGCCTTTTACGCGGCTGCCCTGGGGGGCCGGCAGCGCCTTGCGATCGATCTTGCCATTGGGCGTCATCGGGAGCTGCTCCAGCGAGACATAGACCGCCGGCACCATATGCTCGGGAAGCTTCTGCTTGAGGAAATCGCGCAGCGCATTGGGCGCGGGAGCCTCGCTGCCAGCGGCAGGTACGAGATAGGCAGTGAGCTGCGGGTCGTCGGGATTGTCGGTGCGCAGGACGACGACGGACTGGCGGATATCCGAGTGCTGCATCAAAGCAGCCTCGATCTCGCCGAGTTCGATGCGGTGGCCGCGTACCTTGACCTGGTGGTCGACGCGCCCGAGGAAATCGATCGTACCATCGGTGCGGTAGCGCACGAGGTCGCCGGTGCGGTACATGCGATTGCCGGAGATGAAGGGGTCGGCGACGAACTTCTCGTTGGTCAGCTCGGGACGGCGCAGGTAGCCGCGCGCGACGCCGTCGCCCGCGATCCAGAGCTCGCCGGGGACGCCGACCGGGACGGGCTGGCGCTGGCCATCGAGGATATAGGTCTGCTGGTTGGCCATCGGCTGGCCGATATCGACTGCGCCGGTGGAGCTCTCGATCGAGCCGACAAGGCTGGTCGTGGACCAGATGGTCGTCTCGGTCGGGCCGTACATATTGTGGATGTCGCCCGGAAGATCGCGGCGCAGCTGCTCGGCCAGGCCGGTCGGCAGCGCTTCTCCACCGACGAGGAGCTTGCGTAGAGACTTGAGCGCCGCGAGCGTCTCACCCGAGCCGGCGAGCATCCGCGCGAAGGAGGGTGTGCACTGGAGATGTGTCACCGCGTGGCGTTGCATCTGGTCGATGAGCGAGACGGTCTGCGTCGGCGCGGCATCGGAGGAGTTGGCGGAGGCGGCCTGCCAATCGGCGCGGACGGCGTCGAGCTTGTTGAGCGCTTGGAGGGTCGACTCGGTATCGACGCCGAAGTCGATAAGGCACGCGACCTCGTCGATGCCGATGGCGGAGAGCCTGGCCAGCGTCTTGCGGCAGGTATCGCTCGTACCGAGCATGCCACAGGTGTCGAAGTAGCGATTGAAGGAGTACTCGACGAGGCCACGCGTCTCCTCTGCGGTGAGATTCTTCATCTCCGCGCCGGGATACATCGCCTGCGACAGGCTCTTCATGAGGTCTGCGGAATCGGCGAGGTAGCGGATTAGCGGCTCCTTCACCTTGGCCTTCACCGCCTCGAGGTCGTCGCCGACAAAGGTATGCAGCGCGATGGTCACGCAGCCCTCGCCCGCATGGCCGGCATCGCGGCGGGCCTGGCGGTAGAGCGCGATCTTTTTCTTGAGATCGTCAAGCTCCTGGCCGAGCAGGTGCGTGAGCACGCCCGCGCCCATCTCGCCCGCGAGCTTGAACGTCTCGGGGCTCCCCGCAGCGGTCACCCACATAGGCAGATCCTTCTGGATCGGGCGCGGGTATATCTTGATGGGAACGGGGTTGCCGCGGCCGCCAGTAAACTCGACCGCTTCGCCTCTCCAGAGCTTGCGGATCGTCTCCATGCTCTGGCGCATCAGTGCGCGGCGCTCTGCGTAGTTCTGCGGCATGAGGGCGAAATCGCGATCGTGCCAGCCGTTGGCCACGGAGATGCCCACGCGGCCACGGGAAAGATTGTCGACTACCGACCATTCCTCCGCGACGCGGGCCGGATGATGAAGCGGCGTCACGCAACTTCCGGCGCGGATCTCGACACGCTGCGTCACGGCAGCGATGGCCGCGCCGACGACGGCGGGATTGGGATAGAGGCCGCCGAAGGAGTGGAAGTGTCGCTCTGGCGTCCACACGGCCTTGAAACCGTGAGCGTCGGCAAACTTGGCGCCTTCCAGCAAGAGCTTGTAGCGATCTCCTTCCGTGGATTCTTCGCTAGCGAAGTAGAATAGCGAAAACTCCATCGCCTTCTTCGCAGGAGCCGCGGAGGCGCGCTTCGCTTCAGCCAGGCCAGGGAGCTTGGCCGCGTCCGAGAGCAGCACGACTTTGTAGCCTCGCGCGAGCGTCCAGAAGAGCTCGAGCACCGAGATATCGAAGGAAATACTCGTGACTGCGAGCCATACGCCAGGCTCCGTGCCGAGCACGCGATCCATGCCCGCGAAGAAGTTCACCACATTCCGATGTGTCACCATCACGCCCTTCGGATTGCCCGTGGAGCCGGAGGTGTAGAGCACGTAGGCGAGGTGCTCAGGACGGGTCTCCACCGCGACGGGCATCGTGGCGGGAGCCACGCTGCGGAGGACTTCATCCAGGCAGATTACCGCAGCCTGGTGCGCAGGGAGCTTGGCGACGAGGCCGAGCTGCGTGAGCAGCACCGGTGCCTGCGAATCCTGCAGCATGAAAGCGATGCGCTCCTTCGGATACTTGGGATCGAGTGGCACATAAGCGGCTCCCGCTTTGTGGATTCCGAGAAGGCCTACCATCATCTCCACCGAACGTTCGACATAGACGCCGATCAGCGTATCCGGTCCGACCTGGTGCTCGCGCAGCAGCGCGGCGACGCGCTCTGCCTTGGCGTTGAGTTCGGCGTAAGTGAGCTGCTGCTCGTCGAAAACCAGGGCCACCGCGTCGGGCGTCCGCGCCGCCTGCTCGGCAAAGAGCTGATGGAGCGTCTTTTCGCGCGGATATTCCATCCTTGTGTCGTTCCACTCGCCGATCATCTGGCTGCGCTCGGCTGATGTGAGCAGGGGGAGTTGCGACAGCTTGGTCTCGGGATTGGCCACCATGCCCTCGAGCACGGTCTGGAAGTGCCCGAGGAATCGCTGGATGGTCTCACCTTTGAAGAGATCGAGCGCGTACTCGGCAGTGATCTCGAGTTCGCCATTAGCCTGCTCTATCGCCCATACGGTGAGGTCGGACTTAGCAGTGCCGGTATAAACGGGCGCGATACTGAGATCGATGCCGCTCAGCTTGAGCGGAGCGGTCGGCATGTTTTGCAGCGCGAAGTAGACCTGGCAGATCGGATCGAAGCTCAGGTTGCGCTGCGGCTGCAGCTCCTCCACAAGCTTCTCGTAGGGCATCTCGCGGTGCTCGAAGGCCTCCAGCGACATATCGCGCACGCGGGCCAGCAGCTCTTTGGCGGTGGGATCCCCGGCGAGGCTGGTGCGCATGAGCACGGTGTTAATGAAGAAACCGACGACCCCCTCCGTTTCGGCAGCATCTCGGCCTGCGACAGGAGAGCCGACGACAAGATCCGTCTGGCCGCTATAGCGGTGCAGCACCACCTTGAAGCCGGCGAGCAATGTCATGAAAAACGTCACACGCTGCTGCGTGCTGAGTTTCTTGAGATCGGTGACCAGCTTGGCTGGCAGATTAAGGGCCACACACTCGCCGCGGTGCGACTGGAGCGGAGGGCGCGCGAGGTCCGTGGGCAGCTCGAGCAGCGCCGGTGCGCCGGCGATCTGCTTCTTCCAATAACTGGTCAGGCGGTCCAGGGTCTCGCCCTGAAGGTACTCGCGCTGCCACTCCGCAAAATCGGCGTATTGGATCTCGGGCTCCGCCAGCTCGGGCTGCTTGCCCTGCGCGAAAGCAGCGTAGCACACCCCCAGTTCGCGGTAGATCACTGCCATCGACCAGCCGTCCGACGCGATATGGTGCATTACCAGCATCAGCGCGTGCTCGGTGGGCGAGAGGCGGAAAAGCCGCACCCGCAGCATGAGATCGTGCTGAAGGTCGAAGGGCTTCTTCGCCTCCTCCGTCGTGAGACGCTTCAGCTCGGCTTCCCGGCTGGCCTCCGGCACGTGGCTCAGGTCGGTCGTCGGTAGATCCATCGCCCACGAGGTCTTGATGACCTGCACGGGCTCAGAGCCGGCGGCGACGAAGTTCGTGCGCAGGGCCTCGTGCCGCTCCACGATGCGAGCGAGCGAACGATCCAGCGCCCTCTCATCGAGCGTGCCGCGCAGACGGACGAGGTAGGGGATGTTATAGAGCGGTGAGCCCGGCTCCATCTGCTCGAGAAACCACAGCCGGCGCTGGCCCGAGGAGGCCGGTATCGGGCGCTCCAGCGCGGCGGAGGCGGGAGCCGAGTCGGTGGCGGAGGGAGATGCGACGGTGGCCATGGCGGAAAATCAGGTGGGCTGGACGAGTTCGAGTTCGGTACGGGTCGAGCGGCGTTGGATGCGCTGGAGCGGAGGGCGGGCAGGCGAGCGTTCGGCGGCCGTGCGATCCAGTTCGGCGGCAAAAGCGCCCAGCGTCGGCCGATCGAAAAGCACGCGCACCGAGATCGGTGCGGAGACCACGGCGCCGAGGCGCGAGATTACCTGTGCCGCGAGCAGCGAGTGTCCCCCGAGGTCGAAGAAATTGTCCTCGCGGCCGACCTGCGTGCGGCCAAGCACGTCGGACCAGATGCGCGCCACCGCCTGCTCTGTCTGTGTGCGCGGCGCGGCGGCCGCCGTACCGCTCGCGGCACTACGGAGCGCTGGCGCGGGCAGCGCGCGGCGGTCGATCTTGCCATTGGGCGTGAGCGGCCAGGCCTCCAGCAGGAGCAGTGCCGAAGGGATCATGTATGCTGGCAGCTTGCTGCGCAAAAACACCAGAGCCTCGGTCTCCGCCAGCTCTGCGCCCGGCTGCGCGAGCGCGTAGGCGACGAGTTCGGGCTCACCGCGCTCGTTGGGGCGCACGAGCACCACGCTCTCGCGGATGCCGGGGTGGGATTGGAGCGTCGCCTCGATCTCGCCAAGCTCGATGCGGTGCCCGCGGATCTTCACCTGGCCATCTAGGCGACCCAAAAACTCTATCCGGCCATCCTCCGTCCAACGCACAAGATCGCCGGTGCGATACAGCCTCGCGGCGGGCGCGCCCTCGAGCGAGACCTGCACGAAGCGCTCGGCGGTCAGTTCCGGCCGGTTCAAGTAGCCGCGCGCCAGGCTCTCTCCGCCGATGAACAACTCCCCCGGCACACCGACTGGCACTGGCCGCAGCGCGCGGTCCAGCACATACACGGTGGTATTGGCGATGGGGCGGCCGATGGTCGGCGCGGAGGTCGCATCCACGGCATCGGCCTCGACCGGGATGCACGTCGCGACGACGGTGCTCTCGGTGGGCCCATAGTGATTCACCAGCGTGCAGGGGAAGTCCGCCGGCGCACGGCGCTTGAGCTTGTCGCCGCCGGTGAGCAGCGCGCGCAGCGCGAGCCGGCCGCCGGTAAACTCCGCCATCGCCGCCTCGGCGAGCGGCGTCGGCATGAAAGAGAGCGTGATTTCCTTCTCCGCCATCCATCGCCACAGTGCAGCAGGCGAGAGGCGCGTCTCATCGCCGGGGATGTGCACGCTCGCCCCCGCCGCGAGATAGGGCCAGATCTCCCATACCGAGGCGTCGAAGGCCGGGCTCGCCAGATGGGTCGCCCGGTCGGCTGGCGCCACATGGTAGAGCTGTTGGTGCCACGTCACGAGATTCATCAGCGCGCGGTGCTCGATCTGCACGCCCTTCGGCTGGCCCGTGGAGCCGGAGGTGTAGATCACGTAGGCGAGATTGTTCGCAGTCGAAAGCGGCACGAGTCCGCGATCCGACTCCAACTCGAAGCCGCTGCCATCCGCTGGCACGACGACCACCGTCACCTCTGGCGGCACCATATCGAGACGCTCACGCAGGCCGGGCTGCGTGAGCAGCACGGGGGCGGCGCAGTCGCTTAATTGAAACGCCAGCCGCTCTCTCGGATAGCTTGGATCGAGCGGCACAAACGCGCCGCCGGCCTTCAACACGCCGAGCCAGGCGACGATCATCTCCACCGAGCGATCCATGCATACTGCCGCGAGCGTATCCGGCCCCACGCCGAGATCGCGCAAAAGCCGCGCGACGCGGTTCGCCCTCACGTTGAGTTCGCGGTACGTCAACGTCGTGTTATCATCCGTCACCGCGATGCGCTCGGGTGCCAGCTCCACGCGACGCTCAAACTCCAGGTGCGCGCATGTATAGCGCGGGTAGGTCGCCTCGGTCCGATTCCAGCCGACGAGGATTTCCTCCCGTTCGCTCGCGGTGAGCAGCGGCAGCTGGCCCACCGTCTGGCAGCTGTCGGCAGCGAGCGCCTCGAGCACTGTGCGGAAATGCCCCAGCAGACGCGCCACCGTCGCCGGCTCAAACCGGCTGCGCTCGAAAAAGACGCGTAGCGTCAGTGCCGCCCCGCCGTAGACATCGATCGCCAGCGGGTAGCCCGTGCGGCTGCGGATTTCGAAGCGACGCTGCGCCCAGCGGCCGCCCAGGCTTCGGAGCGCACTGTCCCACGGGGTCTCTTGGTAGTTCAGCAGGGTATCGAAGAGTGCGCGCCCGGCAGGGATCTCACTCCAGGCCTGCACTCGGTTGAGCGGAGTGTGCTCATATTCGCGCAGCGCGATCCACTGGCGCCGCAGGCCCGTCAGCCAAGCGCCGATCGTCTCGGCATCGTCCATCCGCGCGCGCACCGGCACCGTATTGATAAAGAGGCCCACCATCTCCGACGCTCCCTCGACGGGCACATGGCGGCAGGCGCGCAATGCGCCGAAGACCACCTCGGTCTCTCCGCTGTACCTGCTCAGCACCAGCGCCCACGCTGCCTGCACGAGCGTATTCACTGTGACAGCATGGCGGTCGGCCGTGCGACGCAGTCCGTCCGTGGTCTCTTCTGAAAGCGCGTCTACCTGGTCCGCGGCGCCGGCGTCGCCGGCGGCCTCCGCCACGGCCCGGGCGACCGGCACCACCGTCGGCGTCGAAAATCCGCGCAGGTACTCGCGCCAAAAACCCTCCGAGTGTTCGTGGTCCAGGCTCTGCCGCCATGTCGCCACGGCGCCGTAGGCCCCCGCTCCGCGCACCGGCTCCACGGCCCGGCCGCTCGCCAGCGCGTCATACCGCTCCATCACATCGCGAAAGAGCGGCACCATCGAGCGTGCATCGAGCAGGATATGGTGGTACGTTGCCACCCACCAGCTCCGCGGCGCCTCGGCGCTCGTTTCGGTGAGAAAAGCCACCCGCAGCAGCGGTGCCGCCGCTAGTGAGGCAAATCCGCGGCGGCGATCCTCGGCGAGGTACGCTTCCAGGGATGCACGGCACTCGGCCTCGCCGCAGCCGCCTTGGAGCGCCCGCACCTCCAGCGCTCGCGCCGCGGCGTCCGCGGGCTGCACGCGCTGGCTGGGTTCCCCCGCCCCATTCCATGCAAAACTCACCCGTAGCGCCTCATGGCGCGCCACCGTGTCTCGCCAGGCTTGGGCAAACGCCGCTGGATCCAACACCTCGGGCGTTTCGCACACCACCTGCTGCAAGTCCACGTCCGACACTCCCTTCAGCGCATGGAAAAGCATGCCGTGCTGAAGGCTGGAAAGCGAGTACGCTTCGACACCCCCGGTAGGGAGAATCTTTTCTGGGTGGACCATTCGCCGCCCATCCTAGTTGAGCCGCTCCACCCCGGTAAGTAGGTCTAGGCCCCAGTTCGAGGGTGGGTTGAAATCCGTCCGCCCAAAGCGGAAGGGTCTGCCCCCATAGCGCAATTTTCGCGGACCCGGTTCAATGGGTGCATGAACTCTGCCACGGCGCCCGCCCTCGCCGAACTTCATCCGTCCGCCCTCCTTCGCCCGGCCGCCACTTCGGCCGCCCGCGTTTCCGCTGCCCCGCGCCCTGTCGCGATGCTGGGCATCCCCTTCGATCCCCTCACGATCGAGGGCACCCTTGATCGCATCGATGCCATGATCGCGTCGCGCCAGCCCCACTATGTGGTGACCGCCAACGTCGATTTCCTCACTCAGGCCGCTCACGATGTGGAGCTGCGCCGCATCCTCCTCGATGCCGACCTCGTTCTCTGCGACGGCACGCCGCTCCTGTGGCTCTCCCGTTGGTTGGGCAATCGTCTCCCTGAGCGCGTCGCGGGCTCCGACCTCGCTCCGCAGTTGATCGCCCGTGCCGCCGCCAAGGGCCACCGCATCTTCCTCCTAGGCGCCGCCGAGGGCGTCGCCGCCGAGGCCTCCGCCAAGCTGCTGGCCCAGCACCCCACCCTCCAGATCGCCGGCCACTACTCCCCGCCGTTCGCCTCGCTGCTCGAGATGGATCACGCCGAGATCGAGCGCCGCATCCGTGCGGCCCGCGCCGATATCCTCCTCGTTTCCTTCGGCTGCCCCAAGCAGGAGAAGTGGGTCGCGATGCACTACCGCTCCCTCGGAGTGCCGGTCGCCATCGGCGTCGGCGCCACCATCGACTTCCTCGCTGGCCGGGTGAAGCGCGCGCCCAACTGGATGCGCCGCAGCGGCACTGAGTGGATTTACCGGCTCCTCCAGGAGCCCAAGCGCCTCTACAAGCGCTATGCGGGCGATCTCGTGCACTTCCTCCCTGCCGTCGCTCGCCAGGCTCGCAGCCTCTCCACGCGCCGCGAGTTTCGTGTGCCGCCCGTCTCGCGCCCCATCCGCACGTCTGGCTGGTGCTGCTACGACGTAGGGGTGCAGCTCAATCGCCGGGGCTTCGAGCGCGATCGCGAGCTCTGGGCCCGCATCGAGGCCCGCCCTGAGCACACCGTGCTCGATCTCTCCCACGTGAGGCGCATCGATGCCACCGGCGTCGCTTTCCTCACCCGCCACAAGAAGACCCTCGCCGCCCGTTCCCGCCACCTCGTGCTGCTCTCGCCGAGCCCCGCCGTGCGGCGCGCCCTCGCTACGCTACAGCTCTCCGACTACTTCGCCGTCGCCCGTGACCGCCAGCAGTTGATCGAGCTCACCTCTTCGCTTTCGGCCGATCCGGTCCACCACGACGCCATCCAGCGCTCCCTCGCCTGGCACGGCGAACTCGTCGCCGCCAATGTCGGCCAAGTCTGGAGCGCCACCCTCGATCATCTCCAAGGCTTCGTTGAGGCCGGTGCCACCCGCATCGACATCGATCTCTCCCGCCTCCGCTTCATCGATAGTTCGGGTGCCGCCCTCATGCTGCGCGTGCAGAAGTGGGCCCGCGAGCGGCAGATCTCGCTGCGCTTCTCCCAGCCGCAGGCCAATATCCGCAACGTCCTCCGCCTTACCCGGCTTGAGCAAACTCTGTTGGAGGGAGGCCGATGAGGATAGGCATCTCCACGTCGGTCATCCAGCGGGGCAAGTCCGGCGTCGGCCAATACGTGCTCGCCCTGGTTCGCGCTCTCCTCCCCAGCGCCGAGCGTCACGAGTTCACGCTTTTCGTCCTTGAGGAGGATCTGCCGCTCTTCGCCTTCGTCGGCGATGCGATGCGTATCGTCCCTATTGAGGAGAAGCACCGTCCCGCGGTGCGCAATATCCTCTGGCATCAATTCACGCTGCCCGCCCTCGCCCGTCAGCTCGGCCTCGATGTCCTCCACGTGCCCAGCTACCGCCGCATGCTCTGGCGCCGCCCGTGCGCGCTCGTCGCCACGATCCACGACCTCGCGCCTTTTCGGCTGCCGGGCAAGTACGACCTACTCCGGATGTTCTATGGCCGCGTCGTCGTCCGTCAGCTCGCCCACCGGCAGGATGAGATTGTAACCGTCAGCGCCGACACCGGTCACGATGTCGACCGCTTTTTCAAGGTCCCGCGCTCTCGTCTCTCCGTCGTGCACAATGGCGTCGATCACGCCCGCTTCCGGCCCGGCGATCGTGAGGCCGCGCTCGCCACCATCCGTCGCCAGCACGATCTTCGCGCTCCGTTCTTCATCTACGTCTCGCGGCTTGAGCATCCGGCCAAGAACCATGCCCGCCTGATCGAGGCCTTCAATCGCATGAAGGCCTCCTCGCCCTCCCCTTGGCAGCTCGTGCTCGCGGGCAGCGACTGGCACGGCGCAGAGGTCATCCACGACCTCGTGCGGCGATCCCCTTTCGCCTCCGATATCCGCGTGCTCGGTTTCGTGCCTGCCGAGGAGCTGCCCATGTGGTATCATGCCGCCACCGTCTGCGTATATCCTTCGCTGTTCGAGGGCTTCGGCCTTCCTCCGCTCGAGGCCATGGCGTGCGGCTGCCCGGTGCTCGCCTCCCGCATCGGTGCCGTCGGGGAGGTCTGCGGCGAGGCCGCCGCCCTCGCCGATCCCACCGATATCGACGATCTGGCGTGGCAGCTCAATCGCATCGCCTCCGACGATGCGCTGCGCCGCCGCCTGCGCGCCGCTGGCCTCGCCCACGTCCGCCAGTTCGACTGGGCCCGCACCGCCTCCGGCGTCCTCGAGGCCTACGCTCGCGCGCTTGCCCGTCGCTCCTCTCGCGCTCCGGTCGAGCTCGATGAGCTTGCGGCGCCCCCGCCCGATCGCCCCGCCCCGGCCTCCTGATTCGCCTCCACGCCTTTCCCTACCCTGCCCGTGAAAAAAGAACTCCGCATCCTGATCCTGGAGGACGTCGCCGCCGATGTGACGCTCATCCACCATGAGTTGCGCCACGCCGGCCTCGCTTTCTCCTCCCGCCGGGTCGAGACGCGGGAGGACTTCCTCCAGGAAGTCGCCGACAATCCGCCCGACATCATCCTTTCCGATCACGGGCTCCCGGGCTTCGATGGCTTTAGTGCCCTCGCCATCGCCCGCGAGCGCACGCCCAATACCCCCTTCATCTTCGTCACGGGCACCATGGGCGAGGAGGTCGCCATCGATTCCCTCCGCAGCGGCGCCACTGACTACGTGCTCAAGAGCCGTATGTCCAACCTCGTCCCCGCGGTGCAGCGCGCGCTCCGCCTCTCCGAGGAGCGCAAAAAGCGCCTGAAGGCCGAGAAGGATCTCCGCGACAGCGAGGAGCGCTTTCGCCTCCTCGTCGATGGAGTCAAAGACTACGCGATCTTCATGGTCGATCCCACCGGCCAGGTCACGAGCTGGAATACCGGCGCAGAGCAAGTGCTCGGCTACAAATCCTCCGAGATCGTCGGCCAGCACTTCGAGTGCCTCTATCGCGAGCAGGAGCGCCAGGATGGCCGCCCTCAGCGTGATCTCCGCATCGCAGCCGAGCAGGGCCGCTTCGAGGATGAGGGCTGGCGCGTCCGCAAGGGTGAGGTGCCCTTCGGCGCGCAGGTCGCCATCCGCGCCCTGCGCGACGAGCAGGGTCGCCTCCGCGGCTTCACTCAGGTCACGCGCGATGTCACCGAGCGCCTCAGGCACCAGGAGTCGCTCCGCAAGAGCGAGGAGCGCTACCGCCGCCTCGTCGAGGTCTGCCCCGATGCCCTCCTCGTCATCAGCGATGGCTGTATCGTATTTCTCAATACCGCCGCCTGCCGCCTCCTCGCCGCCGGCGAGCCCGAGCAGCTCCTCGGCCGCCCCCTCGCCGATATCATCCCCGCCGAGGATCGCCAGCATATCGAGGAGCGCCTCAAGTCCCTTCTCAGCTCCGGCACTCCGCAGCCCTGGTCCCCCCGCCGCGCCGAGCGCGCCACCGCCATCCCCTTCCACGAGGAGGCCGTCTGCCGGCTCGATGGCTCCATCGTCGCCGTCGAGATGGCCATGATCCCCCTCACGTTCGAGGATCAGCCCGCGGTGCAGGTCCTGCTGCACGATCTCTCCACCGCCCGCGCCGCCGCCACCGCCCTCCGCGAGAGCGAGGCGCGCAAGGCCGCCATCCTCGAGGCCTCCCTCGATGCCGTCGTCCTCATCGATCACCGCGGCATCGTCCGCGAGTGGAATCACGCCGCCGAGAAGATCTTCGGCTATCACCGCGAGGCCGCCTTCGGCAAATCGCTCGATAGCCTCATCGTCCCCCGCCACGTCACGCAGAAGTACCTCCCGGGCCTCGCCGACTATCTTATGAATGGCGTCGGCTCCCTCATCGGCCGTCCCGTCGAGGTCATGGCCATGCGCGCTTCCGGCGACGAGTTTCCCATCGAGCTTGCCCTTACCCAGATCGCCGCCAGCGAGCCGCCGCTTTTCACCGCCTTCATCCGCGATATCACCGATCGCAAGCAGGCCGAGGAGGCTCTTCGCCGCAGCGAGACCCGCAAGGCCGCTGTGCTCGAGACCGCCCTCGACGCCATCGTCTCCGCCGATGAGGAGGGCCGCATCATCGAGTGGAATCCCGCCGCCGAGCGCATCTTCGGTTACAGCCGCGCCCTCGCCATGGGCCGCGACATGGCCGAGCTCATCATTCCGCCGTCCAATCACGAGCTCCACCAGAAGGGCATGAAGCGCTTCCTCCAGACCGGGCGCGGCCGTATGCTTGGCCACCGTGTCGAGGTTACCGCCCTGCGGGCTAATGGCGCCGAGTTCCCCGTCGAGCTTACCGTCACCCGCATCCCCGGCGAGGGCCCTCCCGTTTTCACCAGCTTCATCCGCGATATCACCGATCGTCGCCGCACCGAGGAGGCCCTCCGTAAGAGCGAGGAGCGCTTCCGCCTCCTCGTCGAGGGCGTCGAGGACTACGCCATCTACATGCTCGATACCCACGGCCGCATCACTACGTGGAATGCCGGGGCCGAGCGCATCGAGGGCTTTCGGGCGCAGGAGATTATCGGCCGCCGCTTCCACCGCTTCTACACCCCCGAGGATATGGAGCGGAAAAAGCCCGATCAGGCCCTCGCTGTCGCCACCGCCGAGGGCCGCTTTCACGACGAGTGCTGGCAGGTCCGCAAGGATGGCTCCCTCTATTGGGCCAGCTTCGTCATCACCGCGCTCCGCGACGATCAGGGCCGTCTTACTGGCTTTTCCACCATCGCGCGCGATATCACCAAGCGCAAGCAGACCGAGGATGAGATTCACCGGCTCAATGCCGAGCTCGAGCGCCGCGTCGCCGAGCGCACCGCCGAGCTTCAGGCCGCGTACCACGAGCTCGAGGCCTTCTCCTATTCTATTTCGCACGATCTGCGCGCCCCCCTCATCCACATCGCCGGCTTTGCCGAGATGCTCAAGGCCGACCTCGGTGAAAAGCTCGAGGAGAAAAATCGTCGTCACCTCGCCACCATCTGCGACTCCGCCGAAAACATGGGGCGCATGATCGCAGATCTCCTCGCCTTCTCCCGCATCGGCCGCGCCGAGATCCACAAGGTCCGCTTCAACCTCGGCGACATCGTTAAGGATGTCCGCCGCGATCTTCTCGCGGCCACCGATAATCGCGCCATCGAGTGGCGCGTGCAGGATCTGCCCCACGTCTACGCCGATCCCTTCCTCATGCGCCAAGTCTTCTTCAATCTTCTCTCCAACGCGGTGAAATACACCCGCCGCCGCACCCCTGCGACGATCGAGATCGCCTCCGCCGTCCAGGGCGAAGAGCTCGTCGTCAGCATCCGCGATAACGGCGCTGGCTTCGACATGCGCTACGTCGGCAAGCTCTTCGGCGTCTTTCAGCGGCTCCACTCCGCCGCCGAGTACGAGGGCACCGGCATCGGCCTCGCCAATGTCCGCCGCATCATCCAGCGCCACGGCGGCCGCATCTGGGCCGAGGGCGTCGTCGAGGGCGGTGCCACCTTCTCCTTCTCCCTCCCCATCCCTAAGGACGACGCGGCATGATCCCCCAGGAAAAATACATCCTCCTTGCCGAAGACGATCCCGTCGTCGCCGAGCTCGTCCTGCATACCCTGGCCACCCACACGCCCGCCCCGCGGGTCGTCCACGTCAAGGATGGCGTCGAGGCCCTCGACTACCTTCACGCCCGCCGCCAGTTTGCCCACCGCGCCACCGGCCTCCCTTGCGTCATCCTCCTCGATATGAAGATGCCCCTCGTCGATGGCCTCGAGGTCCTGCGCCAGGTCAAGTCCGATGCTCGCCTCAAGACGATCCCCGTCGTCATGCTCACCTCGTCGCAGGATGATGGCGATGTCACCCGCTGCTATCAGGCCGGCGCCAATGCCTACGTCGTCAAGCCCGTCGAGTTTCGCCGCTTCGCTGTCGTCCTGCAGCAGCTCGAGCTCTTTTGGGTCGGCATCAATCACCCGCCTCCCTCCGAGGCCCGCCCCGGGGTCGCCTTCCCCGGCGCCGCCTGAGCGCCCCGGCCGCCTCCATGCCCGGCGCTTCTCCTTCGTCCACCCCACCCCCCAGCCCTCCCCCCGGCGCGGGAGCCCCCGCGCTGCGCATCCTCCTGCTCGAGGATAATGTGCCCCACGCCGAGCTCATCGAGCACTACCTCCGCGAGGCCGGCGTCCACTTCACTCTCACGCGCGTCGATTCCCGCCCCGCTTACCTCGAGCAGCTCGAGCGCCACCCGCCCGATATGATCCTGTCGGACTACGCGCTCCCTGCCTTCGATGGCTACGCCGCCCTCGCCATCGCCCGCGAGCAGGCCCCCGATGTCCCCTTCATCTTCGTCACCGGCACCATGGGCGAAGAGGTCGCCATCGAGACCCTTAAAAATGGCGCCACCGACTACGTCCTAAAGACTCGCCTCGGCCGCCTCGGCCCCGCCGTCCACCGCGCTCTCCGTGAAAGCGCCGAGCGCCGCGAGCGCCACCGCGCCGAGGATGAGCTCCGCAAGTCCCTCGAGCAGCTCCGTGCCCTGAGCACCTATCTTCAGGAGGTCCGTGAAGAAGAGCGCACTCGCATCTCCCGCGAGGTCCACGATGGCCTCGGCCAGGCCCTCACCGGCCTCAAGCTCGACCTCGCTTGGCTCTCGCTCAAGCTCGTTCGCGCCCAGGTCCCCGTCCAGGAAAAGGTCAAGGCCATGGTCGCCCACCTCGATGATACCATCCAGGCTGTCCGCCGCATCGCCACCGAGCTCCGCCCCGGCATCCTCGATAGCTTCGGCCTGGGCGCCGCCCTCGAGTGGCAGGCCAATGACTTCGCCTCCCGCAGCGGCCTCTCCTGCGCCGTCGATATCTCCGCGTCCGATCCCTCCCCCGATCCCGAGCAGGAGTACTCTACCGTCTTCTTCCGCATCTTTCAGGAGACCCTTACCAACGTCATCCGCCACGCCCAGGCCAAGCATGTCGAGGTGCGCCTCTTCGAGGAGCACGGCCACCTCGTCCTCACCGTCCGCGACGACGGCCGCGGCATCGCCCCCCACCAACTCGCCAAACCAGGCTCCAATGGCCTCGTCGGCATGCGCGAGCGCGCCAAGCTTATCGGCGGCCAGCTTACTCTCGCCGGCGCCCCGGGTGCCGGCACCACCGTCACCCTCCGCGCCCCTTTGCTGCAACCTCCTCCCCCATCCCCGGGTCAGTGACCCTCATGGATACGCGCAACCTCAAGATACTCATCACCGACGATCACGCCATCGTGCGGCAAGGGTTGAAGCAGATCCTCGCCGAGGAGTTCACTCGCGCCCAATTCGGAGAAGCCGGCACCGCCCAGGACGCCCTCGAACGCGTTTGGAAAGAGCATTGGGACGCTGTCGTCCTCGATATCACCATGCCTGGCCGGAGCGGCTTGGAGGTGCTCAAGGAGATCAAGAAATCCAAGCCCAAGCTCCCTGTCCTCATGCTCAGTATGCACCCGGAGGATCAATTTGCCGTTCGTCTCCTCAAAGTCGGCGCTTCCGGCTACATGACCAAGGAGAGCGCCCCCGAGGAGCTCGTCGGCGCCCTTAAGAAAGTCATCTCTGGCGGCCGTTACGTCAGCCCCTCCCTTGCCGAGAAGATGGCCACTTACCTCGCCATCGACGTCCAGACCCCTCCTCACGAACGCCTCTCCGACCGCGAATTTCTCGTCCTTCGCCAGATCGCTTCGGGCAAGACCCCCACCGGCATCGCCAAGGAGCTCGGCCTCAGCGTCAAGACCATCAGCACCTACCGCATGCGCATCCTCGAAAAGATGAGCATGGCCAACAACGCTGAGCTCACCACTTACGCCATCCAAAACCAGCTCCTCTGAGGCCACCCCAGCCTCACCGGCGGCCTCGAGAGCGACTCCTTTCCCCCTGCGCCTCCCCACCGCGAGTGGAAGTGCAGCCGAGTGCCGCGACGCTCCGCCCCCGCCAGGTCGCCGTGCATCAACCCTCGTCGCCTCCGCCCGGTTCTCGTGGCATGGCCAGGATTTGGCTCACGCTGTCCAGCCATAGCGCCTCCGCCGCTTGCCCGAAACTCCCCCCGCGCGACCTCTTCGCATCGCACGACGCGGCCGCTCGTATCCGTATCGTTTTTTCTGATACCCTCCGCCGTCGGCACTCCGAAAGTGTCACCCATCACTCCGGATTACGCTCACTGCTCGCCGGATCGCTCCCGGCATGACGGTGCACCGAAAAAAAGGAATCGCACCGACCTCCTGCCATCATCACGCGATCGCTGCGGCGTCCGTACGTCTCCTTATTTCCCCCTCAAAGCGGTGAGTAATCGGCTGTAATCCCCCCGCGCGCTCTCCAGCCCGCGCCTGCTCCTCCACGACCCCGCTTTCGCTTTTCCGCGCTCGCGCCTCCTCAACCCCCTGCGCCGCGCCGGGATAACAAACTCCCGGTACCCTCCTGACGGCTGCCGCAAAAATCG
>CAYZPV010000014.1:0-121497 GCA_964480585.1 uncultured Opitutus sp. | reverse complement strand
GCCGAGCTTGCCGACGGCGTTCATGTCAAACTGCACCGTGACGTCGCCTTCCTGCAGCGTGAGCGGGACGAATTCGTCGAGCGGCTTGTCGGTGATGATGATGCCGGCGGCGTGCTTGCCGGTGTTGCGCACCATGCCCTCCAAGATGAGCGCCTGGTCCATGATCCGCTTTGCCACGGGATTGCGCTCCACTTCCATGCGAAGCTCGGCGGATTTGGTGACGGCGTCCTTGAGCTCGATGTTGAGCTCGTCGGGGATCATTTTTGCGAGCCGGTCGGCGTCGGCAAAAGCGAGGTTGTGCACGCGCGAGATGTCCCGGATGACCATCTTGGCCCCGAGCGTGCCGTAAGTGATGATATTGGCCACGCAATCGCGGCCATATTTGTCGCGCACGTAGTTGATCACCTCTTCGCGGCGGCGCATGCAGAAATCGATATCGAAGTCCGGCGGCGAGACGCGCTCGGGGTTGAGAAAGCGCTCGAAGAGCAGCTTGAAGCGGATCGGGTCCAGATTGGTGATGCCGAGGAGGTATGCTACGAGACAGCCGGCGCCCGAGCCGCGACCCGGCCCCACGGGCACGCCGTGCTCCTTGGCCCAGTTGATAAAGTCCCAGACGACGAGGAAGTAGTCGACGAAGCCCGTGACGTTGATGATGGCCAGCTCGTAGCCCATGCGGACGGCGAGCTCTTCTTCTTTCGTGAGGCCGCTGTAGTCGGGCGCCGAGGGTTTGGTGCCTGGTGGCAGATTGGTGAGTTTTCCGAGCCGCTCGGCGACCACGGGGATCTGCGCCACGGTATTGAAATCGCACCCATAGCGCCGCGTCATGCCCTGCACGCAAAGCTCATGCAGGTACTGCGAAGGCGAGAACTTCGTCTTGATCTCGGGCGGCAGGGGATAACGTGGGTAGCGCTCCGAGCCCTTGGGGAAGGGGATCTTGAGGTCGCACATCTCGGCGACGAGCTGAGTATTGGTGACGGACTCGGGCACCTCGATGAAGAGCTTCTCCATCTCTTCGCGCGACTTCAGGTAAAACTGATTACCGGTAAACCGCATCCGGTTTTCGTCGGCGATCTTGGAGCCGGTTTGGATGCAGAGCATCGCATCGTGCGGGCCTGAGTCGCTATCGCGCACGTAGTGGACATCGTTCGAGCATATGACCTTGAGGCCAAATTCCTCGGCGAGCTTGAGCAGGCCTGGGATGATCTTGATCTGCTCGGGGATGCCGTGGTCTTGAATCTCGACGAAGTAATTTTCCCGGCCGAAGATATCCACGAAGCGAGCGCAGGCTTTGCGCGCTTCCTCGTAGCGATCGTAGAGCAGATGCTGCGGCACCAGCGAGGCGAGGCAGCCGGTAAAGCCGATCAGGCCATTTGCGTACTTGGCGAGCGTCTCGATGTCGGTGCGAGGCTTGTAGTAGAAGCCTCGGATATGCGCGTCCGAGACGAGTTTCAGCAGGTTTTGGTAGCCGTCGAGATTCTTGGCGAGCAGCCCTAGGTGGAAGATGGATTTACCCTCGTCGGAGCGCCCATGCTTCTCGAGGCGCGATGTTTCCACTAGATAGAGTTCGCAGCCGATCAGCGGCTTTATCTCGCGGGCCTTGGCCTCGTTGAAGAAGTTGATCGCGCCGTACAGGTTGCCGTGGTCGGTGAGCGCGAGCGCCTTCATCCCTAGTTCCTTGGCGCGGTCCATCAGTCGGTCGATGCGGCAGCAGCCATCGAGGAGGGAGTAGTCGGTGTGGACGTGGAGATGGACGAAATTTTTGTCGGTCGTGGACAAGATCAGTGTAGCGAAGAGCGCGAGCGAAGGGCGGCAAGCGGGAAGATGGCGGCGACGACGAAACCCAGGAAATAAACGGGAAATTCTGGCCTCTTGCCGATGAGGAGTCATTCTAGCATTTCGGGCGTTTCCCGCTTCCCCTTCGGGGCAGTAAAGAACCCCAAAAAAGCCATTGACGCGGGGCTCGGGGGTTGGCCTAGTAGCCACTTTTCCTTTTCTAGAACCGTCCGTCTGTCCGTCCTCATGCCCATCGAAATCAAGATCCGTAAG
This sequence comes from uncultured Opitutus sp., assembly GCA_964480585.1. Lineage (GTDB taxonomy): Bacteria > Verrucomicrobiota > Verrucomicrobiia > Opitutales > Opitutaceae > ER46. Next base: position 119,451 of record CAYZPV010000014.1, on the reverse strand, counting down.
AACGAGCCCATCGACCGTGCGCTTCGCCGCATGAAGAAGAAGCTCGATCGCGAGAACATCATCAAAGGCACCCGCGCGAAGCGTTACTACGAGAAGCCCTGCGAAAAGCGCCGCCGTAAGGAGAAGGTCCAGGCCTTCACCCAGATGCTCCGCCGTCGTTACGCGGAGTAAGTTGCTGCTTACGCAGTCTTTACTTTTCTGCCGCGCCTCCAGCATCGCTGGGTGCGCGGCTTTCGTTTTTACCCCTTAGTCGCCCTAAACGCTTCTCTATGTATCTTTTCCCTATGCAACTTGCCTTGGGATCGTATCGTCTGGAGCTGTATCTCGCGTGAAGCCGATCCTCGCCCTTTCCTCCAGTTGGTGTTCCAGCCGTTATCAAGATGGCTACAAGATGCTCAAGGATATGGCGGGCATGGGGTTCGAATACGTGGAGTTGAGCCACGGAGTCCGTATCACCTTGGTCCCTGGTATTTTGCGCGCCGTTGAGGAGGGCGTGGTGAAAGTCAGCTCCACCCACAACTTTTGCCCTCTGCCGACCGGCGTCGTCCAAGCCGCGCCCAATCTCTTCGAGCCTTCTGCAAAAGATGAGCGCGAGCATGATCAATGGTTGCGGCACACCAAGCGCTCGATCGATTTCGCCGCGCAGGTGAAGGCCCAGGTTCTCGTGTGCCATCTGGGCAGCGTCGGCTTTTTCTGGTTCAATCCTTCCCGCGCCGTCAGCAAGTACCTCGATGCCAATCCCGAGGCGGGCCGCAAACCCGAGGACAAGGCCTACCAAGCCCTGCTGCTCAAGAGCATGGCAAAGCTGCGCAAGCGGATGCCTCCCTTTTGGGAGCAGGTAAAGACCAGTATCTCGGAGGTACTCGACTACGCGAAGCAAAAGAATGTGAAGCTGGGCTTGGAGAATCGCGAGAAGTTCGACGAGTTGCCCATCGACGCAGACTACGCGGAGTTCGTCGCCAGTTACCCGGCTGATGCCGCGCTCGGCTATTGGCACGATACCGGCCATGCCGATATCAAGGAGGGCATGGGCTTGCTCAAGCACCGCGAGCATCTCGCCAAGAATGCGCCGCGGCTCATCGGCTTTCACTTGCACGATGTCGACGCCGAAGGCGACGACCACCAGCCGATCGGCGCGGGCCACATCGATTTTGAGATGGTGAGCAGCTTCTGGAAGCCGGAGCATCTGCTCACCCTGGAGTTTGGCCCCAGGCTCAAGCCCGAGGAAGTGCTCGCTTCGAAAAAGCGGGTAGAGGCCCTGATTGCGGCCAATCCGGCGCTCCGTTGAGCCTTTCTTCAGGCCTCCGCCGGCGTGGTGTGAGATGATGGATCGCTCGCGGCCTTGGTGCGCCTTGTAGTCATCCAGACAGATAGTGAGCGGAAAGTGTTTACCGATTTTTGCGAGCGATGCTCGGAAATGATCTAAGAATCCTCGTGCGCCATCGTCATCAGGTTGCACCCCAATCGCCCCATGATTGCCAACCAACTTGATAGTGCATCCGGGCCGAAGAAAGCCCGTGTCGAGATCATCCCGCTGATCGACGTCGTCTTTTTCCTCCTCGCGACCTTCGTGCTCTTCACTCTGTCGCTCAACACCAACAAAGTTCTCGATGTGCCGCTGCCGGTGACTCCTCCGGGGCCGCCGAGTGAGATCGATACCACGCTCTACGTCCAGGCCTCTGAGTCCGGCACATATTACTTCAAGCGCGGTACGGCCGGCCCTTCCGAGGTGGTGGTGGGGGCCCAGCTGCGCGACAAAATCCTCGCCTACCGCGACGAGGGCGGCGAGCCGCGGGTGTTTATTCGCAGCGATAACAAGGCCAAGTTCGGCGATGCGGTGCTCGTCCTCGACGAAGTGCGGCGCGCCGGGATCAAGCAAGTCTCGGTCGAGACGATGTCGTCGAAGACGGCGCAGTGAGCCCGTTTCATCGCTTCTGGCCTACCAAGGTAGGTCGCCGCGCCGCTCTTTCCACGTGCGCGTGCGCATATCGCCGAGCCAGGGCTGATAGATTTTCTGGTCCAGATTGAGTTCCACGGTCACGGCGGGCAAATCTCCACCCGCCTCGGCGAGGATTTTGCCATCAGGCGCCACGATGCAGCTCTTGATGTCGTAGCCTGAGGCGACGACGAAGGCGCTATTCTCGATCGCGCGGGCGCGGAGCAGTGTCTCGCTGCCGCCCCAGATCGGCAGCAGGATCACCTCAGCGCCTTGCAGTCCGAGGGCTCGCCAAGGCTCGGGAAACTGCACATCCCAGCAGATGAGGATGCCGAGTTTGCCAAAGTCGGTTTGGAAAATCGGATAGCGGTCGCCCGGCATCAGGCCAGCCTCCCACTCTTCGCGCGGGAGGTGCGTTTTGCGGTACTTGCCGACGAGCTTGCCCTCCCGATCAAGAAGCACGGCTGTATTGTAGACGGCGCGCGCTTCGCGTTCGTAGAGTCCCGCGACGAGGTACGTGCGCAGTTCACGGGCGAGCGTCCCGAGCGCCTCGGTCGTGGGGCCGGGCACGGGCTCGCTTACCTCGACGTAGCTTTTGCCGGTGCCCACGACGGTCATGCCTTCAGGCAGGCAGACGATGTCGGGCTTTTGCACGGGCGCGGCCTCTCGGACGATTTTCGAATATGCCGCCACGTTGGCCTCGCGTGATGCGGATCTGCGCGGGCGGTGATGGACAGTCATGGCGCGGAGCATTCGCTCGGCCGGCGGCTCGATTTCTACGAGCGAGATATCGCTCCATGTCACGCTACCGGTGCAAAATGCGAGCGAAAGCTGCACGTCGAGGGCTGTGCTGCCTTCGGGGGCTCGCACGATTGATTCCATGCGCCTCCAGTCACCGTCGTGCGTGCCGTCGATCGGGTACTCCGGCGGGCGCACCGAGAAGCGTACTGGTTTGCCCGTGGGCTCGAGCCACTCGATCCGGGCGATGACGGATCGGCGGGGATTGTCCACCTCCGCAGTGCGAAACCAAGCGGTGAAGCGATAGGTCTTACCCGCTTGCAGTCCTGGGATCGTGGTCCGCCACGCACCGAAGTCGGTGATGTGGCGCGCGGTGATCTCGAGCGCCGGGCGGTTTTCGCGCCCCGTCGCGGCAGTCAGGGCAAACGTGGGCGATACTTCGGTACGTGGAGCCCACGTTTTCCACGTATCGAGCGCCGGCATGATGGAGCCTGCGAGCGAGACGGTTTGCAGCGAGGCCAGCGCGATGAGGGAGAGCAGGAGGTTTTTCATGGCGGCTTCTTTGAATGTGGGCGGGGGCTTCGGGTATGCCATTCCGCGGGATTGCCTCGGTTTGCCAGGACGGCGCCCACCCGGCAATGCCAGGAAAACGAAAGAGCCGGTCTGTGACCGGCTCTTCGGCTCGCTTCGTGGAGGGCGGGGCTCCTTTCTTCAGGCGGCTTCAGCGCGCCTGGCTTGCACTGCTCACGCGGCCACGAGCTTCTTCAGCTCGCCAAGCACGCGGGGCACGGCGACGGCAGGATCTTCCTTCGCCTCGTACTCGAGGGCTACCCACCCCTGATAGCCGCCGTCTTTCAGGATCTTGATGAAGCGCGCGAGGTCGGCAGGTTTCTTTGGCTGGCCTGCGGGTGCGTGGCCGAGTTCCACCTTCAGCTGTACGTTGAGCGAGTACGGTACGCACTCGGCAAAGTCCTTGTAGGGGTCTTCGGTGCGGAAGTTGCCGGAGTCGAGATTGATGCCTACCCAAGGATTGCCTACCGCCTCGACCATGGGGATGAGCGTGGCCGCGCTGCCGATCGAGTCGTGATTTTCCAGACCGAGGAAGATTCCTCGCTTCGCCGCGTAGTCGCCGCACACTTTGAGGGACTCGATCACGATCTTGTCGGCCTGGTCCCGCGTGAGTGTCTTGGTGAGATCTCTCGGGATATTGCCGGCAAAGACACGTATGTGCGGCGCACCCATCAGCGCGGCGCGGTCGATCCACTTCTTGGTCGCCGCGATTTCATCGTCCAGCTTGGGTCCCTTGGGCAGTGAGAAATTGTTGCCGATCGCGGTGCCGCTGATGGCGATGCCCTTCAGATAGGCGTGGCGCTTGAGCTTGAGTAGGTACGCATCGTCCTCGCTGGCGAAGAAGTAGCTGGTCACCTCGGCGCCTTCGATGCCCTGGGCGGCGCAGTAGTCGATGAACTTAAACATGTCCGTCGCCTTCTCGGGCGTCACCTTGGTGGCCTTGCCGCGCATGATTGGGAAGGTCTCGCGGAAGGAGTAGGCCGCTAGGGAGAGATTGAGCCTGTGTTTGCCGGAGCGCTTGAACGCGGCGGCCCCCACGGGGGCGGCGGCAGCCTGTACGGCTGAGGGCGCGGCGGCCATGGCCAGCGCAGCGGCCGAGGAAAGCTTGAGGAAGGATCGGCGATCTAGGGTGTGCATGTGCGGATGGAAAGACGAAGCGGAGAGGGTAGGGGGTGCGGGGTTGTGCGAAGTTTGCATGCTTTGGCTTGTCCGGCGAGCCGGAAGCGGCCTCGAATGAGGCCACACATGCGCCATTACCCCTGCATTTCCTGGCTCGTCGCCTTGGCCTCCCTTTCGGCTGCGACGTTGCTCGCCCAGCCTCAGCAGCCTGTCGGCACTGGCCAGACCAAGGGGGGCAAGAGCGGCAAGGCCGGCAAGCTCGGCTCCGTGCCTGGCTCTTCCCGGCAGATACTTTGGTGGGGGCTGATCGACACCGGTCCCTTCATCTCCGATACGATCCGCTTTTCCCAAGAGGGTGAGATCGCCGCCTTCAAAGGCATCGCGATCAAGGTGGGGCCGCAGCGCGAAGCATCGCTGATTTTCGATACGGAGTTGCTGGCCTGGCGTGCGGGCATCGATGGCGCGGTGGCGCTCGAGGGCACGGCTTGGAGTGGCAGCCACGGAGGTACGACTTATCTGCCGGCAGGAGATCAGCGTATCTTTTTTGCGAATACTGGCCGCAACCTTGGCATCGCGCTCGATGGGAGTTGGAAGGACACGCGCGACCCCCAGTCCGGCCCTTTGCCGCATGCGTTGGGCCGCTACAAGGGCCTCTACCGCCATGGTGAGCAAGTGGTGCTGCATTACACGGTCGGTGGCGTGACAGTCCTCGAGCGTCCGTCGCTCGAAAAGGTCGGCGATGTGCGTGCGCTGGTGCGTACCCTCAATATCGAAGCGACCCCCGGGCATGAACTTTCCTTTCTTGTGCGCGAGGCATTGCCGCAGACCGAAAATCTCCGCTTGAAGAAAGGCGCTCAGGTGTATCTCGCGGGCGCTCCGGCTGGCGTCGAGCTTGTGCGCGCCGTCGATGGCCGCACCTTCGTGCGCATTGCGAAGGGCACGGCCGCGACGCGCTTCAAGATCGTCTATTCCGAGAGCGCGCTCGACGTTGCGCAGCTCACTGCCGCGGAGGATCTCCTGCCACTCACCAAGGGAGGCCCTGGCCTTTTCGCGCAGACCTTCACCGTAAAGGGTGAGCTCGATCCCGCGGCGGCGAAAAAGACTTACGCGGTCGATGTCGTGCCGCTTCCTGCCGACAATCCGTGGAAATCTCCGACGCGCTTTGGCGGCTTTGATTTCCTCCCGGGTGGCAAGGCCATCGCCGCCTCCACGTGGAATGGCGATGTATGGATCGCCACCGGTATCGATGGCGACCTCGCCCAAGTCACCTGGCGTCGGTTCGCCAGCGGCATGTTTCAGACTCTCGGCCTCAAGGTCGTCGACGGAAAGATCTACACTCAGGGCCGCGACCAAATCACCCGCCTCCACGATCTCAATGGCGACGGCGAGGCCGATCACTACGAATGTTTCAACAACGACGTTCGGATCACGGAGGGCTTCCACGAGTTCAGCTTCGACCTCGAGACCGATCGCGAGGGTAATTTCTATTTCAGCAAGGGCATGCCCGTAAACCAAGGCGGTCGAGGTTTCGCCCCATGGACGCCGCATAATGGCACTGTGATGAAGGTGAGCAAAGACGGCTCGAAGCTGGATGTCGTCGCCTGGGGCCTGCGTGCCCCCGGCGGTGTTGGTGTGAGCCCGGATGGCGTGATCACCACGGGAGAAAATGAGGGTTCTTGGACCCCGCAGTGCAAGATCACCTGGACTCCCCCCGGCAAGCTGACCTTTAACGGCGTCGTACCCGGGAAATGGGAAAATCGGGGCGACTGGAAGGGCCCGCTCCCTGGCGCGCCGACTGACTATGATCGCCCGCTCCTCTGGCTCCCGTACCACGCCGACAATTCCAGTGGCAGTCAGGCTTGGGTGCCGCAAAGCACCAAGTGGGATCCCCGCCACGCGGGCGAGATGCTGCATCTCTCCTACGGAAAGTCGTCCATCTTTCGCGTGATGCGTGAGGAGGTAAACGGCGTCGTCCAGGGCGGAGCGTACCGCTTGCCTATCGATATCGCCGCTTCGGCGATGCGGGCTCGCTTCCATCCCGACAATGGCCAGCTCTACGTGATTGGCTTTCGCGGCTGGCAGACCAACGGGCGCGACGCCTTTCAACGCGTGCGCTACACGGGCGTCACCGTGCCCCAGCCCATCGGGCTCGCTGCGCACAAGAATGGCGTGATGATCCGCTTCTCCGCGCCGCTGGATCCCAAGGTCGCCGAAGACCCTGCGCGCTACTCGATCAGCAAGTGGAATTACGTGTGGGGCCCGCAGTACGGCTCCGGTCGCTTCTCGATCGACCAGCGCGACGCGGCCGCCGAAGAGCGAGCGCTCTCCGTCCCCTCGAAAGGTGCGCATAATATCATCGATTCCGTCGCGGTCGGTGCGGCCAAGCTGCTCGATGATGGCCGCTCTGTCTTTCTCTACATACCGAAGATGACAGCGGCGATGCAGATGGAGATGAAGCTCGATCTCGCCGATCCCAAAGGTGCCCCGGTGCGCGAAACGATCTATAGTACAGTGCACGCGATGGCGCCGGAGTATAAAATCGCGGGCCTCCGGTGGGAGGATGTGAAAGTCGTCGAGTCGGCCCCCGTCGGCGAGCCGGGCCTCGCTATGAGCTTCGACTCGGAAGTCACAGACACCGTCAAAGTCGACCAGCTGGCGCTCACCGTGCCGGCGGGTACCTCGCCATCGGTGCTCGTGGGCACCGGTCGCGGCGGCTTTGGAGTCGCCTGGCAGGGTACGCTAGTCGTCCCGGAGCGCGATGACTACACCTTTACGCTGGAGGGCAGCGGCACGGCCACCCTGCAGATCGACGGCAAGCCTGTCGCGGCAGGTCCGTTGCCACTTGTCGCGAAGGTGCCGCTTACGCTCGCGAAAGGCGCGCACGCGATCTACGCCAGCTATCGCAGCCCCGCTGAGGGAGAGGCGCGGGTGCGGCTTCTCTGGAGCAGTCCCCAGTTCCGCGATGAGCCGGTGCCGGCGACCGCGTTTCGCCATTTGCCCGGTGCCGAGCAGGAAGCATGGGCAAAAGTGCGCGCGGGCCGCGAGGTGTTCATCGCTGCTCAGTGCGTCAAGTGCCACGCCCCGGCCTCGCGTAGTATCGGGCGTGATACGGCGACGCCCGAGCTTTTCGAGGAGAATAGTAGCTTCAAGGACATTGGCCGTCGCGTGGACCGGGCCTGGCTGGAAAAGTGGATCGCCCAGCCTGAGGGCTTCTGCCCGAGCGTCGCCACGGCGCAGGCCGCCGACGTCGCCGCGCACCTTGCCACGCTTCGTGAGGCCGGCGGTGCGGACGTCACCGTCCCTGCCGATTCCGCAAGCGTGGCCGCCGGAGCCGAGCTTGTGGAAAAACTCCATCTTGCAAGGTGGATCGAGCCGCTGACCAAGCGCCGCCAGCACACCGATGCTGGCTTGGTCGCATTGCTCGCTTCGCCGGCGGCGTATCACACGCACACGGTCTTCCCCGATGTGAAGCTCGCTCACGATGAGGCGGTGAAGATCGCGGCGTTTATCCGCTCCAGGCAGCCCGCCCCGGTGAGCGTGGCTCTCCGTGGAGACGCAGCGCGGGGCCAGGCGGTCGTCGCCGCCTCGTGCGTGGCTTGCCATGATGGTGCGATTTCTCAAGGGGCGACTGTCGCTACCCCCCCGGCAGCTCCTTCCTTGCCACCGACACCGCCTCTCGAGGCCATTGTGCGCACCGATTGGGCTGTGCGAGGCTGCGTCGCGGAAAGTCGTGGCCAGGCGCCCGATCTCCGCCTTACCGCCGCACAAAAAGCCCTGCTTCTCGCCTTCCGCAATGCCGACCGCGATGTGGGTATCGCCTCGCTGCGTCGCTTCTCGGCTTGGGAGTACGCCGGCACCCAGATGAAGGCGCTGGACTGCGCCGCGTGTCATACCGGCGGAGCCGGCGAAAAGATCCCCGATATTTCTCTCGCCGGTGAGAAATTCGAGCATGCCTGGCTCGAGGCGCTTATCGCCGGCAAACACCCCGCCAAGACGCGTCCTTGGCTGGAGGCGCGGATGCCTGCCTTTGCCAGCCGCGCCTCTCATCTGGCACTCGGTCTTGCGGCACGCCAAGGTGCGCCTATCGCCGCGTCTCCCCAAGCGCCGGCCACTTCCCCGGAGAAGATCGCCGTCGGCGCCAGGATCGCCGGCACCGAGGGTTACTCATGCATCGCCTGCCACGATGCCGGTTCGCGCAAGGCTCTCCAAGTCTTCGAAGGGCAGGGGCCCAACCTCCGCGATGCCGCCGGTCGCCTCCGCTATGACTACTACCAGCGCTGGATGCATTGGCCGCAGCGCATCGCGCCGACCACGATCATGCCTCGCTATACCAAGGATCGTACCCACGCCGTCAGCGACGCGCACGGTGGCGACGATGCTGAGCGTCAATTTGAAAATGTCTGGCAATGGATGCAGAGCCTGAAGGTTACGGGACAGTAAAGCTTGGGATGTGACTAAACATTCGGATTGATCGCAGGCTGCGCCTCTGAGTTTCTTGGGCATGCGGATGCCTGACAACATCCGCCACTACCCTGCTTTACCTCTGTTTACGCCTACGCGCGCGCTTCCTCCAGCGCATGTGTGGTTGTATACAAATCCGTTCTTACCTAGCCCGATCATGACACCCAAACCCGAACCCTCACGCCTCGGCCGTGCGATGCCGACGCGTCTCCTCCAGGCTGCGCTGATTGCCGCTTCGGCGGCCGCCACGCTGCCTGTCTACGTACAGGCTGCCGAGACGACTGCGACCGCTTCCAACGGCGTCGTCACCGGCACCGTCATCAACAAGAATACCGGTAACGGCCTCATCGGTGCCCGCGTCGAGATTCCTTCGCTGAACCTCAGCGCTCTCGTCGATGACACCGGCCGCTATCTCATCAATAATGTGCCGCCCGGCACGCACGAGGTTGTAGTCTCCTACACCGGCCTCGATTCTCAGCGCGAAAGCGTGGTCGTCGCCGCCGGTCAGGCCGTGAAGCGTGACTTCACGATGGCCAGCGCCGTCTTCCTCCTCGATACCTTCCGCGTCGCTAGCGAAAAGGAGGGTCTCTCGGCCGCGATGCAGCAACAGCGCAACGCCGATAATCTGAAGAACGTCGCGTCGATGGACGCGCTGTCCGACCTCCCCAACATGAACGCGACCGAGCTCGCGATCCGCCTTCCCGGCGTGAGTTTCGCCGACCCTGGCGACGAGGTCGTCGAGCAGATCAGCGTGCGCGGTATGGGCGCTGGCATGACCTCCATCACGATCGATGGCGGCGGCATGTCGTCCTTCAGCGCCCAAGGCCGCACTACCCGCATGACGGCTTTCACCGGCAATATGTTCGAGTCGCTCGAGCTCACCAAGGGCCAGACGCCCGATCGGTCGGTCGATTCGCTGGGTGGCGGCGTCAATTTCAAGACTCGCTCGCCGCTCAACATGCGCGAAAAGCGCCGCATCAATTACAGCGGCACGGTCCGCACTGCTCCCTCCTTCACGGAGCAAGTGCCTCTGCGCGAAAAGCGCCGTACGCACGGCCTCTTCAATGTCGGTTACCAGGAGAAGTTTGCGATCTTCGGCGCCGACGTGGAAAATCTCGCGGTCTCCGTCAACGGCTTCTTTTCCGAAAACGCCTTTGGTTTCTACCGTACGATCCGCGATTTCCAGCAGACCAATACGCAGCCCGCATACCTGTGGGACTATCGTACGACGGATAACTATAACAACCGCATGCAGCGGTCGATCAGCACCAAGTGGGATTTCCGCCTCGATCGGAATAACCTCTTCAAGCTGAACCTCATTTATAACGACGCCCCTGAGCCCATGCGTCGTCAGTACACGTCGCGCGCCTTCACGGGCAGCCAGACCACGGTGCCCGGCGCTACGACTGGTATTGTCCCCGGTGCCTACAACGACCGTATCACGGTCGTCCGTGCGGTGGCCAATGCCGCCAATGCCGTCTCCACCACCGCGCCCGCGGGCGGTGCCATCGACCTGACCTCCACGCTTATCAATCGCAACCAGCGCCTCCGCCATATGGACTTTGGCGGCGAGCACACCTACGGAGCCTTGGAGGCCGATTGGCGCGGCCTGTACAGTCGCACGCGCTACCGCACCCTTGGTCGCGAGGGTGCGCTCAATACCCGCCTCGGCGGCGTGCCTTACGTCGGTCCCAATGGTCGCATCAATAATGTCGCCGGCAATGCGGCCAACCCAGTCGATGTGGTCACTGGCCCCAACGGCGAAGTGGGCGTGGGCTGGATTCTGGACCGTACGCAGTCCGACCTTTACCCGCGCTTCATTCAGAACGGCGGCCTCGATTTCACCAATCCCGCCAACTACCGCCCCCGTTCCACCGACGGTCTGGCCACCGGCGCCGGCAATCTGGATGTCGACCTCATTCGCGAGGCCAACTTCAACCTGAAGTACAAGCTGCCAGTCGATAGCTTCAACGCCTTCCTCAAGACCGGTGCCTCCGTCCGCGATCACGATGTCGAACTCTATCGCGTCAACCGTCGTTGGAATTATCTCGGTCGCACGGCTCTCCCCCACGATCCCTCGATCCTCCTCCACGACGAAGTGAAGAGTGGCCGTCGTCTTCCCACGTGGGAGGCGGCTGAGTACATTCAAAACGGCCAGCCCACCAATCCCGCGCTCTGGCAGGAGGATGTCTACTTCTACGAAAACAACCGCCGCACCGCATCCAACAAGGTCACCGAGGTTATCACCGGCTACTACCTGATGACGCAGGGCCGCGTCGGTCGTTTCGGCTTCCTTGGCGGTCTCCGTCGTGAGACCACCGATACCGACGCCTGGGGCCGCCGTCGCGTCCGCGTCCTCACGAGCACCGCTCAGCAACTCGCCGATCCGATCGGCTCCGCCGAGCGCGATAGCGAGGCCTATCACCGCGAGGGCTCTTACGGCCAAAACTTCCCGAGCATCCACACGTGGTATGATATCACGCCCAACATGAAGGCTCGCGCGGCTTGGACTACCGGCTTCGCCCGTCCTTCGCTCGCCAACTACGTCACGGGTCTGTCTTTCAATGACACCGCCCAGACGGTGACCACCGGTAATCCTGACCTCAAGCCGACCCGCTCGACCAACTGGGATTTCTCTCTGGAGTACTACTTCCAGAATTCCAGCAGCCTCACGATCGGCTGGTTCCACAAGAAGCTCGAGGACTATATCGCCTCGAACTTCGAGATTGGCACCGTCGGCGCGGGTCTCGACAACGGCTACGACGGCAACTTCGAGGGCTATACTATCCTCGCCAATGCCAATGTCGGCACCGCCTATACCCAAGGGTGGGAGCTGTCCTATGTGCAGCAGTTTCGCTTCCTTCCCGGGGTGCTCCGCACGACGCGCCTGAACTTCAACTGGACCGAGATCAGCGCCCATGGCGACTACGGCAATCCTGGCCAGTATCAGAAAGACAAGAACGTCCGCGGCTTCATCCCCCGCACTATGAACGCTTCGCTTTCGTGGTCGTACAAGAAGTTCAACACCTCGTGGAGCTACAACTACACGGCCGAGCACATTCGCGATGTGTATAACTTCGCTCAGCCTTCGCGCAACCGCTACATGAATTCGCGCAAGCTCGTGAATGCCAACGCTCGCTACGAGATCAACCCCCGCCTCATCGTCGGTGTTGGCGTGCAGAATGTCTTCAACGAGCCGCAGATCTACTACCGCAGCATCCCCGACCAGATGGAGACCTTCCTCGTCAACGGCACGACGATGACCTTCACGATCGAGGGCCGCTTCTAAGTCCTCCGGCAAGTGCCACCCTCCGAGCCGCAGCGCCTTTGTGCGCTGCGGCTTTTTTCTTCGGCGTGAGCAAGCTCTGCGATTGTGTGGCAGCCCGCGCGGCATGGGCCGGGCACCTTCGCTCCCGTTTAAGGCCGCGGCTTCGGTATGCCATCGTTCAGTGCAAGAGCACTGTTGCCAGCTTGATTAGTCCCCACAACAGCCCGGCAAACAGGAGCAGGGCCGCGAGCAGCACGCCGCCGACCGCTAGCCCCATCTTCCCTGCCGGTCTGGCCCCCACCGGTCTTGCCGATAGCGCGCCGCGGTAGTGATGGTCGATCAGATCGATGTTACGCAGATTGGCTTTCCACGCGAAATCGAAGGCATCGCCCACCACGGGCACGACGCCGATGAGGGTCTCGATGAGGATGTTTCCCATCATTCGGAGCAGTACCGTACCGGGCACTCCGAGCCGCGCCGCTTCGTACACGATGTAGCCGGAGGCTGCGGCGCCCAGCCAGTCGCCTAGCCCTGGGATAAGACCCAATAGCGGATCGATCCCGATGCGCCACGGTCCCAAGGGGATGGAACCGTCGAGCACCCAAGCGAGCCAGCGCAGCCTTCGCAGTCGCTGGGCTGCGGCCGGGTCAGGTGGCTCGGCGGGTCGGTCCCGGATCGGGGAGGCGATAGACATTAAGACACCGGTCGCTTGTACAGCGCGGCGTCTAGGATCGACCACAGATGTATGATCCAGCCAAGCCAGAACCACCATAGCACGATGGCCGCGACAAACATGATCGCGGCTTTGCCCAGCCTCCCTTGGATGAGCTGGCCGAGGCCTGCGATGAAAAAGCTCGCGAGCGCGGCGATGACGTTGCCGGTAGATCCCTGTCCACGTGAGGCCATGATAGCTGCGATTGAACGTTGGCGGCGGCCCTGGTTCCCGTTCCTTTATGGTGCCGAAAATAATCACGCTGTCCGCTAGGCCGCCTGCCGCTCGTCTTGTTATGTGACCACCGCACTTGCTCTTTCCCCAAGAAACTTACCCTTGCCATGGGCATCGTAAAATCCCGCATCTCCATCTCGCTCGACGGCTATATCGCCGGCCCCCATCAAAGTGCTGAAGCTCCGCTAGGTTTAGGCGGCGAGCGTCTGCACGAATGGGCTTTCTCCACGAAGTGGTTTCGCTCGAGTCACGGTGAAAGTGGCGGTGAGACAGGCATCGACGACCAAGTACTGCAGGAAGCCTTCGCCAATGTCGGCGCCGCCATCATTGGCCGAAATATGTTCGGCCCGGTTCGCGGCGATTGGGGCGATGGTTCCTGGAAAGGCTGGTGGGGCGACAATCCACCGTTCGGCTATCCCGTTTTTGTCCTCACGCACCATCCCCGCGCTCCGCTGCCCATGCTGGGGGGTACGACTTTTTACTTTGTGACGGAGGGGATAGAGGTCGCGCTCGCCCACGCGCGCAAGGCAGCTGGCGACAAGGATATCATCGCTGGAGGGGGGGCGCAGACGATGCGGCAATATCTCGCCGCAGGCTTGGTCGATGAGTTTGAGCTGGATGTTGTGCCGGTCCTGTTGGGCGGCGGCGAGCGATTGTTCGACGGGCTCGATGCCGCCTCGCTGCACCTGGAGGTGGTGCGCTCCCTGCAGGGCAGGGGTGTGACTCATCTCAAGTATCGCGTGCGGCGCTAGGCGGGCATCAGCCCCTGTCTCCCTGCCTCAAAATAAAAGGGCCGAATGCGCGCGCATTCGGCCCTGCGTCTAGGTCTGGCGGCTCCGGCGTGCTTAGGCCGTCTCGAGCAGCTTGTTCAGGCGCGCGACCATGGCGGTCGCGTCGTCCAGCAGGCCGGCGCTGATGAGTGCGTTATCGAGCAGTTGCTCGGCTATGAGCTTGGCGCGCTCGGGGTTGGCCGAGTGCAGCTCGAAGATCCGCTTGATCACCGCATGCCGCGGATTGATCTCCAGATTCACGCGTAGCGGCTCATCGCCGCCGTCTTTCTTCATCGCCTTCATCATGCGGCGCATCTGCGGCGACATGAGCTTGTCGGCGCTCACCGCGAGCACCGGGGAGTCGACGAGGCGCTCGGAGGCTTTCACCTCGGTGACGCGCTCCCCGAGCGTTTCTTTTAGCCAGCCGGTCAGCTTCTTCACATCCTCGTCGCCGAGTGCGCCTTCGGCCTTGGGCAGGTCGGCGAGCTTCACCTCGCCGTGATCGGCCGCGACGAGCTTCTTGCCGTCAAACTCGCGCACGTTGTTCATCACGTACTCATCCACGGCTTCGTAGCAGAAGAGCACTTCGATGTTACGCGCCTTGAAGCCCTCCAGGTACGGGCCTGCCTCGATGGAGGTCCGATTGGGACCCGTGAGGAAATAGATCTCCTTCTGCTCGCTCTGCATGCGCGAGACGTAATCGGCCAGCGAAGTGGTCTTGCCCTTCTCGGTGAGCGAAGACTCGAAGCGCAGTAGCTTCACGAGCTGGTCTTTGTGCGTATAGTCGAGCGCTGCGCCCTCCTTGATGAAGTGGCCAAACTCCGCGTAGAACTCGTTGTAGCCGTCGGGGCGATTCTTCGCCTCCTCCTCGAGGAATTTGAGAAAGCGCTTCGTGATCACCTTGTTCAGCTTCTCGATGAGCGAGCGGTCCTGCATCGTCTCGCGCGAGATGTTGAGCGGCAGGTCCTCGCTATCGACGACGCCCTTGAGAAAGCGCAACCACTCGGGCAGCAGATCCTTCGGCTTTTGGTCGATGAGCACCTTTCGGCAGTAGAGGGAGACAGAAGGCTCCAGCCGGGAGAGGCCGAGCTTCTCGGTGTTCTCCTTCGGCACGAACAGGAGGGCATTGATCGCGAGCGGCGCATCGGCGCTGAAGTGCAGGCGCATCCGGGGCTCGTCGTACGCGTGGGCCTGGAACTTGTAGAACTCCGTGTACTCCTCGTCCTTGATCTCGTTCTTGCTGCGCAGCCACAGTGCCTGGATGGTGTTGATGCGCTTGCCGTTGAGATTGATCGGGAAGGAGACGAAGGCGCTGTACCGCTCGAGGATCTCCTTCACCTTCCACTCCTGCGCAAACTCCGAGCAGTCGTCCTTGAGTTCCACCACGATCTTGGTGCCCCGGCGCGCATCGTCGGCCGGCTCGACTTCGTAGGAGCCGGAGCCGTCGCTCGACCAGACGTGGCCGGGCTCGCTCGCCTTATAGGAGTGCGAGTACACCTTTACCGACTTGGCCACCATGAAGGCCGAGTAGAAGCCCACGCCAAACTGGCCGATTAGGTTCGAATTCTTCGCCCCCGTCTCGCCCAGTGCCTTGAGAAACGCCTTGGAGCCGGAGTGCGCGATGGTGCCGAGATTCTTGACGAGCTCGTCGCGCGTCATGCCGATGCCGAAATCCTGGATCGTGAGCGTCTTTGCCTTGTCGTCGGTCGTGACGTTGATTTCCAGCTCGGCTTTGTCGTCGAAGATTTCCTTCTCGGTAAGCTGCGTATGGCGCAGCTTTTCCAGTGCGTCGGAGGCATTGGACACCAGCTCACGGACGAAGATTTCCTTCTCCGTATAGAGCGAGTGGATGACGATATCGAGCAGTTGCTTGATTTCGGCTTGGAACTCGAATTTTTGCGGAGTCGTAGACATGGTGACAGTTACTTGGTGGGAGTTGAAAAACTCTAGAGCCCGCTAGTTTAGCAGGCCTGTAAAAAAATCAAGCGGCTGAATTTGGGTGGGGCCGAAAGTCGCCGCGCCGTTGCTCAGTGCTTCGCTTCCGCTGGCAGTCGTTCCACCCGCACACGCCGTGCGCGTTCCGCGCTGGCATCGAGGCAGGTCACGCGAAATTCCCCGGTCACGAACGATTCGCCCCGTTTCAGGGGCTGGCCCCGCACGCGCTCGGCCCAGGCTGCGACATTTTCGCGCGGCTGCCATTCGAGCGCCCAGCCTGTTTCCGCCGCGAGTTCCCTCATGGTGAAGAGGCCGGTGACGATGATGGCGCTCTCCGTATGCTCGTAGATCGGGCCGCGGCCCAGGTCGAATTCGTCGCGGATGTCGCCTACGATCTCCTCCAGCACGTCCTCGAAACTCACGATGCCTACCAGCTTCTGCTGCTCATCGAGCACGAGCGCCAGATGCGTCCGCGAGGTGCGGAAGAGCTCCAGCATGGAGTGGATCGGCGTCTTCGGGAGAAATGTCAGCGGCGCGCGCAGCAGCGGCTCGAGCGAGGCATCCGGGCCCAGCGCTTGCATCTGCCACAGCCACTCGCGCACCAGCACGATCCCCCGGATATCGTCGAGCGAGCCCGAGCATACCGGGAAGCGGCTAAAGCCCGCCGTCTGCGCGATGCGCAGATTCTCGCCAAAGGGTTTGTCGAGCCACAGCGGCACGATCTGCTCGCGCGGGCGCATCACCTGCTGCGCGGTGACGCTGCGCAGCCGCAGCGAGCGTACCATGATGCGATTGATCAGTGCATCGCCTGGGTGTGCGTGCCTCGCCTGGCTGAAGACATACTCAAGCTCCTCCGAGCTAAAGGCGTGCTCGCCCTCCGTCGCTGGCTCGAGGCCGCACCAGCGCAGGATGCGATTCGCCGCCCCATTCAACAACCAGATGAACGGGAAGAAAATCTGGTAGAAGATGACAAGCGGGGCTGCCGTGTTGATCGAGACTGCCTTGGGCCGCTGGATGGCGAGGGACTTTGGCGCCAGCTCACCGAGCACGATGTGGAAAAACGTGATGATCGAAAACGCCACCGCAAACGACAGGGTCTTGATGGTGTCCGGATCGGTCACGCCAAAGCGGTGCAGCAGCGGCTCCAGCCGATGGCCGATGATCGGTTCGCCCACCCAACCGAGCCCGAGCGAGGCGAGCGTGATACCCAGCTGGGTCGCCGAGAGTACCGCGTCCAGGCGATCTGTCGCCTTCAGCGCAAATTTCACGCGCCATCCCCCGGTCTTTGCCATCGGGCGGAGCTGGCTGGCGCGGACTTTGACTAGCGCAAACTCTGCCGCCACGAAGAAGCCATTGGCCGCCACCAGCGCGAGAACGAGAAGGATTTCCAGCGTGATCTTGAGTGCCTCCGGCATCAGAGGACCTCTTTCGTTTCAGCCGACCCGCAGGAAAAATGCATGCCCCACAATCTGCCGCGCAATGCCCCGACGACAAACGATTTCGGCGGATATAAACCATCGGCGCCGGCTCTATCGCCCCGTCATCGGTCGCAGCGTCACTGGACCCAGCAGACCCGAGGGCGTCAGCGGCCACGCGCTCGCGTCGAAGGGTTTGTAATTGATGTTCACGAAGTTGATTTCACGCATGATCTTCCAGTTTACCTTCCGCTGATCCATGTCGCGGATGCGGTTGGCTGCGAGATTTGTGACGTCGAGTTCGAGCACGTTTTGGCCCGGATTGAGCAGCCGGCCCGGCACCCGCACGCGGAAGGGGATGCTCCATGCGGTCGCCACCTCTTGTCCATTGATCCTTACGCGGGCCGATTCCCGCACATCGCCGAGGTCGAGCAGCCAGTCGGGCCGGGTGCTTGTGGATGGGGTCGCGGAGAGTTCGAGGGTAAACTCCAAGCGATAGCGTGCCGTGCCGCCAAAGCGCTTGGCTTCTTCGCCTCCGAGTTCAGTCCACGATTTGAGTTCCGCCGTTTTCAGTGCAGGCGGTAGCTCCGGGCCCCCTTGGGTGAAAGCGATCGACCAGGTGCCGGAGAGTGTGATGGGTTCCGCAGATTTCCGATAAGCCCAAGGGCGGATGTTGGAGCTCACCGGGCTCGGCAGCGTGCGTACGATCAGCGACTCCCCGGGCTCGAGTTGGAGATAGATCGAGCTTCCCCTCGTGTCGGCGATCCCGCTCGATCCCGTCAGGGGCTCGAAAATCATCGCCACCCGTCCACTGCGCCCGAGATCGATCCAGCCGTCGTGCGTCTTGTTGCTGAGATTGGAGATGAAGTAGTCGTGATCGTTCTCCCGCGCACGGCGCACCCATGCGAGGCCGGCCTCGGAAAAGCCCACCTTGCGCGCATGCGGGGCGACTGCGCGCACGATATCCCCATTTACATTCGGGCGCTTGAGTTGCCCGAGCAGCGCCTTGAACTCCGCCCTCCGTTCCTGCAGCCGTCCGTAGCCCGGCACATCCTCCGGGAGCTTCTCAAAGATGATTCGCGTGCCTCCCGCCGCGAGCTCCACGAGCTTGTGGAGCGTGGCCACCGGCATCCGGCGCGTGGCGGGCACCACCAGTACCTTGTAGATGGTGTTGCCCGGCGTCACGAGCGCGTCGTCGAGCGGGCGTGTGCGCTGGAGCTGGGCGTCCGAGATATAGTCGAAAGAGTATCCCTTCGCCATCAGCTCGCGCGCGATGCGGCCGGTGGGTTGCTCGGTCATCCACTTCACATCGTGCACGCCAAACATCGTCATGAGCCCCGTGGTGTCGTCGATCACGTCGGCAAAGGGCCAGTAGATCAGGATGTCGTTGTCGGGCTGTCCGGCCTGCAGGATCGATTGCACGCGGCCGATGTAGCGGTTGAGCGCGCCGAAATCCTCCCACCACGTGTTGTTGGGATTGAACTGCGTGGAGGCGTAAAACAGCCAGCCCGGCCAGGCCGCGTCCTGCGGCGAGAAGACGGTGCCGTGGTAGAAGATGTGGTTGATCCCGTTGGCGAGGATGCTGTCGAGCTCCGGCTTCACGTGCGCCAGCGACTCTTTCCAGTGCTCGCGCAGCCAGGTCGCGCTTTCGGAGGAGACCAGCGGCCGCCCCATCACATGCGCTGCCGAGGAGGCCACGCGCATCACCAGCGGCTCGGGCAGATCCTGCTCGCTGTCGGTGCGGATATCCGCGCGCTCGCGGCGTAGTCCAGGGATGGGAAACGGCGTCGAGCCGAAGGTCTCCGTCTCGGGGATGTCGACTGCCCCGTACAGATCGAGAAGGTTGGCGGGTGCCCCATGCGACTGGTTGCGTACCGTCCACCCGCGCTGGTGCGACCACTGGATCCACGTCCGTAGATAGTCGAGATGCAGCTTCGCAAAAGTCTCGCGCAGATCGCTCTTCACCCGGCTCAGCGTGTCGGCATCGAGAGACGAGGCCGGTGCTCCCCGCGGGATCACGAGATGCGAGGCAAACTCCTGGATGTCGTACCCGTGCATCGCCTTGAAGACCTCGGGCAGCCGGGCCGTCCAACTCGCGTTGAAATACTCAAACGAGTCGTGAAACTGTCCGCGCACCAGGTCGCGTGGAAACGTCGCGAACGGCTCCTCAAATGGCTTGAGGTACTTCTTCAGCGCCTCGGTCGAGTATGGGTCGACCACCAGGCCTTCACCGCCCGGCGCCGCGCGCTTCACCATCATCTTGGTCGGCTCGCCTACGATCTTGCCGTCTCGCAGGGCCGCGCGCTGGAGTGCATTGGCCTCGTCGATCCACGGTCCGCCAAAGGGCCAGCCCGTGCCCGTCGCCATGTCGACGCCGAGCCCGAGGCGCTTGGCTTCGCGGCCGGTGTGCTCCAGCATCTCCATCCACTTCGGCGAGAGAAAGGGCACATAGCGCTCTTCCGCGCCTTTCGCTCCATAGATTGGCGTGATCTCCACGCCGCCTAGCCCGGCGGCGGCCAGCTGCTCGAGCTGCCAGGTGAGGCTGGCCTTGTCGACGCCACTGCCGGGCCACCACCAGCGGGTCCAGGGCTTGTTCTCGCGCGTGAGCTCCGGCCACCCGGTGGGCGACGCGGGAGCCGCAGCCAGGGCGGCAGGCAGGGCAAGGATCGGAAGCAGGGTGCGAAGGGGTCGCATGGGGCTAAGGGGCTAGCGCAGCGCACCGCCGCTCCGGTGGCAAGCGGAGCCTTGCTTTGACAGTTTGGCGCGCGGCAGGGGGCGTCATCCCAGCCGGGTCGTGGTCGGCACTTTTCCAGGGAGGCGCGTTGAGGGCGGTTTATCCTCGCCCCTGCTTACTCCGCAAAAGCGACGCACACCACCGCCGGCACCGCGGCGCTATGCGCGGTTTTCCTCAATCGCCCGGTCGCTTCGTCCACCGCAAACACCGTCACGATTGCCTCATCTTGGTGTCCGCACACGAGCCATCGGCCGTCTCCGGAGAGGGCAAAGTTGCGCGGCGTTTTGCCGCCGCTCGGCACGATCTCGATCAGCATCAGGAATCCTGTCTTCGGCTCGATGGAAAACACCGCGATGCTGTCGTGCGTGCGGTTGGAGGCGTACAGGAATTTTCCGTTGGGATGTATCCGCACCTCTGCGTTCCACTTGAGCCCTGTGAAGTCCGGCGGCAGCGTCGAGATCGTTTGGATCGGCCTGAGCGCCCCGCGCTCCGCATCCCACGCGTAGGCTGTTACCGTGCCGCCCATTTCTTCGATCGAGTAGCCGAAGCGCCCGTCGCGGCTGAACTTGAAGTGCCGTGGGCCGCCGCCCGGCTGCGTCGCCGCCACCGAGCTTGCTAGCGTCAGTGTGGCCGTCGAGGTCTCGAGCGCATAGACAAACAGCTTGTCGAGGCCCAGATCCGCCACCACGACGAAGCGATTGTCGGGCGAGACGGTTACGGAGTGCACGTGCGGCTTGTCCTGCCGCTTCGGGTCGGGCCCGCTGCCCTCATGGCGGATGGAGTTGGGCGTGCCCGGCGTCCCGTCCGCTCGTATCAGAGAAGCAGATACGTAGCCCTCTCGGTAGTTGGCGGAGAGGAGCACCCGGCCCGTGGCGTCTACGGCCAGGTGGCTGGGCGGTTGCGCCGGAGCGGTGCTCGTCGGGTCGAAGGGGATCAGCCGGCCCGCCTCGAGATCGACTCGGAAGGCCAGCGCCTGTGCCGTCGAGGCATGCACGGTGTAGAGGTGCCGGCGGTCGGGGGAGAGTTCGATCCAGTTCGGGTCCGTCGCGGTCGCCGCCACGCTGGGCTCGCTCAGCGCTCCCGTCGTTGGGTGCAGCCGGAGTGCATAGATGCCCTGGCTGCCGGTATTCTTGGTGTAAGTGCCGAGGAAGAAAAGCATGTCGAAAAATTTGAGGCCAATCGTGGCTGGTTGAGGGAGTGTGACCCGCGATCGAGCCCTTGGTTACGCTTTGGAAAAGGGCGTCGCCGTGTGCCCCGTGGGTGGAGCGGGGTGCGCGGTCGGCTGCGCGATCGGCTGGCCCGCCATCGCATCCTTGTAGTGGCGTCGGCACATCGCGATGTAGCGATCGTTGCCGCCGATCTCCACTTGCGCGCCTTCGCGGGCGGCGTGGCCATGCTTGTCGACACGGAGGTTCATCGTCGCCTTCCGTCCGCAGTGGCAGATGGTCTTGATCTCCGTGAGATCGTCGGCGATGCCGAGCAGCGCGCCGCTGCCCGGAAAGAGATTGCCTTGGAAATCCGTGCGCAGCCCGTAGCACAGCACGGGGATGTCGAGCCGGTCGGCGATGTCGCTCAACTGCCACACTTGCGCGCGCGTCAGAAATTGCGCTTCGTCCACCAGCACGCAGGCCACCGGCTGTGTCGCATGCTCCGTCTGCACGCGGCTCAGGATGTTGTCGACGGAGTCGAGGGAGATGGCGGAAGACCGCAGCCCGATGCGCGACTCGATTCGCCCCGTGCCGTAGCGCGTGTCGATCGATGGCGTGAAAAGCAGCGTGCGCAATCCGCGCTCACGGTAGTTGTAGCTCGACTGGAGCAATACCGTGCTTTTGCCCGCGTTCATCGCGGCATAGTAAAAATAGACCTTGGCCATGTCTCTGGAGTTGAAAGAGGAAAACGCCGCGGCGGAAGGCCAAAGGTGCTCGCCCTGAGCCGCGAATGACCACGGAAGGGCACGCCTGCATTGCGACGGCCGGGAGGTGCTGCGGGGTGGCTTGCTCCGCCCTTGGGGCGACGTCGTGCCATGCGCTGCTTTCTCGACCTTCCCGCCTGATTCCGCTTCACGCTTGCGAAACCGCCGCAGTGGCGAAACTTAAGCCCACATCCTCTATGAACCCCGTTCGCTTCGTGGTGGCGCTCCTCGCATGTTCGGCAATGGCCTCGCTCGCGGTGGCGCAGCAGGGCGCCTCCAGTGGCGCCGAGCAGCCCGATCCCCCGGCACGGCGTTCGGTGTGGAATGGCTACGAGCGCATCGACTTTCATTGGGCCAGGCGTCCCTGCGTCCTCATTATTCCCAAGGAGGCCGCCCCCGGCAAACCGTGGATCTGGCGCACCGAGTTCTTCGATCACCAGCCCCAGGTCGACCTCGCGATGCTCGCCAAGGGCTGGCACGTCGCCTACATGGATGTGAAGAACCTCTACGGGGCTCCCAAGGCCATCGCACTCTTCAACGAGTTCTACGCCCATCTTGTGATCCACGCGCAGCTCTCCCGCCGCGTCGTGCTCGAGGGATTTAGCCGTGGCGGTCTCTACGCCATCAATTTTGCTGCCACGCACCCCACGCGTGTCGCGGCCCTCTATCTCGATGCTCCCGTCGTCGACCTCAATAGCTGGCCGCGCAAGAATGCCCCCAAGCAGTGGGCCGAGGCTCTTGAAGCCTACAATGTCCCTGAGTCCGCCATGGCCACCTTCAAGGGCAACCCTGTCAACCGCATCGGTATGCTCGTCGGTGCCAGGATCCCGATCATCGCCGTCTGCGGCGACGCCGACGAAGTCGTGCCCTACGCCGAAAACATGGGCGTCATCGAAAAACGCTACAAAGACGCCGGCGCTCCCATCCAGGTCATCATGAAACCGGGCGGCAAACACCACCCGCACAGCCTCGAAGACCCAACCCCGGTGGTTGAGTTCTTGATGAACAACGCCCGCCCCTGAGGCCGCCTTTTTGTAGCCCTGCCGTGAGGGCAGGGACGGCAGTGCAGCGGAGGTTTATTTCGCCCTTCAGCGACCGGCCTGCCAGCTACTTCATCTTCGCACACGCCCTATGCCGCGGGCACGTCACGAGGTGGTCGTTCACCATCCCCGTCGCCTGCATGAAGGCGTAGCAGATCGTTGTCCCGACAAATTTAAAACCCCGCTTGAGCAGATCCTTGCTCATCGCATCGCTCTCCGCCGTCCGCGCTGGGATGTCGCTCAGTTTCTTCCGCTGATTCACGATCGGCCTATGCCCGACAAATGACCAGATGTAGCGGTCAAAACTGCCAAACTCCTTCTGCACCGCGAGAAACGCCTTCGCGTTGCCGATGGTCGAGGCGACCTTGAGCTTGTTGCGCACGATTCCCGGATCGGCCAGCAGCGCCGCGACCTTCTTCTCACCATAACGGGCGACCTTCACCGGATCGAACTCATCAAAGGCTCGCCGGTAGTTCTCTCGCTTGGCCAGGATTGTCGACCAACTCAGTCCCGCCTGCGCCCCCTCGAGGATCAGAAACTCGAAGAGCAGCCGATCGTCATGCAGCGGCACGCCCCACTCTTTGTTGTGGTACTCGATATCCAGCGGCTTGCGCGCCCAGCAGGTGACGGGCGTTGTCGAAAGCGGAGCGGAAGCAGAAGTCATGCGGCTATGATAACATCAGCGCTGACAACGGAGTGTCAGGAGCAAACTGCTCCTGTATCCCGAAGTGCGCCTGATACGATTTCCGGCAGTCAGTCGTTTTTATCTGCCTCGACTGCTCCGAAACCGCGCCCGCGATTTCTCGTTTCGGATTGGCGGGCCGGCCTGAACCCCCAAGCGTGACTGGGCTATGAATCGCACAGATCGGCTGGTGGCGATGGTGATGCACCTGCAGGGGCGACGCCTCGTGCGGGCGGAGGATATGGCTGCGCATTTTGAAGTCAGCGTGCGCACGATCTACCGCGACATTGCGGCGTTGGCCGAGGGCGGCGTGCCGATCACCGGTGAGGCGGGCGTGGGCTACAGCCTCGTGCGGAGCTATCACTTGCCGCCCGTCATGCTTACCGCCGACGAGGCCGCCGCGCTCTTCGTCGGTGCCGAGATGGTGAAGAGTTTTACTGATGCCTCGATGAGCGCCCCCATGGCCGCTGCGCTCGACAAGCTTCGCGCCGTCCTCCCTCCCGATCGCAAGGAGCACGTCGAGCGACTCACCCGCCAGACCGTCGTGATGGGCCGCATGTGCGGCCCCGCGCAGACCAGCGATGCGCAGCCCTGGCTACTCGCTGTGCAGCGTGCCGTGGCGCAGCGCAAAGTCCTCCGCCTCCTCTATGCCGCGCCCAAGGTCGAGCCCACGCGGCGCGATGTTGAGCCGCTCGGCGTCGCCTTCTACGCTGGCTCGTGGTACCTCGTTGGCTGGTGTCGGTTGCGCGATGCGGCCCGTCACTTCCGGATTGATCGCATGCGCCAGCTTGAGGTGCTTCCGGAGACGGTTCCGGCACGTACGGATTTCTCTCTGCGCAAGCACCTGGAAGAGGAGATGAAGCGGGAGGAGACCGTCCCGGCGCGCGTATGGTTTTCCGCCGCCGCCCAGGAGCGTGCCAGGCACGAAAGCTACGCCACACTCGTTGAGGAGCTGCAGCGCGATGGCGGCGCAGAGTTTTCGATGTACACCTACTCCCTCGAGTGGCTCGCCCGCTGGATCTTTTCCTTCGCCGGCGAAGCCGAGGCCATCGAGCCCCCCGCGCTGCGCGAGATGATGCGCTCCATGTCGGAGGCTGTCGCCGCCCGCCACGCCGAGCCCGCACTGGCGTGATCAGCGCAAATCCCCAGCGCCAAAGACAATCTTGATCGGCGAGGGCTCTTTGCCCTTTCCGTGAGGGCAGGGACGGCAGTGGAAAGGACGACCATCCCGTCCTTCACTCGGTCGGCGATGAAGCTCGCTGCCGCAGCCCTTCGAAGTTTGGCCCTGGGGGTTTCTTTTTGGGATATATCCTTTGGCGTCCGCCATTTGGCCGCTTTGGCGGCTCCTGACATACCGTTGTCACAAAGCCCTGTTACGCTCTCTGCCATGATTCAAATCAAGGAGGTCGCTTATACCGGTTATCCGGTCACAGACGTGCCGCGCGCGCGTGGATTCTACGAGTCGGTGCTGGGGCTTAAGCCGAGCCAGCAGTTCGAGCACGAGGGCAAGCACTGGATCGAGTACGATATCGGTCCTGCCACCATTGCGATCTCCAATATGTCAGCGGAAAACTGGAAGCCCTCCGCCGACGGTGCTTCTGTGGCGCTGGAGGTTGTGGACTTCGACGCGGCCATCGCGACCCTGAAAGACGCCAAGGTTAAATTTGCCGTCGAGCCGATGCATACTGGTGTCTGCCAGATGGCCATCGTGCTCGATCCCGATGGCAACGCGCTCACCATCCACAAGCGAGGTGGCCAATGAGCCCCAGAAAAAAGGGAGCTTCGACCGCGCGGAAGAAAGGGCCGGGGAAGTCGCTCCCGGGTGCCCGTGCGGGGCGGTCGGCGCATGACCAGCCGAGGTCGAGGGCGGCAAAGCCCGCGCCGCTGCGCGTGATTCCGGCCGCTCCCATCGCTGCGTTTGGCCTGGGTGAATTGCTCATCCGGGCCTGGGCGGCGCGTCAGCACGCAGCTTGAGGATTGCGGAGGCGCGGTCGCGTCGCACAGTGGGCCGCAGCATGCGCCTCCAGAAATCCCCGCTTACCCTGCTCACGCTTGCCGCGACGCTCTGCGTCGGGGCCCTCCACGCTGCTGATGCCTCGTGGACCTCGCTCTTCGATGGCAAGACGCTGAAAGGCTGGCGTCAGCTTCAGGGTGAGGCCAAGTACGAGATTCGCGACGGTGCCATCGTCGGCATCGTCACCGAGGGCGTCGGCGTAAATTCCTTTATGGCCACGGAGGAGCTCTTCGGTGACTTCATCTTCGAGTGCGAGTTCAAGGCCGATGCTGGCATCAATTCCGGGATCCAGTTCCGCAGCGCCCCGCCCGATGGCAAGGAGCGCAAGCGCGTGTACGGTTATCAATTCGAGATCGATCCCACGCCGCGGGGTCTCACCGGTGGGATGTACGAAGAGGGCCGCCGCGGTTGGTTTCAGCCGAGCCAGAATAACGGCGAGCCGCAAAAGGCCTTCGCCGCCAAGCACGCCGGTAAGCTCAAGATGGGCGAGTGGAATAAGGCGCGTATCGAAGCTCGCGGCAATCACGTGAAGACGTTTCTCAACGGCCAGCTCGTCGCCGATTGGGTCGACAATGATGAGGCCGCGCGCGTGAAGCGCGGCTTCTTCGCCTTCCAAGTCCACTCCACCAAGAAACCGGAACTCATCGGCAAGGAAGCCGCCTTCCGCAACGTCCGGGTACAGCGCCTGGACTGAGCTGGCTGCGCCCGTCGTCAGGCAGCCCCGCCAGTCCCACGCCGTCGGGCGGCGCTGGCCCTGGCGCATATTCCCTCGGTCGCTTCGAGTCTGGGCTCCGTGGTCCGTATCCGCGCGAGGCCTACAGGCCGGGTATGGCATCGGTGCGCCGCACCGTCTTCCCTTCCCACACGGCTTCGTCGGTCGCAGGGTCGTAGGTCAGTACCCGGTTGGCGCTGCGGGGCGCGGGGCTAGCATCCACTCGCGGCAGCCACCGGCGGTGCTCGGCCAGCACCGCTGCCTGCTTCGGGTCGCTGGCTAGATTTGTCCACTCGTTCGGGTCGGCGCGCAGGTCGTACAGCTCTTCGCTGCCATCGGCGTAGCGGATATAGCGCCAGCGCTCCGAGCGCACGGCGTGATTGCCTTGGTTCTGTGTGGTGATCGCGGGCTGCGCGCGTTTGGCATCGGCGTTTTTGAGCTGGGGCACGAGGCTGATGCCTTCGAGGTCGTTCCGCGCGGGCAGGCCGGCCAGTTCGCTCAGGGTGGGATAGATATCGAGCAGCTCCGCCGGCTGCATCGAGCGTGCGCCGCGCGCCACCCCGGGGCCGGCAAAGATCAGCGGCACTCGGGTCGAGCGCTCCCAGAGCGTGTTTTTGCCCGTGATGCCTTTCTCGCCCAGGTGCCAGCCATGGTCACCCCAGACGACGATGATCGTGTTGTCGGCCAGTCCCGAGGCATCGAGTTGATCCAGGAGTCGGCCGATCTGCGCATCGACAAACGAGGTCGATGCCAGGTATGAGCGCACGAGATTGTGCCACTGGTTGTTCTCCTGTACCCATTTGAGCCTCGGCTCCGGCAGCTCCCAGTGCAGATACCACGAGAAGCGGGGCGTATCGGCGCGATCGTCGGCCTTGATCGGCGGCAGGATGCGGTCGTCGCCGGGATAGAGGTCGTACCACTTCTGTGTGATGTAGCACGGCACGTGCGGGAGGAAATAGCCCACGGCGAGGAAGAAGGGCTGGTCCTTCGGTGCGGCCTTCATCTGGTCGATGGCCCACGTGGTGATCTGGTAGTCGCCCTTGTCCTCGTCCTTGTGCGGAAACACCCCCCAGTCCATCAGCGCGTGATTTCCTCCGGGAGTGGCGGGTATGAGCTTTTTGTCGGGTTTCACGCCGACGCCGCCGCCCGGTCCCCAGACGTCGAATTCCTTTGCCCTCGCCTGGGGCCCGCCCGCGCCGCCGTGATAGATCTTGCCGGTGGTGTAGGTCTTGTAGCCTGCGGCTTTGAAATGCTGCGGCAGCGTTACGCGCTCCTTCCACGGCTCGAGGGTGCGAAACCAGGGCGCCAGTCCATAAATGCCGGTCGTGCTGGGCCGCAGCCCCAGCAGCAGGCTGGTGCGCGAGGGGTTGCAGAGGGGGGCTTGGCAGTGGCCGTTGGCCATCGTGGTGCCGCGTGCTGCGAGTCGATCGAGCTGCGGGGTCTTCACGAGTGGGTGCCCCTTGAGCGGCCCCACCCAGTCGTTTTGGTCGTCGATCGCGATGAAGAGGACGTTGGGCCGCCGGTTGCTCTCCGCTCCGGTAAGAGCCGCCGCTCCGGCAAGCAGCAAGGCGGACAGGAGAAA
The DNA here is from genome assembly GCA_964480585.1 of uncultured Opitutus sp. Classification (GTDB taxonomy): domain Bacteria; phylum Verrucomicrobiota; class Verrucomicrobiia; order Opitutales; family Opitutaceae; genus ER46. The sequence goes on along the minus strand of CAYZPV010000014.1, from coordinate 91,617 downwards.
ACGGCGGCAAAAGAGCGAGCGTGGCATGGGGTAGTCGTGCGGGTGGGGTGAAAGCGCGTGGCTGCAGTCGCGCAGCGCCGCCCCGCCAGCGTTGCGCAGCGCGAGCCCGAGTCCAGCGCAAGATTGCCCGGTTTGTCATGGCGGCGCTCCGGCCGCGTCCTCGGCTCTATTTTGCCAGGCCTTCGAGTGCGGCGAGCGCCTCGTCGATTCCTCCCTTGAGGCCAGTCCGTTGGTGGGCGATCTCGCCCTCCCGATTGAGGATCGTGAAGAGATTCGAGTGGGCGAAGTTGCCGCCAGGCTCTGGCTGGTATTTCACACCGAGCAGCGCGGCGAGTTCGCGCACTGCGTGGTCCTCGCCCCGGAGAAGCGTCCAGTTGGCATCCAGATTCCGCGCGGCGCGATAGCGGGCGAGCGCGGCTGGCGTATCCCGGGCGACATCGAAGGAGATGAGCACGAGCGCCGTTTCGCGGCGGAGCTTTTCCGGCAGGCGCGCCTGCAGCGCGAGGAGGTCGGTCACAATGAGCGGGCACGCGTAGCTGCATTGCGTGAAGATCATCGCGACGATCACGGGACGGCCGCGAAACTGTGCCAGCGCGGCCCCACTGCCGGTGTCGCTGGTGAAGGTGGCTTCCGCGTGGTACAGCGAGCGCGCCGCGAGCGGCCGGCCTGTTGCGAGGGGCGTGCAGCACTCGGCTTTGGTCGGTACGGAGGCGGGGGCGGCGGCTTCGGCGTGCGCAGTGGCTAGGGCGATGGCGGCGAGCAGCAGGAGCGTGGCGGTGTTCATGGCGTGGGCGGGGTTGCGATGTCGCGGGCGCAGCGAAAGCCGAGCGAGGAGGTGGTATTGTTGGCTTGGAGCGAGGCGCGCAGCGCCTGTCGCATGAAGGCCGCGTAGTCGGTCGGGTCACTGGCGCCTAGGGAGCCGGATCCACAGAAGAGATCGCGCTCCACCGAGGTGTCGGCGCGCGATTCGCCGGTCACCAGCGCGGTGTTGAAGTCCTCTACCCATTCCCAGATGAGGCCATGGAGACCACGCACGCCATGCACGTCGGCGTGCGCCGTCGCCACGCTGGGTAGCACCGGGGGGGTGGGCCGGGCCAGCCATGCGTAAAGGATGCGCTGCCGCTCGGGATCGCTTTTCCCCTCGAGCCGCGTGAGACCCGCTTGCGCCGCCAGCTCCCACTCCGCCGTGGTGGGCAGCCGCGCCCCCGCCCAGCGCGCATAGGCTCGCGCTGCAAACCACGAGACATGCACCACCGGCGCATCGAGGGGCGCGCGCGGCCCGGGCTCCAGGTCGGATACCCAGTGCTTCAGGTAGGAGGCGTCGGCGAAGATCGGGCTCACCTGCGAGCGTCGCCATTTTGGCGTCGCGGTGACAAAGGCGAGGAATTCGCCGTTCGTCACCGGGAGAGTGGCGAGCGCGTAGGACGCGACTGCTTGGGCGGGCTCGCCCGCCCGGCGCAGGAGCGGCGTGTAGGAGCCGGTGGGTAGGTTGCGATAGTCCGCCGAGGCCTGCGCCGCAAGTTGCGCCTCCGCTGCGCCCGGAAAAACCAGGGCGAGCAGCAAGCGGAGGCTGGCGAGGCGGGTGGACATGGCGGTTGGCAGCTCGTGCAGGCCGCTCAGTTGCTTTGCGCTCGGATGGCTTTGACTTGGTCGGCCTTGAATGCGTCGCCCGTGTTCCCCCAGGTGTTATAGATGTAGGTCAGCACATCGGCTACCTGCCCATCGGTCAGTGTCGCTTCCTGCGGCGGCATCGCGCTGTCGTACTTCTGGCCGTTGACGATGATCGGTCCCGAGAGGCCCTTGAGCACCACGCGGATCGACCGCTCGCGGTCGGCTAGCATGTAGTCGGAGCCCGCCAGGGGCGGGAATACCCCGGGCATACCCTTGCCGTCGGCCAAGTGGCAGGCGAAGCAGAGACCCATGTAGACCTGCTTGCCCTTGGCGATCTGCGCCTCTTTCGTGAGCCCGGCGATGGCGGGATTTGCGGCGATTTCGGCGGCGATTCGATCTTTCAGCTCCGCTTCCTGGCGGGCGGCTTCCGAGCCGGCGTCGGCGGCCGCGCCGAGGTACACGGCGTCGACTTCCTTGCCGGAGTAGATGACGCGGTTCTCAGGGCCGGAGACCTTGAGCATCCCCAAGGCGCCCTTGTTAAACGCGCGCGTCAGAGAGTGATCCACCAGCACGAAAGTGCCTGGCACATCCACCTTGAATTCGACGATCGTCGCGCCGCCCGAGGGTACCATCGTCGTCTGCACGTGGGTGTTGATCCGTCCGAGACCCGCTTCCGGGTAGACCCGGTCGAAGATCTCGCCGATCACGTGGAACGACGAGGTCACGTTGGGCCCGCCTACGCCGAAGAAGATGCGCACGCGCTCGCCTACCTTGGCCGCCAGCGCCTTGTCGCCCACCAGCGAGCCCACTGCGCCGTTAAACACGATGTAGGGTGGCCGTTCGTCGATCGCCTTGCCCATGTCAAAGGATTGCAGCCCCTCCTCGCCATAGCGGCCGGTGGTGTAAAACTCTCCCTGCATGACGTAGAATTCCTTGTCCACGGGAGGCAGGCCCTCCTTCGGCTCCACGAGGATCAGGCCATACATGCCGTTGCCGATGTGCATGGGCACCGGCGCGACCGCGCAATGATAGACATAGAGTCCGGGATTGAGCGCTTGGAAGGTGAAGCGCGAGCTGTGTCCCGGCGCGGTAAAGGTCGAGGCCGCGCCGCCGCCTGAGCCCGTGACGGCGTGCAGGTCGATATTGTGCGGCAGCTTCGACGACGGGTGGTTGTTGAGGTGAAACTCGACCACATCCCCTTCGCGGATCCGGATGAAGGACCCCGGCACCGTGCCGCCGTAGGTCCAGAAGGTGTACTCTACCCCGTCGGCAAGTCGGCCGATCATTTCGCGCACTTCAAGATCCACGACTACGCGTGCCGCCGTCTTGCGCGTGATCGGGGGTGGCACGAGCGGCGGCGCGGTCAGCAGGGCTTTCTCCACCGGCAGCGCCTGGATCTCCGGCGGGAGCGTGACAGGCCCTTGCGGAGCCGTGGGGCCCTCGCTGGCACGGAGTGCGGAAGTGGCTGCGCTTGCGAGCACAGCGAGAGCTGCGCTGGCGAAAATTGTGCAGTAGCGGGGGGTTCTCATAGGATTGCCCGCAGTGTAGAAGGAGGGTGCGCTCTCCGTCTGCGAATGCCTTGCGAAAAGCTGCGCGGAAATTGCGATGCCTGGGCGTACGCCTTCGTCGTGCCGGCCTCAGCGCGGCGCGTCGCCCAAGGTGAGCACGATCACGTAGCCGGGCGCTTCCGCTGCTCCGGTGATGATCTTGCTGCCAACTCGTAACCACGCGTGGGCGGGCATTTGCGCCCTGCCGCCGCTTGAAGCGACCCCCAGGTAGAGCGTGCTCGGCCAGCCTCTCCGCCGCAGCATCCATTTGGCCGCGATCGCCTGCGGCAGGCAGACAAAGCCCAGCGGCACATGCCGCGCGATTGCCTGCACCGCCCACTCGACTTCGCGCAAGGCAGGCCTGGCCTCCTCGGGGACCTGCACTGGCGTCTCGACTCCGCGTTCGCCCAAACGGGGCGAGAGCCGGCGAAACGGCACGGCCGTCACCAATACTCGCGCCCATACGAGGTGCGCCAGCGCCTCCGCCAGCAGCACCCAGTCTCTCGCCGGGCGGCGGCGGAGGCGGGTCCAACTTTGCAGGCGGGGAGAGGTCATGGCGTCGAGGTGGCCCACTAGTTGAGAACGCTGGGTGGAAGTGTCACCCCGAAACTCTGCGCCGCCCAGTTGGACCGAGGCGCGCGGGCCTTCCCTCGGTTGGAGGCTGCCCCTTCGTTTCGTTCGCGACAGCCGCGAGGCGTGTGGCTAGCGTTGTGGTCTGGTTCGATGTCTTCTTTCGTTTTTCCTTCTGACTATGCTCGCGTGAGGCGCGTGCAAAACTTTGCCGAGCTGGCGTCTGCCCCTCTGCGCGAGGGCGTCAACGCCCTGTGCTGGGAGCGTTCTCTCCAGGGAGATTATGCCGAGGTGGTCGCACAGCTGGGCGCTGGCGAGGGCATCGTCGCTCTCGAGGCGGCTGATCTGCGCGCCTTGCGTCTCAGCCCGGCCGGCCGGCTCGCGGTCGAGCAGATGCTTTCCGATCTGCACCTGTTGCGTGCCTTGGATCGCGCGCCCGTGCTCAACTGCATCCACGGCTACCCTCGCGACGAAGATGCGGGCCCCGTCAAAACCCACGTCTTTTCGTTTCACGCCGACAGCGCTCCCTTCGAGGCCGATACCTGGCTCTGCACCTATCATGGCCCCTCGAGTGAAGGCCTGCGCAATGAGGAGGCGCTGCTCAAGGTCGCTGATCCTGAGACGCGCGCCGAGTTGCTGCGGCAGTATGGCGGCGCCGACGATGCGGGCTTCCACGAGTTCCTGAGCGATCATTGCTACGACTTGCATTATGCGCCGCTGCCCGGCGCCCGGCCCTTTTCCTTTGGCTTGGGCAATTTCTGGCGCATCTCCGTCGCCTACCCCGATAGCCCCGTGCCGCCCTGCGTCCATCGCGCCCCCGATACCGGTCCCGGCGACCCACCGCGGCTGCTGCTCATCAGTTGAGAAGGCTCACGCCCGCGCACCCGAGAGCGCCGCAAAGAGAAAGAGCGTGATCATCACCGCCGCGCACGCTAGCCGCGCCACCGTGGAGATCACAAAACCTGTCGCCGCGCCGAGCCCGGCGCGCAATGAGTCGCGGTCGCTCTTCTTCGCGACGAGCTTTTCCGCGAGCACCGCGCCGAAGATTGTCCCGAGCAGCAGCGCAGGCAGTGAGATAAACATCCCCACCAGCGCGCCGCCGCTCGCGCCCGCCATGCCCCAGCGACTCCCGCCAAACCACCGCGTGCCTAGGATGACCCCGCCGAAATCCGCCAGCACCGAGATCGCCCAGAAGAGCGCGATCAGCCCCACCGCCAGCCACGAAAGATCGGCCGGCAGCAGCAGCTTGTGCAGGATTGCCGCGACGAGGATCAGCGTCGTGCCCGGCAGCAGCGGCACGATCACGCCCAGCAGCCCGACCAACATCAGGCCGAGCGTGAGAGTCCAGATGGCCGTTTCGAGAATCATGCCAGGAGAACACAAGCACACCCCGAAAAGTTGCGCAAAGAAATCGTAGGGAATGGCCCCGCGATTTCTCCCTCATTTCACGTCGTCTTCATCCCGGCTTCATGGAGGCTGGCGATACTCGCTGGCGATGACTTCCCCTTCCATCCGTTTTCCCTGGGCGCGCGCCATAATGGCCTGCCTCGCCCTCGTGCTTTCCACGGTACATGGTGAGACTCCCGCTGCCCGCCTGGAGTCACTGGTGCAGCAGCGCGTCGCGGCGCACGAGTTCAGCGGTGCCGTGCTGGTCGCCCAGCGAGGCAAGGTGCTCTTCGAGCGCGCATACGGGCTCGCCAATCGCGAGTGGGAGATTGCCAATACCCCCGCGACTCGCTTCCGCATCGGCTCGATCACCAAGCAATTCACCGCCGTCTCGATTCTTCTCCTGGAGGAGCGCGGCAAGCTGAAGCTCTCGGATCCCGTCTCGCAGCATGTGCCCGATACGCCGCCGGCCTGGGGTAGGCTGACTATCCGGCATCTGCTCACGCATACGTCCGGCCTCGCCAATGTCACTGAGCTCCCGGAGTTCCTGCTGTGGAAGAACTCGCCTAGCACGGTCACGCAGATGGTGGCGCGATTCAGCGAGCTGCCTCTCGAGTTCGAGCCCGGTGAGCGCTTCGCCTACAGCAACTCCAACTATCTCGTGCTGGGTCTGATCGTCGAACGAGCCGGCGGGCAGCGCTACGGCGAGTTTCTTCGCGAGCATGTCCTCGACCCCCTCGGGCTCGAGGATAGCGGACTCGACTCCAACCTCACGATCCTGCCGCGTCGCGCCACGGGCTACATCTATCGTAACGGAGGCTTCCTCAACGCGCCGTACAGCGACATGTCGGTGCCTCACGGCGCTGGCGCCATGTACTCCACCACGCGCGATCTCTGGCGGTGGGCCGAGGGCGTCTTCGTCGACCGGCTCCTCACGCCCGCCTCCCGCGCCCAGCTCCTCACGCCCGAGCGGGATGGCTACGCGCTCGGCGTGCGCGTCTACGAGCAGCGGGGGCGCAAAGTGATCGAGCACGGGGGCGCGATTGCGGGCTTCTCCTCGGCCCTTCGCTACTATCCCGACGAGGGCGTCACCGTGGTGGTGCTCTCAAACCTCGGCCGCAGCATCACGGCAGAGCTGGGGAGCGAACTGGCTGCGGCGTTGTTCGATACAGGCGACGCTACCCGGATCGAGGTGCCGACAGCCACGCTCCAATCCTATGCGGGTGTGTACACGGCAAGCCCGGACCGCTACTTCACCATCCGCTTGGTGGAAGGAAAGCTCATGGCGCGGATGGGCAACCAAGCGCTTTCCCACGAGCTAGTGGCGGACAGCGAGACACTTTTCTACCTCAAGCCTATCGACGGCCAGATCGAGTTTGTGCGCAACGGCGCCGGCAAGATCGGCGAAGTCGTCGTACACCAGAAAGGCCGGGTCGTCCGCAGGCTCCCCCGCACTGAGGACTGATACCGGATTCGATCAGTTGCTGTCGCTGGCGTGCTCGGGGACGAGCTGCAGCGAGCGGCAGATCTCGAGCTCGGCGTGGAGCCAGCACTGCAGGTTGAGACCTTTCGGGGCCGTGGCCTGGCTTGCACTCAGCTCGTCGGCCCGCCGCGCGATCTTCAGTTCAAGATCGAAGAGAGGATCGACGACAACGGGTGGCTGGGTGGAAAATGCCGTAAGCATGCGAGGTGCCTACAGTAGATGAACCTTGCCCGGTCTCCAATCAGGTGGCCGGCGGGGGGCGGTGTGGGAGAAATCCCGGGGGCTGTCTGAGCCAGGTTGGGGCGGCTAAGGGAGAATGCGCGGCCGTACGGACTTTCCGAGCAGCCGCACAAGGTTTTTCAGTACGGGATTTGAGTCGCTCTTATGCCAGACAGCCGCGACTTTCCACCGGGCCTGGCTGCCCTCGAGCTCGTGCAGCTCGACTCCTGCCATCGGGGCGGTCCACAACGACCGGGGAATAAAGGCAGCCCCCATGCCCGCTCGCACGAGCGCGATCGCCGTGGTGAATTCATACACCTCCTGCACAACGCGGGGGTGAAAGCCGTGGGCAGCGCAGACCGCGAGCACATGGTCGCAGAAGCCCGGGGAGCGCACCCGCGAGATCGAGATAAACGCCTCGTCGCGTAGTTCGCCCAGTCTTATCGCGCGCCGTGGCTTGTCGCGGCGCGGCAGCACGAGCGCGAGCCGGTCTTCCACCACGGGCACGGTGGAATAGTTGGCGGCGTCCGCGATCGGCATCCGCATGAAGCCGATATCGAGCTCGCCCGCGGCGAGCGCCGCAGCCTGCTCCGCGGTCGACATGTCGCGGAGGGTGACGGAGACCTCGGGCGTCAGCGCACGGAGCTGCGCGACCAATGCAGGCACGATCTCGAGCGTATGAAAGCCGAAGCCCACGCGCAGCCGCCCGGTCTCGCCTTTCACCCCCAGTTGTACCGAGCGGGCGAGCTCATCCACGCGGGCGACGGTGGCTTGCACCTCCGGCAGCCAGCGCTCGCCGAGGGCGGAGAGCCGAGTCTCGCCGGGCCTGCGCTCGAATAGCAGCGCGCCGATCTCCGTCTCCAGCCTGCGAATCTGCTTGGTGAGGGCAGGCTGGCTGATGTGAAGGGCCTGCGCGGCGCGGGCGAAGTGCAGGTGCTCGGCGAGGACGAGGAAAGAGCGCAGCGAATGAATCTCCATAACCTAACGTTATGAGCAGGATGAAAACATGCCATTGGATGAATCGCAAGGGATACGCTATGCTCTTAGCCATGATCGTACCTTCCCGACCCACTCCGCCGCGGCCTCAGTCCTCCCCGGCGGTCGACCTTCGCCTGGCTGCCATCGATCTCGATGGCACGCTGCTGGGCGCAGATCACTCGGTGGGCGAAGAAAACCGGCGGGCCGTCGCCAGACTCGTGGCGGCGGGTTACGAGGTGGTGCTGGCCTCGGGGAGGCATCATCTCTCGATGCGGCCTCACGCGGTGGGCCTGCCCGGCGTGCGATGGCTGGTCGCGGCGCAGGGTGGAGAAGTGAGCGACATCACCCGCACCACCGTGTTGGAGCGTCATCTCTTGTCGGCAGGCCAGCTAGGGTTGGTGGTCGACACGCTGAAGCGCCGCGGAGTGGCGGCGCTGTACTATGCCCCGGAGGGCATCCTCACCGACTCGCCTGCGAGCGAGGAACTGGAATTTTACGTGCAGCTCAGCGGCAATACGCTGCAGCGCGTCGCGACTTCCGAACTGCGTACTCGCTCGGTCTTCAAAGTCGTCAGCGCCGGCACGCCCGAGGCGATCGACGCCCTCATCGCCAGCGCGGAGGTCGCGGCTCTCGATGTGCAGCGGGTGCGCTCGCACCGGCGCTTTTTTGAGTTTATGCCTTGGGGCGTCACGAAGGCCACCGGCTTGCAAGCGCTTGCCGCGCATCTCGGATTATCTGCGCCTCAGGTCGTCGCCTTCGGCGATGCGGATAACGACGTGCCGATGTTTCAATGGGCTGGCCTGTCGTACGCGATGCCGCACGGTTGGCCTAGCGCCAAGACCCACGCCACGAGGGTCGCCCCCGCGGGCGACCCGGACGCGGCGTTTGCACGGGCAGTGGAGGAGCTACTGACGGCAACGGCGAGCCGTTAGGGATCGGGTGGTTCAAAGAACAGCCGGCGAAGTCAGACGAGCGATGATACACGAAAGCAAGTAGCAAGATCAAGGGGCAGCCGGGAGTACGACGAACGCTTTTAAAGGCGGGTCGTCACGCTAAAATTCCACGTGGTCGGCTCCGCGTAGCGGTAAATGTAGTTGGGCCGGCGCAGGGTCGTATTGAACGAGGTCGAGCCGGTGATACGGTACGCGCTGTCGCCGTTGATGACGTCGTAGATGTTGCTGAGCCCGAGGCGGAAGGTGGTTTGATATTTCCGGAGGAAGCGGCGGTCGTACATGATGTAGCCGTGCAGGGGGAAGCTCGCGCCGGCTTGGTAAGCCACGCCATCGTAGATCGCGACATTGTAGTCGGGGGTGAAGATGCCGTTGAGGCCGACGCGGAGGCCGCGCACGCCCGGGATCTGGTAGTCGAGCACGATGCTGCCGGTGTAGGGCACGCTGCGACGGCCGGCGACCTCGTCGGTGAGGCTGTTGGAATTGAGGACGGTGCGGGCGTTGTTGAGCACCGCGGCCGGCTCGGCCATGGTGGGATCGCCGCCCGGAGCGAGCGCGGCGGCGGTGCGTTCTTCTGCCGCCTGGAGATAAGCGCGGAACTGAGAAAAGTCGGCCTGCGCGCGCACCTTGTTGGCCGAGAACGATACGCGCGTCTGCAAGCCGAGCCAGCGCTGGCCCTGCAACGTGATTTCGTAGCCCTTGGCCTGCTCGTTGGAGTTCACGGTGCGACGCTCGTTGTTGAGGCCGTTGACGACCTCGACGTAGCGGGGGTCTGCCGGGAGGATGTTGTTGGGCGTGATCAGATCCTGCAATTGGGTGAGGTTGAGCACGTCGGGCAGCCAGGCGTAGGCGGCATTCTGGCGGCGCACCTCGTAGACGCTGGTCGTGTACGTGAGCTTGCGGTTGAAGAGATCGCCCTTGAGGCCAAACTCCTTGGTCTTGCCGCGGACGGGGCCGATATCGGGACCGAAGAACACCTGGCGCGACTGCCAGTTGAAGGACTGCGAGTTGACGCCGTAAGCATTGACCGAGGCAAACTCACTGCGCCACAGCGAGACGGTGAGGCCCGCCATCTTGCTGGTGGCGGAGAGATCGAAGCGGGGGGCGTAGGTGTACGCGCTGGAGTTTTCATCCGGCATGCCCGGGTGGATGAAGTAGCCGCGCGAATCGGTGGCGTAGGCCTCCTCGGCCGGCATCTTGCGGGCGAGGCGATTCCAGCTCACGCCGACGAGCGAGTGCACGCGACCGCCGAAGTACTCGCCGGAGAGGGAGGCCGTCTGGGTCTGGGCGTAGCGGATATCGACGAAGGGGCCGGTATTGGTGGTGCTCTCGTAGAGCACGGGCGAGAAGCCCGGCGCGGAGCGGATATTGGGCAGGAGGAACTGATCCCAAAACTGGGTGCTGCCGAAGTTGGGGTCGTCCAGGTACGCGCGGAGACGGATGCCGTTATTGGCGATCAGGCCGGCGCCCAACTCATTGGCAAGACCTGTGCGGCGCGAGAGCTTGAGGTCCTTCTGCTTGAGCGCGGTGGCGACGAGGAGCTGTCGGCCGAAGCGCCCGAAATCGAAGGGATACACCGCGACGAGACGGCCGGCTTTCACGACATTGCCAAAGACCTTGAAGGCAGCGCCGCCGATCGCCTCCTCGATGTAGGGGCGGCCCGTGCCATCGACACTGATCACCGGCGGGGTTTGACTCGTGCCGAAGGAGTTGTCGTTGCGATCTTCGTGCTGGAACTGCTGGTTGTAGGAAAACTCGAGGGCGAGCTTGCCGATACGCTGCTCGATCGTGGCGTTGAAGACATTAAAGAACCGATTGTTGTAATCGACCGTACCCAGCATGTTGGTGTACTTGTCGAAGCCGGTGAAGTTTTTGAAGGTGCCGTTGGGCAGGCGCACGGCCTGAGTCTGGCCCTGCAGCAGGGAGACTTGGTTGCCGGACGGACCGCTGCGATCGACCGCTAGCGGAGGGAAGGTGGAGGTGCGGTAGAAGATGTCGCCGTCGGACGTGTAATACCACTGGTTATTGCTGGAAAACCCGCGGCCGGCAGCGGCGACATCGTTGATCGCGAGAGCGCTGTCGGCGCGCACGCGGTGGGTGGAGCCGCGCTCGCCCTCGAGGCGAATGGTGGTGGTCTTGAGCGGCTCCCAGGTGAGCGCGATGTGCCCGGCCCGAAAGACGTCGTTGGTACCCTTGACGTACGTCTTGTTGCGGCGGTTGACCAGGTTGACGCGCATGAAGAGCGTGTCGCTCAGCTTGCGATTGGCATCGAACTGGAAACGAAACGCATCATACGAGCCGGCGCTGGCGAAGAACTCCGTGGTATTGCGAGGCCGCGCGCGCTTGGTGTAGATCGTCGCCTGACCGCCCGGGGAGGAATCGCCAAACATGAGGGAGTTGGAGCCCTTGTTGAAGTCGTAGCGCTCCACGTTGTACGAGTCGGAGGGCACGTACCATTGGAAGAAATTGCGGGAGGCGCCGCCGGTGCTGATACCGCGGTAGGTGATGCGCTCGTCGTTGCGCGCCTCGAGGCGCGGCGTGACATCGACGCCCGCGACGAAGCGCGCCGCGTCATCCATGCTGAACGCGCCGAGATCGCGCATGAACTCGGCCGTGATCACATCGACCGTCACCGGCAGCTTGGCCAGCTCCTGATTGGTGCGGCTGCCGATGAGCGTGGTGGTGGCCAGCCATGATTTATCATCGATCTCCGAGACGGTGAAAGGAGAGAGCTGGAGCACCTCCTCGGCGGGGCGCTCGGACGACGTGGGCGTCGGAGCGGGCGCGGGCGCGACTTGGGCGCGAGCGGAAATGGCAGCGGCAAGCGCCGCCGCACTGAGTATGCGGAATGTGGGCATGGGGCAGGGGATTGGGGTAGCGACGGACGGCGGCCCGAGGACCGCAGGCGGAGAGTTTTGCAGGAGACGGCGCGAGAACAAGCGGAGAAATTACCCACACCGGGGGCAACGAAGCGGGGAAGAGGACGCAGCAAAGATCACCTACAAGTGTTGTTGAGTGAGCGGCAGCGCAGGCTTTGATGCTGGGGCCATGATTTCCCCACGGACCCGCCGGCTGCGTCGCGCTCTTGCAATCTCGAGTCTTGGTTGGCTGGCGGCGACCGGCTTGGGCGCGACCCCAGCGGAGCCGAAGAATGCTTACCTGGATTTCGTGCGCGCAGAGACCGCGCGGCAGCAGGCGGCGAGAGTGTTTCCCGCAAGCGCGGCGGAGTGGGAGACGCAAGCGGGGGCTCTGCGCGGTGCGCTCGCGGCGGCGTGGGGCGAGTTTCCAGCCACAGCCGCGCCGCTGGAGCCGCGGGTGCTGGGCGAGCTGCGGCGGGAAGGGTATAGGGTGGAGAAGATCGTTTTTCAGACGCGCCCTGGGGTGTGGATGACGGCCAATGCTTATGTGCCCGATGCGCCGGGCCGCCACCCGGCAGTGCTGGCCGTGCACGGCCACTGGAATGGGGCCAAGCAAGACCCGGTGGTGCAGGCGCGCTGCATCGGGCTCGTGAAGCAGGGCTTCTTCGTGCTCGCGGTCGACGCCTTTGGCGCAGGAGAGCGCGCGGTCGGCAAGGCGCTGGGCGAATACCATGGCGATACCACGGCCGCCACGCTGCTGCCCGTCGGCCTGCCGCTCTCCGGCCTGCAGGTCTATGAAAACATGCGGGCGGTCGACTATCTCCGCACGCGCCCGGAGGTGGATGCGACGCGCATTGGCGTAACCGGTGCGAGCGGTGGCGGCAACCAGACGATGTACGCGGGCGCGTGGGACGCGCGCCTCTCGGCGATCGTGCCCGTGTGCTCGGTGGGCAACTATCCCGCCTACCTCGGCCGCGCATGCTGCATGTGCGAAGTGGTGCCGGGGGTGCTGGCTTTGGCCGACGAGTGGGCGGTGCTCGGGCTTGCCGCGCCGCGGGGGCTGCTGGTGATCAGCGCCACGCAGGACTCGCCCGTATTCTCCGCGGAAGCCGCGCGCGTGACGATGGAGCCGCTGCAAAAACTCTACGCGCTTGTGGGCAATCCGACGCAGGCGCGGCACGCGACGTTCGAATCGAAACACGACTACAACCAGCCGATGCGCGAGGCCATGTATGGGTGGATGACGCGCCACCTGAAAGGCGAAGGCGATGCCTCGCCGCCGCCCGAGCCGGCGCACAAAACCGAGAATCCCGAGGATCTCCGCTGCTACCCGGGCACGACGCGGCCCGACGATTTCGTGACCATCCCCCGCTTCGCCGCCACCGAAGGGCGGCGGCTCGTGGCTGCGCGGCGTGTGCCCGCCACTGCCGCCGAATGGAGGCGAGAGGCGGACCAGCGGAAGACCGCGTTGCTCAAGGTGCTCGGCGGCTTTCCCGAGCGCATCCCCTGGGCCAAAGGCGAGGGAGAGCCCGGGACAGCGCGCAGCGTAACTTTCACCAGCGAGCCGGGCATCGAACTGAAGGTGCACCATGAGGCCGGGCTGCGCATCGACGCGCCCTTGGTGGTGCTGGTGGCATTTGAGGCTGCCGAAGTGACGAGCGCGAGCCCGCTCGCCAGTGCCTTGCGCAAGGACGGCTGCGGCCTGGCGATCCCTGAATTGCGCGCCGTCGGCCGCCACGCCTGGCCCAGCGACCGAGTGCGCAAGTCCCCGGACCATAACACGGCGCAATGGGGCCTCTGGATAGGCCGGCCGCTGCTCGGACAATGGGCAGTGGACGTGCGCCGGGCAATCGACGCGCTGGCACTGCCGAAGACCCAGCGCATTGTGCTGATGGGCTCCGGGCAGGCGGGAGTACTCGCGCTCACCGTCGCCGCGCTCGATGCGCGCATAGGCAGGGTGGCAACGGAAGGGGCGCTCGCCAGCTACCTCTCGGATGCACCCTACCAGGGCCAGCGCATGGGAATCTTTGCGCCGGGCATCGTGCGCGACGTGGGAGACATCGGGCACCTCGCCGCGCTGATCGCGCCGCGCAAGCTCCTGATCGTCGGAGGAGTCGACGGGCTCGCCCAGCCGCTGGGAGCGGCGGCGCTCGACGAGCACTACGCGTTTACCCGCCGGGTCTATGAGACGATGGGGGCGGGGAGCGCGCTGACGATCCAGCATCAGACTACGTTGGCCGGGCTCGTGCAGCACTTGAGCCCGTAGGCCTCGGTCGCCATCGCGTCGCTCAATCGTAACCTTGCCGGCCTTTCCGGGGGCTTTCCCTCCTGCCAAGGTTTCACGCATGGTGCGTCCCTGGTTTATCGGATTTGTCTGGTGTGCCTCGTCTTTCCTTTGGGGGGCGGAAACTCCGCGGCTGGTGCTGCAGATCACGGTGGATCAGCTGCGGGGCGATATGCTGCCGCGGCACCGAGAGCGGCTGGGGCCGGGTGGGTTTCGCTGGTTGCTGGAGCGGGGGGCGCATTTCACGGACGCGCACTACAACACGGCGAACACCTTCACCTCGGCGGGGCATGCCACACTCGGGACGGGGACGGACGCGGCGGGGCATGGGATCGTGAGCAACGACTGGTACGACCGTGAAACGGGCAAGCCGATCTACTGTGTCGCGGATGCTGGGTCGGCGGTTGTCGGTGGCGCAGGCAAACCGGTATCGCCAGCGATGCTGCTGGCGCCGACGCTGAGCGATGCGTTGCTCGTGGCGCACCCGGGCTCGCGAGTGTTTGCGGTGGCGGGGAAGGATCGGAGCGCGATCCTGCCGGGCGGGAAAACGGGCAAGGCGTACTGGTGGCTGGAGAGCACGGGCGGGTTTGGCAGCAGCCGTTACTATGGCGAGACGCTGCCGGCGTGGATCGTGGCGTGGAACGAGACAAAACCCATCGAGCGCTACCGCGGCGTGAGTTGGACGCCGCTCGCCAAGGGCGAGGGGGCGGAGGCGCTGGCCAATCCGCACGCGCGGCCACCGGCGGCGCTGGGGCGGAGCTTTCCGCATCCGCTGCTGGAGAAGTCGGACAAGCTTTTCTTCAATGCCTTTCAGTACACGCCGTTTTTCGATGAACTCACGGCGGCGTTTGCGCGCGAGCTGATCGTACGGGAGAAGCTGGGGCAAGGACCTGCGCCGGACTATCTCTCGATCAGCTTCAGCGGGCACGACTACATCGGGCACGCGTATGGGCCCGAGAGCCCCGAGTATCGCGACAGCCTGGTGCGGCTCGACCGCGTGCTGGCGGAGCTCTTCGCGACGGTGGAGCGGGAGGTGGGCGCGGGGCGCACACTGATCGTGCTCTCGGCCGACCATGGCTCGGGGGACATACCCGAAAAGCCGGAGCTGCAAGCGGCGCGCGCGGGGCGGGTGTATCCCGACAAGCTGCGCGCTTCGGCCAATGCGGCGCTGCGGGTGAGCTTCGGGGTGGAGGCCGACCTCGTGAAGGCGTTTGTGCCGCCGGGCTTTTACCTCGACCGGTCGAAGATCGCCGCGCTGAGGCTCCCGCGAGAGGGCGTGGAGGAGGCGCTGGCGGCGCACCTGCGCACGCAGCCGGGCATCGCCGCGGCGTACACGGCGACGCGGCTGCGAGGACAGGAAGGCGCGGGCGACGCGCTCTTCGCGCCGGCGAAGCGGGCTTTCTTCGCGGAGCGCTCGGGCGATGTCGTCGTGGTGCAGGCGAGGGGCTGGTACATGTATCCTGACCCCGAGGTGTATGCGGCGATGCATGGCTCGCCCTATGACTACGACACCCATGTGCCGATCGTCATAGCAGGGCCCGGGGTGCAGGCGGCGACGATCGCGCAGCGGGTGGAGCCGACGCAGATCGTGCCGACCCTCGCCGCGCTGCTGGGCATCGCGCCGCCCGAGAAAGCGACGGCAGGCGTGCTGCCGGGGATTGGGCGGAAGTGAGGGGAATGGCATTGTGCGTGTGAAGCCGGGTGGTATGCGACTGACATGAAGCGCAGACATTTTCTCGGGGCCGTGGCGGCGGGTACAGTGAGCGGCGCGCTGCTGAACGCGCAGACGACGGCAACAAGCGCGCCGGCGGCGAGCGCGCCACCGGCGACGCTGGTGCGGACGCCCATCGTGATCATGGCGCCGCGGGCGGATGGCTGCGAAGTGGTGTGGGCGGTGAACACACTGTGCGCGGGAAGGATCGAATGGACCGGAGAGGACGGGACGGGGGGCGTGGCACTGGCCGATCCCTTCGGCTTTGTGCCGCAGGGCGGGAAGGTGCTGCGCGTGCGGCTGACCGGGCTGCAACCGGGCAAGGCCTACCGGTTGAGGGCGATCACGCGCTCGACGGACGATGAGCGCGTGGAGCAGAGCGAATGGAAAGGATTTCGGACGCTGAACCCCCGCGCGAACGAGACGCACTTTGTGGTGTGGAACGACACGCACATCAACAACCCGAGCATCCAGGCGCTGCATGCGGCGACGCCGCCGGCGGACTTCCTGCTGTGGAACGGCGACACCTGCAACGACTGGAAGACGGAGGACCTGCTGGTGCCGACGCTGCTGCACCCGGGGCAGCGGGATATCTCCGACGGGAGGCCGCTTTTCGTGGTGTGGGGCAATCATGATGTGAGGGGACGACATGGCTTTGAGATGCCGGGGATCGTGGCGACGCCGGAAGGGCGGCCCTTTTACGCCTTTCGCTCGGGACCGGTGGCCGCGATCTGCCTGCATACGGGTGAAGACAAACCGGACTCGCACCCGAGCTTTCGCGGACGGGTGGCCTTTGACGCGCTCAGGAAAGAGCAGGCGGCGTGGCTGGCGGAGACGATCCGGCGGCCGGAGTTTGCGACCGCACCGTACCGGGTGGTCTTTTGCCATATCCCGCTACGGTGGCGCGAGGAAGTGACGCCGGACTATGGCAAAGGCGGGTACGACTGGTTTAGCGGGCGAAGCCGGGCGGCATGGCATGAATCACTGGTGGCGTGGAGGACGCAGCTCATCCTCTCCGGGCACACTCATCATCATGCGTGGCTACCGCCGACGACGGATTTTCCGTACGGGCAACTGGTGGGTGGAGGACCGCAGCTGGAGCGCGCGGCATGGATCGAGGGCCGAGCGGATGGGCGGGAGCTGCGATTGCGGATGCGCGACCTGAAAGGGGCGGTGCTGCACGACGTGGCGCTGCCGCCCGTGACGTGAACGCACGCAGACGGGCCGATGCCGGGGGAGGGATAACGGGCGCCGGGATACGGGGAACTACGCTGGAAATAGACGAGGGCAGAGCGGCGATTTTGCAGAGGCGGCGGGAGGGGCCCCAGCGGCGAGCGGCAACGCGGGGAGAGGACGGGCGCGGTGTCCCTCGCGGAGCCGGGCAACACGGCACGAAAAGCCGGCGGCGGTGGCGAGGGGAGCGCGGGATAAGCTGGAAATAGAGGGGAACGGGGCGGACTTTTTGACGGAGCGGAATGCGCGGCGACCGGCGCGACCGTGCGACGAAAAAAGGCCGCGCGACGCTCCGCCAAGACCCGGCGGCGGCAGGCAAGCGCGCGTCGTTCGAAGCGGCGCAGGGCGCCGAGCAGGCGGGTGGCGGCATGGATCTCGGGGGCTGAACGGGCGAGCAATGACCAGGCGAGGTATTTGGCGCGACGAAGCGTGGCGGGAGACCCAGCGGTGGAGAGCGACGCGGCGAGAGCAAGGGCGACCCGCACCTCATCCTCTTCCTGCGGGGGGCGAACATGCCGCTGCCAGAAAACACCGACCGCACTCTTGCTGACGCTCACGCCAAAGTTTGCGCGGATGCGCTCCGCCACCCGCAGATAGGTACCGCCTTCCTCCTGCAGCCAGCAGGACACGCGCTCCCGCTGCTCGGCGGACAAGCGCTCCAACTTGGCATCGCTGCGCACCTTTCTGCGCGAGCCAAGGGCCGACGATTGACGCATACTCATGATAGTAAATTTCTTGCAGGCATGTGGTGGGCGGGCCATCTCCCCCGCCGGAGCCATTCTAGCAGGTAGCAAGGGAGAATGCATCCCCCTACCGGGAGTTTCCGCGCCATGGCGGCTCCCTACCGGGGAGACGGTAGAGCCCGGCGATGGCGCGCGCGATTTCAAGCAGGATCACTGCCCTTTGAAATTGCTTCTTCGAGGCCGCAGGGGGCTAACTGAGGCATGTTGCGCATTCTTTGGACAGGGCTGATCGGGTTGTGGTTGGCCGCGCCGGGCTGGGCGGCGCTGGAGCAGACGGTGGTGGCGCGGATGCTTGGGCGCGTGGTGACGCTCGAGGTGGAAAAATCGGATTGGCCCATGACCCGGAATCGGACGACAGCGAGTGGGATCATCATCGAGGTGAAGGACGGAAGCCGAGGACCGAGAATCACGGTATTGACCAACGCGCATGCGGCGCCGCTCGGATGCACTGCGATCCTGGCCGATGGCCGCACCCTAGGGATGACGCGCGTGGCCTACGACACGGATCTCGATATCGCGGTGCTGAAGGGGAATCTCTGGGATGAGGCAAGCAGCGGACTCCCGCGGGAGCCACTGGCAATCAGCGGCGCGCCCAAGCAAGGGCAGGATAGTTACACCGTAGGCGCGCCCCGAGGGCTGGCGGGGACACTGTCGAAGGGGATCATCAGCGCGGTGCGCAAGATCGAAGGCATACCGTATATCCAGACCTCGGCACCGGCTTCTCCGGGGTCGAGCGGCGGCGCACTCTTCGATGAAGCGGGCGGCCTGCTGGGAATGGTAACATTCAAGGCGGAGGAAGGTGAGGCGCTCAACTTTGCGATCTCGGCGCCCTTTCTGATGGAGGCGGTGCGGACGAGCGGGATGCTCGTCTCGGAGGGGCCTGCGCTGGACAATGGGGTAGGCGCGACCCGCGTGATGGGGATAACCGTGCTCGAAATGCCCGACTGGAAGACGGAGTGGGCAAAGCGCAATCCCGAGGCGGCGGTATTCGAAAAATGGCTGGAGGGCGAGTATGACGACCGAATCTTACGGGTGATAAACGAGGGCCGCAGCAGCCATGAGCGCGGCGAGGCCGCCAACAGAGCGCACGTCGCATGGCTACTCGCGCAATTCGGAAAGTTTCCCAAATCGACAATGATCTTCGACGAGATCGCGCTGCACGCTTACGCGACGGTGGCGATCCTGGAGGCGGCGGTGGACCTGGCGCCCGAAGGCATCAAGGAAACGAACAAGTATCGCGTGGCCCAGGCGCGGATACTGGCCGGCGGCGGCCGCAATGCGGCCGCGCGGGCGATCATCGTGACCATCGCCAAGGGAATCCTGCCGTATGCGGAGGCGACGCAGCCATACCGAGAGCTGGGGCAGAAGGTGGAGCCGCGAGTGGAGTACCTGGGCGCCGACTACTGCCGCACGATGACAAGGATTTTCAGGGATCCGGAACTCGACCAGACGCTAAAAGAGGTCATCCGGGCCAAGGGCTATGTGACGAGCTACGCGCCAGCCGAGAAGAGCGCAGGGCGGTGAGCAGTGGCACGGGCGGGCTGCGCGATCACTCCGGGAGGGTATACTCGACCTGGTGGAACCTAGTGCCTTTGATCTCGATGGTGAAGATACCCGAGAAGGAACCGGCAGTTTTCAGCCAATCCGCCTGCACCTCGAACTGGGAGGAATCACCGACGGTCTCGCCCGTGGCGGAATTGGCGACGGCCTGCAACATAAGGGGAGTATACGTGCCGCCCGGCATGGCGACGAGTTGAAATGACTTAATGGGCAAGCGGACGAAGTGCTCGGCGTGGCCGTCGAGGACCCAGGCGGTGAGTTTGCCCGTGGCGCGGTCGCGGAGGAGCTCAAGGTTGTAGGCATGATCGCCGAGCTCGACGAGCGTGCCGCCGTGCGGGGCGACGTGGGTGTGAGCATGGCCGTGGGCGTGGCCGGCGTGATCGGATTTCTTGGCGCAGCCGCCGAGAATGAAGGCGAGGAAAAGGGCGAGGGCGAGGCGGTGGAGTCTCATGGGGGAGGCAGCGGGATGTGGCGTTGATTTGCGAGTGCGGGAGCCCGGGCGCAAGTAAGGAGTCGCAGTGGCGCCAGGCCGGAGCGGCAAGCCTCTTTTGCGCTGGGGCCGGCGATCTTGGGCGCGACGGTGACGGACTGAGTATGGGCAAAAAATCCCGGCGCCATGACGGAGCCGGGAGGAGACGCTTGACGGAACGGGAGAGCAGGGCCTTACGGGACTTCGTAGACCTCGGTGAGAGCGAGGCCGGCGGTGTTATTTGCGCCCCGGGCGAGGACCGTATAGGCACCGGGTGCGAGGACGACGAGGGCGGCGGCATCGAGGCTGCCAGGGGCGAAAGGGAAGGCCCCGCTGCGCTGCCAGGCTTGCTGGATATCGGCACGATTGCCCCAGTCGTCGTTGGTGGCGATGATCTCAGCGCCGCTCATCAGGGTGAGCTGAGGATTGGCGAGTGCGCCGCTCACGCCAAACGCGGAGAGCGCAGGGCCAGCAACCCGGAGGAGAAATGTCTTCGGTTGGGTGCCGGCGACGACGAAGCCGGTAATGGAGACATCGTCGCCCGTGCCGACGCGGGCGCGGTGGGAAATGTTGACGAGGGCGGCATCGGAACGAAGGGGGAGGGGCTCGCTGAACATGAAGTCATCGGTGGCGACGACATCGAGCGTGGGGGTGTCGACATTGCCAGGGGCGAGGGGGAGATTGCCGTGGGTGACACGGACGCGGGCGACGCGCTCGCCATCGGGGAAGGAGACGCCAAGGAACGAGAGCCCATTGTCGGCGACGGGAGCGAAGAACCTGCCGAGGGACTTGCCGCTGGCATCGAAAAACTCGAGGGACGTGGTAGCGGCGAGATCGACATCGCAGAAGACGACGCCCATGCCATTGACCGTGGCCGGAGTGGCGGGGGAGCCGGGGACGAAGAAGGCGGTGTCGATGATCGTACTGCCGACAGCAGCGAAGAGACGCTGCTCGGTGAAAGCCTTGAACCGCGTGGCGTAGCTCGAGTCGATATTGGCGAAGCGCGGCGCGGCAGCGGCAGGATTGTCGGAGTCGGCGCTGAGTTGGAGCGTGGCCCCCGGGGCAGGGGTGGTAAAGACGACGCCGCGGCGCACGGTGCTGTTGAAAAAATCGGCGGGCATGACGTGGGGGGACGAGGCGGTATCGGGAGCGCCGTCCCAATTGACATTGCGGAAGCCGGAGGGGAAGAGGGCGGCGGTGGTATTGCCCGCGCCGCCGAGGGCGATCTCGGCGCGGTAGGCAGCGATGGCGGCGGTGATATCGGCGGGAGCGACACCGGCGGCGGTGGTGACTTTGGGCGCAGCGAAGGCGGCGAGCGGCGACACGCAGAAAGCCGCGAGGGCGAGGAGGAGTTTATTCATGTGATGGGTGGTGACCCGCGGGCCAGAGATGGAGGCGGTGGCGGGGCGGCACAGTTTTATCAGCAAGAGCGGCGAGGGACCATACGACGGTCGGGGGAGGGGAGTCTGACCATTCCGTTACGCAGGAGGAATTGTGCGGCACAGGTGCAGCCGGATAGGCCTGTGAACTTTTGCCATGGAAGCGATCGAGACGCGCACGCCCTTCACCGCGGGGGTACATCGACTGAGTGCGGGACGTTTGCGCGCATTTGCCGAGGCGCTGCCGGAGCTCTATGCGGAAACGGACCCGGCGCGATTGCCGCAGGCGTTTGCGGAGGTGCTGGCGAGGCTGGTGCCCGGAGAGTCGCACGGGGTGGTGGTGCATGATCGCGCGACCGGGCGGCGATGCTGGCACCTCAAGCCGGCGGCGGCGGAGCACGCGACGCTGGTGCCGGTGTTCTTCGAAAATTTCCACGAATTTGCGCCGGCGGAGTACCGCCGCCAGACGGGACGGGGAGAGGCGCTGGCGCTCTCGGATTTCGTAGACCGTGCGGGGCTGGAGAAGCTGGCAATCCATGCGGAATACTACAGGCCGCTCGGGGTGGAAGACGACCTGAGCATCAATGTGCGCCGCAGCAATGTCGTGACTTGCGCGGCGGTGCTGCGGCGGAGGCGGGGCTTTGACGCGGAGGAGCGGGAGGTGATGAACGCGCTGCGGCCGCACTTCAAACTGGCCTGGGCCAATGCGGAGAGCTTCGCCCGGCTCGCCGCCTCAACCGCCCAGGCGAGCGAGCGCGCGCAGGAGTGGAGCCCGGAGGCCCTCGAGGTGCGCTTCGGGCTGACCCCGCGCGAGGCCGAGGTGCTGCTCTGGGTGGCGCAGGGCAAAACCAACCCGGAGGTGGCGGGCATACTGGGCATCCGCCCGCATACGGTGCGCACGCACTTGGAAAAGGTCTTTGCGAAGCTGGGAGTGGAGACGCGGCACGCGGCGGGACTGTGTGCGATCGAGGTGCTGGGGATGCCGCAGCGGTAAAGGGTGAGCGGAAGGGCCTGGCACGGGACGGCATTTTCTCGCCGATCTGGGGCATACTGGCTGCGGTCTGCGCTTGTGACCGAGGAGGCGGTAGCATAGCCTGGGGCATGATCTCCTCCAGCCGGTCAGCCCTCCTCTCGATCCTGGTTTGCCTGAGCAGTGCGTGGGTGCAGGGGGCCGAGCCGGCGAAGCCGACGAGCGAGGCAGCAGCCGCCGGGCTGAAGGCGACGGGGCTCACTTCGGCGCAGTTGCTCAGCGGCGCGAAAGCCGGGCTGAGCACGATGATCGACATGGCTGCGGCGGAGCTGAGCAAGCCCGGCGCAGCGCAGGTGACGCCGCCCTCGTCGATGGCGAAGCTGCTCGGGCTCGCCCAGAGGGTAAACCAGAGCGGAGCGATCGATGGCTTCAAAGCCTCCCTCAACGCCGCTGCGGCGAGCGTAATGCCGCAGACGACGGCGGTGCTGAAAGAATCGCTCGCGGGGCTGAGCCTCGACGATGCAATGGCGCTGACGAGCGGCGCGCCGGACTCCGCGACCAAGCTGCTCCGCAAAGCGGCCGAGCCGGCGCTGCGGAGCAAGGTGATGCCGCTGGTGGCCCAGGCGATCGCGGCCAACGGGACAGCCACCAAGGCCAAGGAACTGGCCGCGAAAGCCGGCCCGATGGCGGCGATGATGGGGGTGCCGAATGCCGCCGATCTCGAGAGCTACCTGTACACGCAGGTGCTCGAGACGAGCTTCAGCTATCTGGCGAAAGGGGAGGCTGCTCTCCGGGCCAATCCCGGAAAACTGAAGGACGCGATGGCGGCAAAAGTCTTTGCCCTGGGGAAGAAGTGAGAGCGGGGCAGGGATGCCCAGCCAGAGGGCCTGGGCACCCGCGAAGGAATCTTAGGAACTAGGAGTTGACACGGCCGACAACGGCTAGAAAGTAACCGTCCCAGTTTTTACGGCGGTCATAGCTCAGTTGGTTAGAGCACAAGATTGTGATTCTTGGGGTCGCGGGTTCGAATCCCGTTGACCGCCCCATTTTCAAGGCTGCGGCCTTGGCAGGAGTACTGGGATAAAGTGAGTCGTCGGGCCTGACCGGTGCGGGAAGACGGGAGGCGACGGGTGAAGGGGTCCTTGCGTTTGGGGAAAGAGGGGATTGTTTGTGGGTTACGCAATGGCTCGCATCCGACTCGTCACGTTTAACATCGCGCATGGGCGTGGGTTGAATCCGATCCAGGGGCTCACGAGTGCCCGGAAGTTGCGGGTGAACCTGCGGAAGATCGCGGGACTGCTGGACCGGCTGGCGCCGGATGTGGTGGCGCTGCAGGAGATCGATGAGCGATCGCTATGGGCGGGGAATTTCGACCACCTGGATTATCTGCGGGTGCACACGCGATTTCCCCATTCGGTGTTTGGAATCAACAACCGACGGACGGGGCTGCTGAACCTGAGCTATGGCAATGCCGTGCTTTCGCGGCATGCGATCCGGGCGGCAGAGACGGTGGTATTTGGACAGAGGAAGCTGGGGGAGAAGGGTTTTCTGTACACGGAGATCGATGTGGGGGGAAAGTGCCTGCCGCTGGTGAACCTGCACCTGCACTTTGGCTCGCGCGCCCAGCGACTGGCACAACTGGAGCGGCTGCTGGCGTGGCTGCGGGAGAAGCACCGGCTGCATGCGAGGTCGTGGGCGGTGCCGCCGATCATCTGCGGGGATTTCAACAATCCGGGAAATCGGGACGACGCGACGGCGGCGCTACTGAGCCATCTATCGGACTACTGCGACTACCGGATGCACCCGGTATCGGGGCTGACATTTCCCTCGCCGCTGCCGCAGAGGGCGCTGGATTTCATCTTCTTGCCGGCAGGGTGCGTGCAGGCGCGGAGTGAAGTGGTGCGCTCGATGTTGTCGGATCATCTGCCGGTGGCGGTGGAGTTTGAGTTCTAGGCTCCGCGTCCGGGGTACGCGGCGGGGCGGCAGCGATGGTCTGACGGTGCGGCAGAGAAAAGAGCGGGAAGGGAGTAAGCGGGGCAGAGCAGGGGCTTGCGTTGACGCGCGGAAGCGCGCACGAAGTTCGTCCCCTTTCCTACATGAGCGCCCCCACGCTGCATACCGTCCACGGCCAGCCTTCGTGGTCCCTGAAGTCTTCCCATGTCCACGCGCACCTCACGCGCCTCGGTGGGCATCTCGCGCCGGTGAATTTCCGGCTGGGCTCGCGTACCGTGCAGCCTTTCTCCATCGCGCCGTGGGCCGAGGAGAAGATCGACCCGAAAATGCCGGTGCTGATCAAGGCGCTGCGGGGCGATTTCTTCTGCGCGCCCTTCGGCGGCAATGGCACCCCCTATCGCGGTGAGAAGCATCCGCCGCACGGCGAGCCGGCCAATGGCACGTGGCGGCTCAAGTCCTTCGAACGCGCGGGCGAGAAGGCGACCTTCCATGCGCAGCTCGATCTGAAGATTCGCAGGGGCTCGGTGGAAAAATCGCTGACGCTGGTGGAGGGACACACGGCAG
Organism: uncultured Opitutus sp.; assembly: GCA_964480585.1. Lineage (GTDB taxonomy): Bacteria > Verrucomicrobiota > Verrucomicrobiia > Opitutales > Opitutaceae > ER46. Next base: position 67,149 of record CAYZPV010000014.1, on the reverse strand, counting down.
TCTACCAGCGCCATGCGCTGACGGCGAAAGGGCCGATGCCGGTGGGGCACCATGCGATGGTGAAGTTTCCCGACGAGCCGGGAAGCGGGATCGTGAGTACGAGCCGCTTTGTGCGGGCGCAGGTGTTTCCCACGATGTTTGAGCAGCCCGAGAGCTTCGGCTATCAATCGCTCAAGCCGGCGGCGGAATTTCGCACGCTCGACAAGGTGCCGCGGATGGATGGCGGCGTGGCCGATCTCACGAGCTACCCGGCGCGCTTCGGCTTCGAGGACCTCGTGATGCTGACGGCGGACCCGAAGCTCGCGCTGGCTTGGACGGCGGTGACCTTTCCGAAAGAGAAGTATGTGTACTTCGCCCTGCGCGATCCGCAGGTATTGCGGCATACCATCCTGTGGCACTCCAATGCGGGCCGCCACTATGCGCCGTGGAGCGGCCGACATCGCTCGGTGCTCGGCATCGAGGATACGATGAGCTACTTCCACTACGGTCTTGCCGAGTCGGCGGGGGCCAATCCGATCAACAAGCAGGGCATCCCGACGGCGCACGTGCTCGACCCGAAGAAGCCGCTGGTGGTGAATTATATCATAGGCGTGGCGGCGATCCCGGCGGGCTTCGATCGTGTGAAGGAAATCCGTGGAGCGAAGGGCGAGGACGGCATCGAGTTGGTGGCTGCGAACGGCAAGCGCGTGAGCGCGAAGGTGGATGTGGGGTTCCTGAAGCGCTGAGGTGGCGACTGTCGCGACAAAGCACGAAAAAGGGCGGGTTGGAACTCCGCCCTCGATTGGCTGCAAGATCTGTGCGCGCTACTACCTTGCGGGGGTCGGGCTGGAGGCCATCTGCACGACGGGCGGGTAGATCAGCGCGGCCTTCCGGCGCTCGCCGAATTTGGCGAGCCCCTCGCTCCAGCGGGCCTTGATCTGCGCGAGCGACTCGCCGCGGCCGATGGCGGCGAGCGTCTCATCGTTGCCGAGGAGGCGGCCCATCTGGTCGACCTTGAAATCCTTCGGGTAGAGCCTGTGCACCGCGAGGGCGAGCTCGATGCCGATGTCGACGACGTCGCAGGCATCGCGGTCGGTGAGGACCGCGCGCACGCCGCCGCAGTCCTGATCCTTGTACTTCAGCGTGGTGGCTGGGCCGGTGTAGTGGCCCATGCCAGGCGTGAACTTGACGGGCTCGAAGCGTACTCCGGGGAGCTTTTTCGCGTTAAGCTCGGCGGCGAGTTTCGCGCCGTCGATGTAGGGTGCGCCGACCTGCTCGAAGGGATACGGTGTGCCGCGGCCCATCGAGACGGACGTGCTTTCGAGGAGGCACAAGCCGGTGTAGAGCGTGGCGGCGGCGAGGCTCTTCATCGAGGGCGAGGGATTGGCCCACGGGAGGCCGGTGCGGTCGTAGTACTGCTCGCGCGTCCAGTTCTCGACTTTGACGATGGAGAGCTCCGCACCGAACTTGCGCTCCTGATTGAAGAGGAGGGCGAGCTCGCCGAGCGTCATGCCATGGCGAACGGGGATGTCGTGAAAGCCGATGAAGCTGGGGGCGCGCGTCTGGATGGGGCCTTCAAATTTCGTCCCGATGGGATTCACGCGGTCGAGGACGATGATCTTCTTCTTCGCCTTGGCGGCGGCCTCGATGGCGGCGCCGAGCGTGGCGGAGTAGGTGTAGAAACGGGCGCCGATATCCTGGATGTCGAAGACGAGGGCGTCGATCTGCGCGAGGTGCTCGGGCTTGGGCGCGCGAGAGCGGATGACGGCCATATCGTAATCGGCCTGGGTCATCTGCGGGGTGCGCTTCACGGCATTGGCGTAGAGACTGTAGATGGGGAGCTTGGTCTTCTCATCGACGGTGTCGCCCACGTGGTCATCGGCGGTGCCGCGGATGCCGTGCTCGGGCGCGAAGAGCGAGACGAGTTTCACGTCCTTGGCCGAGTGGAGAAGGTCGATGGTGAGGCGGCCCTGACGGTCGCGGCCGCTGTGATTGGTGATGAGGCCGATGCGGAGGCCGCGAAGCTGGGCGAAATCATCGCGCACGAGCACATCGATGCCGTTGAGCACCGCGCCTTGGTCGCGACCGGTGGCCTCGGCGGCGAGGGTGGCGATCTCACGGCGGAGCGGCGTGACGTCGCCTTTGCCGTCAGGATGAACTCGATTGCCGAGGAAGAGGAGGAAGGTCTTCGCCTCCGGGTCGATCCAGACGCTCGTACCCGTCCAGCCGGTGTGGCCGAAGGAGCGGCCGGCGGGGAACCAGCGGCCGCGGGGAGCAGAGTAGCGCGAGTCGATATCCCAACCGAGACCGCGGCGGTCGTTGCTCTCGACCTGCACGCTTGTCATCAGGGCAATGGTATCCTTTTTAAGGATACGCACGCCGTCGAGCTCGCCGCCATTGATGATCATGCGGCAAAAGCGCGCCAAGTCGGCGGTGGTGGAGAAGAGGCCCGCGTGGCCGGTGACGCCGCCCATGCGGCGCGAGGTGGGATCGTGGACGACGCCGTGGATCATCCTGCCCTCCACGAGCTCCGTGGGGGCGATGCGCGGGAGCTTGCTGGCGGGCGGCACGAAGCTCGTATCGGCCATCTTGAGCGGGCCGAAGATCTCGCGCTGGGTGTAGACATCGAGCGTCGACTTGCTGACGACGCGGACGAGCTCGCCGAGCGTGATGTAGTTGATGTCGGAGTAGAGAAACGTGTCGGGCACGCCGAGCTTCTCGGCGCAGGCGCGGGCGATGCCGGCTTCATAGCCGCTCCAGGCAGGCGTGGCCGGGATGCCGGAGCGCAGGCCAGAGTGGTGCGTCATGAGCTGACGCACGGTGGTGCGCTCCTTGCCGTTTTGGCCAAAAGCGGGGAGGTACTTCGCCACGGGCGCATCGAGATCGACCTGGCCACGCTCGACGAGCTGCATGACGGCGGTGGTGGTGGCGATGACCTTGGTGAGAGAGGCGAGGTCGTAGATGGTGTCCTCGGTGGCCGCGGCCGGAGCAGGGGTGAGGGTCTTGTCGCCGTAGGCCTTGCGGTAGATCTGGCCGTCGCGCTCGAGCCAGAGCACGCCGCCGGGCGTCTTTTTGGCTGCGATGGCGTCCGTGATGGCCTTGTCGATGGCGGCGAGCTTGTCGGCCTTGAGCGGCGGCTTGGGCGCGGAGGCGGCTGACTGGATGGCCGGAGCTGCGGAAGTCGACTCGGGTGTAGTGGTCGATGTCTTGCAGCTGCCGACGAGCAGCGCGACGGCGGCGAGGGTGGAGAGAGGGAGGAGGCGCTTCATGCGCGAGGGCGGGTGTTGAAAGGATGGGGACTGGACCGAAGTGCCCGCGGCGTGGGTGGCGGGATGGACGACAGGTGCAGCGCCGACGGTCCCTGCCCTCACGGGCAGGGCTACGGTAGGAAAATTTAGACGCTTGCGAGCACCTTCTCTAGGTACAGGCGGTTGGCCTTGGCGTTGGCGGTGGTCTCGGCGGCGGTCTCGCCGATCTTGCAGCACTCGACCATGATGGGGCCGTGGAAGCCGGCGGACTTGAGCTTCTTGAAGACGCCCGCGAAATCGACTTTGCCCGCGCCGAACTGGATCATCACATCGCCCTTCTGCTTGTCGCAATCCTTGGCGCAGAAGCCGGTGACGTGCTCGGCGATGGGCTCGAGCTCGGCGACGGGATCCTTGCCGGTATAGTAGATGATGTTGCCGGCGTCGTACCAGATTTTGAAGTTGGAGTGGCCGACGGCCTTCATGGCCTTGCGGATTTCGTCGGAAGCGCCGCTGCCGCCGCCGTGGGGCTTGAGGACGACCTTGATCTTGCGCTCCTGCGCAAAGGCCGCGGCGTCGGCCATGACCTTAAAATACTGCTCGTAGTGCTCGGGCTTATCGACGCCAAAGGTGAGCGCAAACTCGACGCCCATGGTGTGTGCGTTTTCGAGCTGCTTGCGGGTATCGGCGATAGCGTCGGCGAGCGGCACGCCGTTTTTCACGCGCAGGGCGGTCATGTTGAGCTTCAGGCCGCGGGCGGCGATCTTCTGCTTGATGCTCGCGAGGTACTCGGGCGTGGCGGTGGAGTTGGTGAAGGGGTCGGCCTTGGTGGGCGAGAGGAGGCCGGTCCACTGATAGCCGGCTGCCTTGATGCCATCGAGCGTATCGTCGTAGGACCACTTGGTCCAAGGGCGATTGAAGCAGCCGATCGGCCAGGCGGCGGGCTTGGCGGAGGAGGCGGCGGAGAGCGAGACGGGGAGGGCGGCGAGGCTGAGGGCGGCGGCCGAGCTGGCCAGGAAATCGCGGCGGGAGAGGGTAGGCATGGGAGGTATGATGGGTAACTGGAAGTGGAATTAGGAAAGCCCGGCGGGGCAACGCCTAACCCGCGCAAAGGGGGATTTGGCGATGAGTCTTTTTATTTGAATACGCAGATGGCGGAGGACGTCTCACGGCGATGACAGGCCGAGCCCTCACGAATCCGATTGCCCTCCGGGTGTTTGTTCGCGTTGGCTTCGGCCCGTCGATTTTTGTTATCACCCCGTACCTAACCACATTATGAAAATCCGTTCGTCACTGTTCGCGCTCGCTTGCGCTCTCACTCTCAACTTCGTCACGCCGGCCTACGTGCCCGCGGCGGAGAAGGAGACGGAGCTGGCCGGCCACATGGAGAAGATGAGCTCGGCGTTTCGCGCGCTGCGCCGCCAGATCAAGGACTCCTCGAAGAATGCGGACTCGCTGGCCAAGCTCGCCGCGATCAAGGAGCACTCGATCGCCTCGGCCAAGCTCGAGCCTGAGCTGAAGTCGGAGAAGCCCGCGGCCGAGCAGGCGAAGTTCGTCTCCGCCTATCAGGCGAAGATGAAGGACTTCATCGCCCTCGTCGAGAAGACGGAGGCCGCGCTGAAGGCCGGCAAGAACGAAGAGGCCGATGCGCTCGTCGCCCAGATGGCCGATGCCCAGAAGAAGGGCCACGGCGACTTCAAGAAGAACAGCAAGAAGAGCTGAGCTTCGCGTAGTTTTGCTTAAAAACGCCGCCGAGTTTCTCGGCGGCGTTTTTGTTGTGATCGCTGTGCCCGCGAGGCGTGGGTATCGGCGATGCGTGCCGCCCCCTACCGGCGCGGGCTGCGCCGAAGGTTGCGCTGCGCCGCCACGCGCGCCTCACTCTAGGGATGAATTCCCCCGCGCAGGTCGCTTTCCTCGGACTCGGCATCATGGGCAGCGGCATGGTGCGCCGGCTGCTCGGCGCGGGCTTTGCCGTCACGGTCTACAATCGCACCCGCAGCCGCGCAGAGCCCCTGGCCGCCGCCGGCGCCAAGCTCGCCGACGCCCCGCGCGCGGCTGCAGCTGGAGCGGATATCGTGCTGGCGATGGTCGCCGACGATACGGCGTCGCGCGAAGTGTGGCTTGGCGCCGCGGGGGCGCTCGGCGGGCTGAAGCGAGGCGCGATCTGCGTCGAGAGCAGCACGCTTACAGTGGGATGGGTAAATGAACTCGCAAAGGCGGTCTCCGCCGCGGGCGGCGAGCTGGTCGATGCGCCGGTGGCGGGCAGCAAGAACGCCGCGGCCAACGGCGAACTCAATTTCCTGGTGGGCGCTTCGCCGGAGGCCTTTGCCACGGTGCAGCCCGTGCTCAAGCCGATGAGCCGGGCTATCGTGCACCTTGGGCCCTCGGGCAGCGGTGCGCTGGTGAAGCTCGTGAATAACTTTCTCTCCGGCGTGCAGGTGGCGGCGCTGGCCGAGGCGATGGCGTGGATCGAGCGCAGCCCGGTCGACCGCGCCAAGGCCCTCGCTGTCGTGGCCGAAGGCTCGCCCGGCAGCCCCATCGTAAAGATGATGCTGCCCCGCATGACTACGCCGGACTACACGCCCAATTTCTTTCTGCGCCTCATGGCGAAAGATCTCGGCTACGCGCACCAGGAAGCGGGGAAGACTGGCGTGACCCTCGCCACTGCCGCGACCGCGCTCGCGCACTTCCGCGGAGCGATCGCCGCCGGGCACGGGGAACAGGATATGGCGGCGGTGGTGGAGCCGCTGCGGGCGGCGCGCGGATAGTAGCTTTGCGTAGCGCGAATGCGCGCTGCGTCTTGGCCGCACAAATGGCTTGCGTGGCGTAAGCGACGCTGGCCGGGTGATGGTTGCATGCCTGCGTTACCCCTCGCGATGACATTCGGACCCCTGACCGTACTTGGCCTTAGCGTAGTCTTCATCATTTTAGCGATAGCGTGGGCGCGATTGCATGCGTTCTTCGCGCTCATCTTTGCGGCGATCATGGTGGGGCTATTCACGGCCCTGAACCAGCCGGGTGAAGGTCGCTTCATCAAGGCGATCGAGAGTGTGATGGTGGAATTTGGCCGCTCGGCAGGCTCCATCGGCTTTACCATTGCGATCGCCTCTGTAATCGGCGTGGCGCTGATGGATAGCGGCGCGGCGGACAAGATCATCCGGCGCTTCATCGCGGTACTTGGGGAGGGGCGGGCAGCGCTGGCCCTGCTGGCCTGCGGCTTCGTGCTGGGCATCCCGGTGTTTTTCGACACGGTTTTCTTCCTGCTCGTGCCCTTGGCGCGGGCTTTGAGCCTGCGCACGGGCAAGAACTATCTCCTCTACGTGCTCGCGATCTGCGCCGGCGGAGTGATCACGCACGGCACCGTGCCGCCGACACCCGGCCCGCTCGTCGTCGCCGAGACGCTGAAGGTGGACCTGGGAGTAGCGATCGTGGGCGGTATTCTATTCGGGGTACTACCGGCAGTGGCGGGCCTGATATGGGCCAAGTGGATCGACCGCCGGATGCCGCTGCCAGTACGGGAGACGTCGGGTTCGTCGCTCGCATCTTTGAACGAGATTGCCAATCGCAGCGAGGATCAACTCCCCGGCTTCGTGGCCTCGATCGCGCCCGTAATCCTGCCGGTGATCTTGATCGCCGCCGCTTCCATCGCCACCGCGATGAAGGCCACCTTGTCCGCAGATGTGGTCGAGGTCGCGCAGTTTTTTGGCAACAAGAACGTGGCGCTGTTGCTGGGGGCCATCATCGCGCTCGCGGTGTATGCCAAGCAAAAGCAGATCACCTTCAAGAAGGTGGGCGACATCCTCGGGCCTCCGCTCGAGGTGGCAGGTGTGATCATCCTCATCACCGCTGCGGGCGGGGCGTATGGCGCGATGATCAAGAATGCCGGGGTGGGCGATTCGGTGAAGGAGCTCGCGCAAGGCTCTGCGATCAACTACGTGGTGCTTGCATGGGTGCTCGCGGCGGTGGTGCGCGTAGCGCAGGGCTCGGCGACGGTGGCAATGATCACGGCATCGTCGATCCTGCTTTCCATGGCAGGCGCGGATGGCTTTGGGGTGCATCCGCTGTACGTCTTTCTGGCGGTAGGCTACGGAGCGACCGCGCTCTCGTGGATGAACGATAGCGGCTTCTGGGTGATCAGCCGCCTCGGTGGTCTCACCGAAGGCGAAGCCCTGCGGAGTTGGTCGGTGCTGCTGACGATCATCGGCATCGCTGGCCTAATCCAGGCGTGGATCGCCTCGGCGATCTGGCCTCAGCTCTGGTTCTAATCGCTACGGCCCGCGGCTCACGGGCAGACTGGAGTGGGCTGCGGGGGCGAAGAGATATGCCTTACCTGGCTTTCAGGTGTTTGTCCGCGAAGTCGAGATACTGGGCCCAGTCGTAGGGCGTGATGTCGTGTTTGCCGGTGCGGACGTGGTAAGCGATCGTGTCGCCGATGGGTTTGTCGGGCGGCGGAAATTCCTTGGTGCCCAGGCCACCTTTGCCATGGAGCCGGTAGACTGGCTCGGCGTGGACCAGGGCGAGAAACTCACCCTTCGGATCCGCGCCGCGATCTTCCGAGGCGCTGGCGACGTAGAGCGGGCGTGGCGCGATGAGAGCGAGGAGCTGGTGTTGATCGACGGGAAGGGCCGCCTCGTTGTCGTCGTACTTTTTGAAGTTGTGCGCAAACCAGGGGAGGTAGTTGGCATTGATGATGGCGGGGGTCTCACCGTAGACGCGTTTGCTGAGAGCGGCACCACCGCAGCCGGAGTTGTTGGAAATGACCATCGCGAAGCGCTCGTCCTGCGCGCCGGCCCAGAGGGCGGTCTTGCCGAGGCGTGAGTGGCCGTGGAGGGCGACGCGTTTGCCGTCGAGCTCCGGGTCGGTCTCGATATAGTCGAGAGCGCGGCTGAGACCCCAGGCCCAGAGGCCGATGAGGCCCCAGGCATCGGGGCGGCGGCCCATGGCGCTGCCGCTGCGGAGCATGGCACCGATGGGATCCTGGAGGCCTTCGTTGTTGTCGGCGCCGATCTCGCCATAGTAGATCGTCGCGGTGGCGTAGCCACGGGCCACGACCGTCTCGATATTCCAGCGCGAGGCGTGGACGCCGCGCGTGCGTTCGGTGGCGCGATGATCGACGATGCCGAACTCGGCGTTGGTGCGCATCCAGCGCGGCGAGAGCGTGATGCCGGGATCGGCATTCACGCACTGATTGCCGAAGTAATTGAGACCGAGAAAGACGGGCAACTTCGGAGCAGGCGAGGGCTGATTGGGCTGATAAATCAGCAGGCTCATCTTGGGCCCGTCGGCTGCGGCGGTGAAGTGCACGGTCACCTCCTTACGCGTAGCCTTGCCGCCGAGCGCCTGGCGCTCGACCGACGTGACCTCGAAGCGCATCTCCTTGGGCCGGCCGCGGGGCGTGCGGCCGTAGACCTCGCGGGAGAACAACTCCAGCAATTCAGCACGCCGCTTGCTGCGCCACGCCTCGACGTCATGCACGGGCGTGCCATCCTCAAGGAGGAGCGGATCGGGAAGAGGGTGGTTTACGACTTTCGACTCGTCGTAGATGGCCGGCTTGTAGGGAGCGGCGAGCCCGAAGGGAGCGAGGGCGGCCAACAGGAGAGTGGGGAAGAGCGAGCGGGGCATCAAGGACATGACGCCCGCGACGTTGGCAGCCGCAGCGGCGAAGGGCGAGCCTCCAGAGTAACCGAATGGTATACTTCCCGCGCCGCTGACCGCCGCCCCGCTACTGATTGCGCAATTTGCCGGGCTGTGTCTGCCCGTCGGTGCCGGAGACGGGGCGCGACTCGTGCCGGGCTTGCGCCTTGGCCTCTGCCTCAGAGGGGGCGGGGCCCTTGCGGCCTACGGAGGCGGCAGTTTGCCCGGGCGGGACGTTGCCATGGGAGGGAGGCGGCGTGGCAGGGGAGGGTACGTTGTGGGCTTGAGTGGGTTTATTTTCGGGCATGATGGGATGGTAGCGCGGCGGCGGTGACAGTTCCCGGAGTCGGAATGGGTCACAGCCGTGTGCCGGCACGGTAACTGGTACGCAAAAAGCTGGTGACGGGTGGGCTTTCCGTGTGACTCTCCTTGCAGAAGAGATAGTCGTGCTTGCAGCCCTTTATCTCCTTTCCCTCCCATGATGCGCCCCCTCCGCTTAGTTATCGCGCTCGCCTTGGCCCTGACGGCCGCTGCCGGGCTCCGCGCCACGCTTGGTCCCACGCAGCAGATGCTGCTGGGCAATCCCAGCAATGCTGGCTCCGATCCCAACAATCGCGTAAAGTACCTCATCCAGCGGGCTCAGTACGCGCTCGATTACAGCGACACTTTGAGGGAGCCCAATTGGGTGGCCTGGAATCTCACCACCGGGGATGTGGGTGGCGCGGGCCGCTCCAATGATTTCTTCGTAGACACCACGCTGCCGGCGACGTTTACGCCGGTGCTCACGACTGCGTATCAGGGCTCCGGCTATGACCGCGGCCATATGTGCCCCTCGGGCGACCGCACGATCAGCCGTGCGGATAATGATGTGACGTTCTTCATGTCCAACATGCTGCCGCAGGCTCCGGACAACAACCAGGGCGTGTGGGGCAATTTCGAGAGTTACTGCCGCACCCTCGCAGCGGCGGGCAACGAGGTATTGATCATCTCCGGGCCGAGTGGCTTTGCCGGCTCCAGCATCGCGAGCGGGGTGGCTATCCCGGGCTATGTGTGGAAGGTGGTCGTGGTGGTGCCGCTGGGCGCAGGCTCGGCGGTGGACCGCATCAATGCTGGCACGCGGGTGATCGCGATCAAGATCCCTAACATCCAAGGCGTGCGCAGCGATCCTTGGCAGAACTACATCACTTCCGCCGCGGCGATCGAAACGGATACGGGCTACACGTTTTTCACCGAGCTGCCCGCGCCACTCGCCGCGACTCTCCGGGCCAAGGTCGACGGCCAGACCGCCGTAGGCGCGCCCGCCATCGTGGACCAGCCGATCGCGCAGACCACCACGGTAGGCGGCAGCGTCACTTTCACGGTGAGTGCGACCGGCAATACGCCGCTCACTTACCAATGGTACAAGGACGATGCCGAGATCGCAGGCGCCACCGGCCCGACTCTCCTCATCGCCTCCGCGCAGGCCGCCGACATGGGCGAGTACTACGCCGTCGTAACCAACAATGTCGGCCTCGCCACCAGCAACCCTGCTGCGCTGATCATCAATGGACTCCCGCCTGTCGTCAGCACGCCGCCGCAGGCGCAGACTGTGGCCGCGGGAGGCGCAGTGACTTTCTCGGTGGTGGCAACGGGCTCGCCCACGCTCACCTATCAATGGCGCAAGGCAGGCGCGCCTATCTCCGGCGCGACGCAAGCGAGCTACACGCTCAACAATGCGCAGGCGGCCGATGCCGTGGCTTATGACGTGGTGGTAAGCAATTCCGTGAGCAGCGTCACCAGTGCTGCCGCGCTCCTGACGGTCACGCCCGCCGCGCCTACGATCGTCAACCACCCCGTCACGCAGACTGCCACAGGTGGCACGATCGTGACTCTCTCGGTCGTCGCACGCGGCTCGGAGCCGCTCTCGTATCAGTGGCGCAAGGGCAGCCTACCGCTCTCCGACACCGGAGTCGTATCTGGCGCGCTCACCTCCACGCTCACGCTGACTGGCGTATCGGGGGATAATGCGGGCAGCTACGATGTAGTGGTCACCAACGGCGTCGGCACCACGACCAGCAATGCCGCCACGCTGACGGTCAACGCGGCGACGATCGTGTGGACCTTTGGCCCCGATACGGCGGGGGCGACCGCCAACCCCACCAGTGGCCTGCCGGTCGACATCACCGGCGGCACGGTAGTGCAGGGCAATAACAACGGCGTCACTCCGATGCTCACGACGTCATCGGCGTCGTCGCCGTCGAGCACGTTCTCCGGTGGCATCAATGCCGGCGCTGCGGCGCGAATCGGGGCGCTCAACAAAGCTGCGGGGGGCTCCGCCTACTTTGAGTTTTCGCTCGATCCGGACGAGGGTAAAAAGCTCGTGTTGACGGGGATAACTTTTGGCTCGCGCAGCACTGGGACGGGCCCCGTCGCTTACAGCATCTTCAGCGATTTCGACGGCTATACGTCTCCGCTGGCGACGGGCACGCTGGCCAACAACAGCTCTTGGGCGGTGGTCAACCCGGGCGCGGGCTTTACCGCCGTGACCGGCACGACAGGGGCGCCGGTGACCTTCCGCATTTACGGACATAGCGGCGCCGGCAACGCGAGCGCCAACACCGCCAATTGGCGCATCGATGACCTCAAAGTCAGCGTGAGCACAATCACGGCTTCAGCCGCGTTCGCGCCCGCGGTGGCAGCCACGACGCCGAGCAACGGTACGATCGGCGCCGCGACGACGACGCCCGTCACCGTGACCTTCAACCAGCCGGTGCAGATTGCCGGCCCCTGGTTCTCGATCGCGAGCGCGGCCAACGGCCCGCTCACCGCGACGGTCACGGGCGGCCCGACGACGTACACGCTCACGCCGCCGACGAGCTTTCCGTATGGTGACACGATTACTGTCACGATCCTCGCCGGGCAGGTAGTCGAAAAGGACACTGGCACGCTAGCGCTGCCGGCCAACTACTCCTTTTCTTTCGGCACAGGCCTGCCGGTCGCTCCCGCGATCTTGACGCAGCCGGTGGCCCGCGTGGTGGCCGACGGTGGCAGCGCCAGCTTTTCCATCACTGCCAGCGGCACCGCGCCGCTCACTTATGTATGGCGGAAGGGTGGAGTGCCCATCGCCGGCAATCCCTCTGCGAGTACCGCCACACTCGTGCTCGCGGCAGTCACGCCGGGCGATCAAGGGGCGTATAGCGTGGTCATCAGCAACGCCGCAGGCTCAGTGACGAGCGATGAGGCCTCACTCACCGTCACGGCGGTACCCCCCGTCATCGTCTCACAGCCGGCGAGCACGACCGTGGCAGTCGGCGCGACGGCGACCCTCAGCGTGAGCGCCACCGGCACGGGGCCGCTTACCTATCAGTGGCGCAAGGGGGGGACGCCGCTGACGGATGGCCCCGGCATCCTTGGCTCTTCGACCGCCATCCTCACGCTAGGCACTGCGTCGGCGGCCACTACCGGCGTGTACGATGTCATCGTCTCCAACGTGGTCACCTCCGTCACCAGTCAGCCGGCGACGGTGAACGTGACGGCGGCGACGCTCGCCACGGTCACATGGAATTTCACGACTGCGGATCCGACGACGCCACTCCCGGCCGGCATCACGGGCGGCACGGTAACACAGGGAAATAATAATGGCACTACCGCCTTGATCACCACCACCTCGGCCTCGGGGACGGGCTTCTCCGGCGGCGGCAATGCCGGTGCGGCGGCGCGCACAGGCGCGCTCAATCAGGGTGTGGGTGGCTCAGCGTACTTCGAATTTACGCTCACGCCCGCCTCGGCAGCGCACCGGATCGTGGCCACGGCCATCCGCTTCGGCTCACGCAGCACCGGCACAGGGCCGCAGGCCTTTTCGGTCTTCAGCAGCGTCGACGGCTACACGACGGCGCTCGCAGCCGGCACTCTCGCAGCCAACAGCGCCTGGGCGCTGAAGGAGCCGGTCTTCGCGGGCATCCGCGGGCTCGCAGGTGCGCCGGTGACTTTCCGCATCTACGGCCATGGCGGCACCGGCAGTCCCGGTACGGGTACAGCCAACTGGCGGATCGACGACCTCGCGCTCACGGCCGGCGCGGAATTGCTGCCCGCCATCGCCAGCACTTCTCCGGGGGCAGGCGCGACGGATGTGGCGCTCAATGCGCCGATCACGATCACCTTCAACCAGCCGGTGACGGCAGGCTCTGGCGCCTTTGCCGTCACGAGCGCGCTCTCCGGCACCGCGGTGACCACCGTCATGGGTGGACCGACGACCTACACGCTCACGCCGGCAGCAGCCTGGTCTTACAACGACACCCTGACCGTCACGGTCGCGGCTTCCCAGATCGTCGACGCTGCCAGCGGCACGCTCGGCATGCCGGCCAACGCTAGCTTCTCATTTGCCACCCCCGTGGTGGTGGCTCCGGCCATCGTCTCGGCGCCCGCGGCCCAGACCGTGATCGCCGGCAGCTCGGCGAGCTTCGCGGTGCAGGCTAGCGGCACGGCTCCCTTGGTTTATCAATGGCGCAAGGCCGGCACGCCGATCACTGGCAATGCCTCCGCGCTTACCGCTACGCTTACGCTCACGGGCGTAAGCGTGGCCGACGCAGGCCTGTACGATGTCGTGGTGAGCAATCCGGCTGGCTCGGTGACGAGCGAGGGAGCGCAACTGACCGTGAACAAAGCGCCTGCATCTATCGTGCTTGCCGGGCTTTCCACGGTTTACGACGGTACGCCGCGGATAGTGACTGCGACGACCAGCCCGGCCGGCCTCGCTGTGCAGATCACGTACGAGGGCAGCACGAGCGCGCCTGTCGCTGTCGGCAGCTATGCGGTCGTGGCGACCATCGTCGACGCCAATTACGCGGGGGGGGCGAGCGGCACACTGAGCGTGGCCAAGGCACCTGCCGCCGTGGCGCTCTCCGGCCTGAGCGCCACCTACGATGGCATGCCCAAGAGCGTGACCGCGACGACGACGCCTGCGAGCCTCCCGGTCGCCATCACCTATAACGGGAGCTCCATGCCGCCGAGCTCCGCTGGCAGCTACGCGGTAGTGGCGACGATCAATCACCCCAGCTACGTCGGCAGCGCGAGCGGCACACTCGTGATCAGCCAAGGCAGCGCGACGATCGAGCTCTCGGGCCTGTCACAACTCTATGACGGCACTCCGCGGGTGGTTACCGCCTCGACCACGCCAGCGGGGCTCGATGTGATCATCACTTACGGCAGCGGCCTCACGCCGCCGACGGAGCCGGGAGCCTACGCCATCGTCGCCACCATCAACGACGACAACTATGCGGGCAGTGTCAGTGGCACGCTGATTGTCACGACGCCCGTGATCGTGCGCCACGCGCCGACCATGAATGGTGGGCTCGATGGCTCTGTGCAGGTGCTGCTGGGTGAAAGCTTCGCCCTCAATGGCAATGCCTGGGTATCGGGCGATATCTTCGTGCCCGGCACGCCTACTGTGCGCGTCAATGGCCGGCCGACCTACGCCGGCACACGCGACGGCGCAGGCGCCGCGGCGCCGTCGAACTATACGATCACGCTCAATGGCGGCTCCGTCGCCCGCTACATCGTGCGCCGAACCGATCCGGTAGCCCTCCCCACCGTCGCGCCGGTGCCATCGTCCAACAATAATGTCATCCTCAATGGCAATGGCGCGCTGCAGGCACTCGCGCCGGGCAGCTATGGCCAGCTCATCGCCAACGGCAACCGTGGCTTCATCCTCGGTGTCGCAGGCGCCACGACGCCCGCCGTGTATACGGTGCAATCGCTGATCCTCAATGGAGGCACCAAGCTGGAGGTCGTCGCCCCAGTCATCCTCCGGGTCGGCAACGGCCTGTCGCTGAATGGCAACGTAGGCAGTGCGGCAAACCCGGGCTGGCTCGCACTCAGCGTATACTCCGGCGGCGTCACGCTGAACGGCAACGTGAAGCTCTACGGCTCGGTGCTCGCCCCGAATGGTACGGTGATCGTCAACGGCAACAGCGTGCTGAGTGGCACTGTCATCGCCGACCGGCTCACGATTAACGGCAACGGCCTCGTCGACGCGAAGCCCTAAGGCTGGGCACGCCGCGCGCGAAAGACGGCGGCCTCGCAAGAGGCCGCCGTTTTCCTTTTCTGTTTCGCATGGTCGGCGGTCAGCCGACGCCTTATCGCTCGTTTCCGCCGATGTCCCAATTTTCTTCGAAACGCCTCTGGCTGCTGCTCGCCTGTATCCTCGTCGCGGCGATCGCAGTCGTATTTTGGCGGCGCAGTGCGCAGCCCGCGGCCGACGGCGCCTCGGCCGCGAAACCGGCGGCGACCGCTGCACGCGATGCGAGCGACGCCCGCACGCAGCTCGAGACCGCACGCGCGGTGGGCGATGCGCGCCTGCGCGCCCGAGAATTCGGCCTCGCGCTGGAGGCTTGGCTGCTACGAGACGCCCAAGCGGCGCTCGCCTACGTGCGCGCCCTCCCCGAGGGTGCGGAGCGCACGCAGGCTATCTTGATGGCGATCTCATTCATCGCGCGTACGGATATCGAGCGCGCGCTCGTACTGGCGCGCGAACTCGCGCTCACGCGAGAGCAGCGCGCGATCTACAATGCGCTCTTTGCCCAGCTTGCCACCCGCGATCTGGCCGGCGCGTTGCAGCGGCTCGAGACGGTGCCCGGCGGATTTGCGCGCATGAATGCGCTGCGCGCGGTGGCCGATGTGTGGGCGGAGCGCGATGCGGCGGGCGTACTTGCCTGGGCGGAGAAATTTACGGACGCGGCGGATCGCACCATCGCGATGGAGGCGGCGCTTGCGGGCATGGCGCGGCAGGATCCACAGCGGGCGATCGCGCTGGCGCAGGAAAAGCTCGGCGGAGCCCCGCTGCAGCAGGCGATACTCGCTTTTGTGCCACGCTTGATTGAAAGCGACCCCGGTGCAGCGGCGCAGGTGGTGGCGGCGCTGCCCGCAGGCGATACCAAGATGCTTGCCGCAGCCGAGGTGGCCCGCGCGGCGGCCGTGTCGTCCCCGCAGCAGACACTCGCTTGGGCAGAGGCTTTGGCCGATGGCGCAGCG
The DNA here is from genome assembly GCA_964480585.1 of uncultured Opitutus sp. Taxonomy (GTDB): domain Bacteria; phylum Verrucomicrobiota; class Verrucomicrobiia; order Opitutales; family Opitutaceae; genus ER46. Next base: position 51,283 of record CAYZPV010000014.1, on the reverse strand, counting down.
CAGCAGGTCGCCCGCCGAGCCGCGCTCGAGGCGTGGGCGCTCGCTGATCCCGTTGCGGCCAGCCAGCACGTCGCGGCCATGCCGGCGGGCACCGTGCAGATCGCGGCAGCGGAGCAGATCGCCCGCGTATTGGGTGGCAGGGCTCCGGCGCAGGCCGTGGCTTGGCTGCAAACGCTGACTTTCCCCGACACGCAACAAGCGGCGGCGATTTCCACTGCCTCCGCGTGGGCGCAAAACGACCCCTCCGCGGCGGCGCAGTGGGCGAGCCAGCTCCCTGCCGGCGGCGGCCGTGTACCGGCCTTGGCCGGCGCATTGTCGCACTGGGTCCGCATGGATGCTGCGGCGACGCAGGCATTTGTCGCGGCGCTGCCCAGCGAGACTCAGCCCACCGCCGCCGTGGCGATCGCGCCACCGCTGGCGCAGCGGGATCCTCTAGGAGCGCTCGCTTGGGCGCAGTCCCTCAGCACGCCGCAGGCCCGCGACGATGCCACGCGCGCTGCTTACCATCGCTGGAAACAAAATGCCCCGGCGGCAGCCGAGGGCTGGCTCGCAGGGGCAAATTTACCAGTGGAGTTGAAGGTCAGGCTGAGCACGGGCCGCTGATAGCTGCGCGAGCTACCAACGGAGCCTGGCAGCTGAAGGCAGACTTACTTGATCTCTCGGATCTTGATGTTGCGATACCAGCAGTCGTCCTGATGGTAGGTCAGCATGATGTGACCGTCGATCTTGTCGCCGAAGCCCGCCTCTTTGGCAAATTTGCTCTTAGCCAGGCCGGCCTTCACCGCCTCGCTGCCGAGCTCGTAGGTGAGGACGTTCTTGCCGTTGAGCCAGTGCTCCACGGTGTTGCCTTTGACGACGATCTTGGAGTGGTTCCACTCGCCGGGCTTGCGGAGGGGTTTGTCGGCGGCGGGGGGAAGCACGTCGTAAAACGAAGCGGTGTGCCGGATGGGGCCGTTCTTGCTGTCGGGGTGGCCGACATCGTCGAGCATCTGGTACTCGTGGCCGGGTGACTTGGGGCGAGCCTCCGTGACGAAATACTTCACTCCGTTGTTACCGGCGGGAGCGACCTTCCACTCCCAAGAAAATTCGAAATCGCGGTACTTCTTCTCGGTGATGAGCTCCGCGCCTTTGACCTTGGGAATCGAATGGAGGGTGCCGTCCACGACCTCCCAGCCACCGGCGGGCTTTTTTCCGTAGGTGCGCCAGCCATTCATAGTCTTGCCGTCGAAGAGCAGTTCCCAGCCGGCCTTCTTTTCGGCGGCGGTGAGCGTATTGTCGGCAGCGTGGAGCGAGCCAGCCGCAAAAGCGGCGACCAAGGCGAAGGTGGAGAGTAGGGCGCGGGGGTTCATGAGTGAGGACGGGGAGACGCAACCATTGCGGAAAAGATGCGGATGGCCAGCCTTCTCCGCAGAGAGAAACGCCGCCGGGTAGCAGCGGGCGCAGCGACTCGTCGGAGGGCTGGCGCGCGGCGCTACCCTCTCGCTGGGCTATTCCATGCCGTCGCTATTGTTTCTTCTTCGGTAGGACCTGGTGCGTATGGGCCCAGCGGTCCCAAGCCTCGGTGAGATCTTTGACGATCTCAGGATGCTTGGCGGCGAGATTGTTCTGCTCGGCGCGATCCTTGGAGAGATCGTAGAGCTCCCAGCCACTCTTGCCGGGCGCGGGCCGCACGGCCTTCCAATCGCCGCGGCGGACGGCACGGTTGTCGTACTGTTCCCAATAAAACCACTCGCGCGTGGGGCGGGTGCCAGTCTGGAAGATCGGCCCGAGGCTCTTGCCTTCGAGGGCGAAGGGCGTCTGCCCACGGAAGGTGGCGGGATACTGCGCGCCCGATACTTCAAGCACGGTCGGCATGATATCGGTGAGATAGGCAGGAGAGCGGGTGATGCTGCCTGGCTTCGTCTTCAGGCCCGCGGGCCAGTGGACGATGAAGGGCGCGGTGATGCCGCCCTCGTGGAGCATCGACTTGAAACGGCGGAAGGGCGTGTTGGAGAGATTGGCCCAGCCGGCACCGTAGGTGGAGCCTTTCTTGCCGCCCTGGCCACGCTTGTCAGGATGGTTGATATTAGCAAAGTCGCCGCCGCCCAAATCGGGGCCGGGCTCGTTGGACGCGCCATTGTCGGAAAGGAAGATGATCAGGGTGTTGTCGAGCTGGCCCTTGGCACGGAGCTGGGCGACGAGGCGGCCGACATTGAGATCGAGCCGGTAAATCTGGGCGGCATAGACTGCCATGCGGCGATCGGTCTGCGTCTTTTGCTCTTCGGTGAGCTTATCCCACGCGCGGACGGATTCATCGCGCGGTGTGAGCTGCATGGAGGCATCGAAGATCCCGAGCTTCTGCTGGCGAGCGAAGCGCTCCTCGCGGAGCTTATCCCAACCGGCGCGAAACTTACCGGTAAATTTCTCGATGTCGGCCGGGCGCGCGTGAAGAGGGTAATGCGGAGCATTGAAGGCGAGGTAGAGGAAGAAGGGCTTCTTAGTATCGTGCTCGGTGAGAAATTTCAGGGCATAGTCGGTAAAGACGTCAGTCGTATAGTAGTTGGGGTCCGTCGGTGGCGGGAGTTTCTTGTCCCCGTCGATCAGGGGGCGCTCGGCATCGGGCCGGAAGTAGCTGACGGTGCCGGCCAGCACGCCGTAGAAACGATCGAAGCCGCGGCCCTGCGGCCACTGGTGCGTGCCAAAGGCGCCCACGTGCCACTTGCCGGTCATGTACGTGCCATAACCGGCGGGGCGGAGTGCCTCGGCCAGCGTGATGGAGCGATCGTTGAGATGCTGGATGTAGCCGGGGCCGGCATCGGCGGGGGCGCTGCTGGTGCCATCGGGTTTCGCGTCGTTGGCGAGCACGCCCACGCCGGTTTGGTGCGGATCGAGGCCCGTGAGCAGCGAAGCGCGCGTCGGCGAGCAGCGTGCGCTGTTATAGAATTGCGTGAAGCGCAGACCACCCGCCGCGAGCGCATCCAGATGGGGCGTGGCCAGCTCGGATCCGTAGCAGCCGAGATCGGAAAAGCCCATGTCGTCAGCGAGGATGACGACGATATTCGGCCGAGCTGGGGCAGCGGCGTGGGCGAGCGTGGCGGCGAGGAGGAGGGGCGCGAGGAAGCGATACATGCGGCTTGGGGGTTAGGCGTAAGCGCGAAGTTTTTGGATGCGCTGGCGACGGTGCAATCCCAGGCGCAAAGAATTTCCATGCGTGCGCGACGTCTCGACAGGAAACGCGATGGACTGGGCGGCGCGCGCCGTTACTTCTCGCTGATACCCCACTACCCTATGCCTCGTGTGGTCGTATCCCTGTTGTTCGTGCTGACGTTGGGCGTCGCGCGTATGGTCGCTGCGGATACGCGGCCCAACTTTGTCGTGATCCTCTGCGACGACCTCGGCTGGGGCGACATCGCCGCCAATGGCCATCCGCACATCAAGACGCCCAATCTCGACCGCATGGCGAAGGAAGGCGTGCGCTTCACGAGTTGCTACTCCGCCGCGCCGGTCTGCTCGCCCTCGCGCGTGGGCCTGCTCACGGGCCGCAGCCCCAATCGCGCGGGCATCTTCGACTGGATCCCCGAGGCGACCAACCGCGCGAGCGCGATCAACAGCCGGCACATGGTGCACATGCGCAAGGAGGAGGTGACGCTCCCGCAGGTTTTGAAGGGCGCCGGCTACGCGACCGCGCTCTCGGGCAAGTGGCACGCCAACTCGCGCTTCAACGAAGCTGCCCAGCCGCAGCCGGGCGAGGCAGGCTTCGATCACTGGTTTGCCACGCACAACAACGCAGCGCCTTCCCACGAGAATCCCACCAACTATGTTCGCAATGGGAAGGAAGCAGGGAAGCAAGAGGGGTTCAGCTGCGGGGTCGCAGTGCGCGAGGCCACGGGCTGGCTCGAGAACCAGCGCGCGGCGCGGCCCGACCAGCCGTTTTTCCTCTACGTTGCGTTTCACGAGCCGCACGAGCCCGTGGCCTCGCCCGCCGATCTCGTGGCGGGCTATCGGGGCAAGGCCCGCTCCGACGACGAAGCGCAGTACTTCGCCAATGTCGAAAACATGGACCGGGCCGTCGGCGACCTGCTCGCCACGCTCACGCGGCTCAAGGTCGCGGATAACACCGTGGTCTTCTTCTCCAGCGACAACGGCCCCGAGACACTCAATCGCTACCTGACTGCCAATCGCTCCTTCGGCACGCCCGGCCCGCTACGCGGCATGAAGCTCTGGACGACTGAGGCCGGCTTCCGCGTGCCGGGCATTATGCGCTGGCCCGGTCGCATCGCGGCCGGCCAGGTGAGCAGCGACGTCGTGAGCTCGCTCGACCTGATGCCCACCTTTGCCGCGCTCGCGGGCGCGAAACTTCCGGCCGGACTCGCGCTCGACGGAGCTGATATGCGTGCGGCCTTCACCGGCAAGCCGGTCGAGCGGCCCAAGCCGCTCTTCTGGGTCTATTACAATGCGATCAACGAGCAGCGTGCCGCGCTGCGCGACGGACCGTGGAAACTTCTGGCTAAGCTCGAAGGGCTGCCGCGTTTCCAAAACATCGCGGCCAAGGATGCCGCCCGCGTGCGCACGGCGAAGCTCACCGATTTCTCGCTGTATCGCGTGACCGACGATCCGGGCGAAGCGCGCGATGTCTCGGTGCAGGAGCCGGAAAAGCTGAAGGAACTGGCCGCGAAGATGGAGGCGATGTACCGTGAACTCAGCTCGACGATGCACGTATGGCCCGATGACCCCAACTCTGCGTCGCCGGAGGTGAAGGACGTGAAGAAGACGAAGAAGAAAGCGCAGTGACCGACAAGAGGTGTGGGCGGTCACGGCACCTCACTCACTCACTCGGCTTTTTTCTTTTGCTTCCCACCTTTGGCGAGTGGGACGTAGCTCATCGGTGTGCCTGTGCGCTCCGCCCAGGCGGTCCATTCGGCGGCGAGGGATTTCACGAGGGCGGGGTGCGTAGCGGCAAGGTCGTGTAGTTCCACCGGGTCGGCCTGCATGTCGTAGAGCTCCCACTGGGCGTCGGTGGGGAAGCGTTTTCCTTTCACGAGCTTCCAGCGGCCCTTCTGGATCGCGGCGGCACCCTCGTGCTGAAAGCACAATGCGCGCTCCGGGAGCGCAGCGCCGGTGCGCAGAGCCTCGGCGAGGCTGATGCCCTCGGGCGGGGTGATGGGGACGCTGTCTCGCTCCTGGGGATATCTCGCGCCGGTGAACTCAAGGAGCGTGGGCATCACATCCATGATGTGCGCGGGGTCGCGCACCCAGCGGTCGGGCTGCTGGAGGCCGCGCGGCCAGTGCGCGATGAAGGGTGTGAGGATGCCGCCGGCGTGAGTGAAGTGCTTGTAAAGGCGGAAAGGGGTGTTGCTGAGATTGGCCCACGCGGAGCCGTACGACATGTGCGTGTGAGGGCCGCCCATCGTCTCGAGCGCGGCGCCCTCGTAGAGCGTGGTGGTGGCGGCGCGCGACTGGCCGTCGAAGCCGAGCGGACCCCACTCGTAGCACGCGCCGTTGTCGGAGAGGAAGAGGATGAGCGTGTTGTCGAAGGCGCCGGCCTCCTTGAGCTGTGCGACGATGCGGCCGAGACCGTCGTCGACATGCTTCACCATGGCGGCGTAGAGCGCCATGCGATGCGCGAGGTCCTCCCTCACGTTTGCCGCCAGCGAGTCCCACGCAGGATTGGGCTGGCCGCCGTAGTTGTTGGCGATGGCAGGATTGGCCGCCTCGACTGGGACGAGGGAGCGGGGAGTGAGCTGCCAGCCTGGGTGGTTGGCGATGCCGAGCTGCTTCATGCGCTCGAAGCGCGCGGTGCGCAGGGCATCCCAGCCCTGGCGATACATCTCGACGAACGGTAGGGCCGACTCGCGCGGCGCCTGGATCGGGAAGTGCGGGGCCGAGTGCGCGAGGTACAGCAGCCAAGGCTGCTTGCTCGCTTGCGCCTGCCGGAGAAATTCGAGCGCGTATTCGGTGAAGACATCGGTCGCGTAGAACTTGCCGGGCGCGCGTACGATCTCAGGCTTTCGCCCCTCGGGCAGGCGGAGGTAGGACTCGGGCGTCCACATATCCTGCGAGTGCCCTGCTGGGTAACCGTAGAACTCATCGAAGCCGCGCGCCGTGGGCCGCGTGGTCGGCGTATTGCCCACATGCCACTTGCCGACGGCATAGGTCTTGTAGCCGGCCGGGCGTAGCACCTCGGCAATCGTGACGGAGTTGCGGCTCAGTACGCCCGCGAAGTTAGGGATGCCGGCTTGGGCGGGATGGAGGCCTGTGAGCAGGGAAGCGCGGCTCGGGCAGCAGCGTGCCGAGTTGGCCATCCGCGTGAAGCGCACTCCGCCCTTGGCCAGCGCATCGATGTGGGGCGTGGGAATCTCGCCGCCGTACGCGCCGAGATCGCTGTACCCGAGATCGTCGAGCAGGATGAGAAGGACATTGGGCCGCGCGGCGGAGAAGAGCGGTGCGCACGTGGCGATGGCGAGAAACAGAAGTCGGCGGTACAACATAGGGGGCGAATGCTCCGCCTGCGATCATCGGGAAAGCTGGGTTTCGGCGGCAGCGTCAGTCCGAGTGTGGGGGCTTCACTCACCGCGAAAAGGGCGGGCCGCACACATCGTGCGACGAAAATGCACCGACTCGGGGGGATGCTTTCTTGCCCGATCGCGCCCCTGGCACGAGCGCACGCAGGGGGACTATCGCACGGTTTTGCTGGCTGCCCGTCGCTCCTTGATGACGCGCGCGATCTCCAGCACCAGCAGCGGGCCGAAGATGTAGACTACCTGCATGGGAAAGATTTTGCGCGCGGCGGCCTGGTGGTAGGCGACGAGGATAGCTGCGAGGTAGGCGAGGCGGTGGAGGTTTTTCCAAGCTTTGCCGCCGAGGAGCCGGATCATCGCGTGCAAACTCGTGATCGTGAGGACAAGCAAGATGGTGAAAGCGATCAGCCCGGTAAGCTGGAAAGGTTTTTGCGCCTCTTTAAAAAACGTGTCGAAGCTACCATCCCAAACATAGCGGATCTGGGCCACGAGATGAAGCAGCGCGTAGGCAAATGACGCGACGCCGACGAGGCGGCGGTGGCGATTGAGGGCCTGCGCCACAGGCCACTTCGGGAAAAGCACGCGCAGAGGGGTAAACGTGAGCACGACTGCGAGGAGAACGCACGCGACAAAGCCCCAGTGGAGCAGGATGTACTTCAGCGGATCGGTGAGCGCGGTGCTATTGGCAGTGACGAAGAGCGGGATCGCTGGCCACAGGCCGGGCAGGACGATGAGCAGCCAGATCGTGACCTTGGAGCGGAGGAGCTTGGCGAGGAGATCCACGAGACGGCAAAGCGGTTTGGGCGGAGGAGGGAAAAGCTGAGAGCTGACTAGAGCAGAACCGCATGGCGAATGGGCATGAACCCAGCGGATCTGAGCTTTAGCCTATCGGCTCTCAGCTTTCTTCCCGGCTCAGTAATTCTTCTTCAGGTCCAAGCCTGCATACAGCGGGGCGACCTCTTTTTCGTAGCCGTTAAACATGAGCGTCTTTTGCCGGCGGCCGAGCGCGCCGCCTTCGCCGATCACTCGCTCGCTGGCCTGCGACCAGCGTGGGTGGTCGACGTTGGGATTTACATTAGCGTAGAAGCCGTACTCGTGCGACGCCATTTGCTTCCAGGTATTCACCGGCTGCTTGGCGACGAAGTCGATCTTCACGATCGATTTGCTGTACTTGAAACCGTACTTCCACGGCACGACGAGGCGGAGCGGGGCGCCGTTTTGATTGGGGATCGGCCGGCCATAGATGCCGGTGGCGATGAAGGAGAGATCGTGATTAGCCTCGTCGAGGCGCAGCCCTTCAAAGTAGGGCCAATCGAGCGCACTGCCGCGCTGACCTGGCATCACCTTGGGGTCGAGCAAGGTGGTGAAGGTGACGAACTTCGCCTCAGGCTTGGGATCGGCGAGCTTGATAAGCTTGGAGAGCGGGAAGCCATCCCACGGAATAACCATCGACCAAGCCTCGACACAGCGGAAGCGATACACCCGCTGCTCGGCGCCGCCCATCTTCATCACGAGGTCGTTGGCATCGATTTTGAGCGGGTTGTTGATGAGCCCCGTGATTTCCAGCGTCCAAGGCTCGGGATTCCAGCCCCGGTTGGCATTGGGTTTGGGATCTTCCTTGCCGGTGCCGAACTCGTAGAAATTGTTGTAGCTCGTGATCCATTCGTACGACGTCGGCTTGAGCGCTGGATCACGGTACGCAGGGTTCAACTTAGTGGGAAATCCGGCGGTCGTCGCCCGCGCAGAGCGAGGGAGGAGCGCTCCAGCCGCGAGTGCGGCGGCACCCGTCCCAAGTGTCTTGATGAAATCACGACGGGGACGGAGATGGTAGTCGCGCTCGGGGGTAGCGGCAGACTCGGGGAGTTCCCAGGACTTGGGGATGCGGATATGCATGATCGACGCGGGTGAGAGGGATGGAGGGCCCGGCTTATTCCGGGGCTACGGCGAATACTACGTCTCAAGCAAATGCATTGGCCGCAAAAAGGCACGAAAAGGCGCAATTTTTTTTGCAGTAGGATAACTGAGGGAAGATCGCGAGCCAACCGATAGGCCTTTTCCTGAATAGACTAGGCTCGTGCCAGGTGCTGGCGGGATAGACGGCGTTGCCTCACCAGCTGCCACGCAGGCCCGCAAGCAGCAGCCGAGGTGTGCCCGTGTTGACGAGGCCGTCGGCAGTGCGCCCGGTCTCGATGCGGGCATTGCCGAGGTTTTCGCACGAGAGAAAGACTTCGAGCTGCTTGGAGAGGGCGTGGCTCACACTGAGATCTACGATGACGACTTCGCCGAGGGTAAGCTGGTTTTCGTCATCCTCGAATTGCCTGCCGATCCACCGTAGGCGAGGGACCACGCTGAGCTGGCCGGGCGCCTTCCATACCGCGCCCAAGGATGCGGTGTGGCGGGGGACCTGTGCCAGGCGTTTGCCCACGAGCGCCGGGGCGACGGTGGCGCGTCGGACTTTGGCGTCGTTGTAAAGATAGTCGGCGGTGAGCGAGAGATCGGGGAAGGGGCGCGCGGTGGCGGAGAGTTCGATTCCGCGCACGCGAGTGCGGTCGAGGTTGAGCCGCTGGCGACCGACGCCGCCGGCGGACAGCACGCCGAAGAGAGGGAAGGTGCCTGGACCACGAGCCAAGGTGACATTGCCCACGGCATCCTGAAGGTCGTTGTGAAAAGCGGTCACGCCCAGGGCGAGGAGGGCAGGGTCTTTGCTGCTCTTGGTGTCGGGCAGCGACCATAGGAGGCCGAGTTCGCCGGTGCGTACACGCTCGGTGCCCAAGGAGGCGTTGGCTTCGGTGACATTGGGGCCGACACGGAAGGGGCGGTAGAGCTCGTTGAGCGTGGCACGGCGGAAAGCCTGTTGGGCGCTGGCGCGTAGGCGCCAGCGGGAGGTGGGCGTCCATACGAGGCCGGCGCTGGGGCTGAAGGAGGTGCCGTCGCGGTCGGCGTAGCGGTCGTCGCGCGAGAGCACGCCCGTGAATCGATCACCCTCGCGCCGATGCCCGTCCGAGTCTTCCCACGCATCGAGGCGCAAGCCGAGCGAGGCGCGGACATCCCTGAGCATCAGGCGCTCGTGTTGTGCGAAGAATCCGGCCACGGCCTGCTTGCCGCCTGCGACGCGGAGGCGCGTGAAATCGCCCCCGGTGAATGTAAAATGCTCGCGCGTCTCGCCACGGACGCGGCGGGTATCGGCGCCGAAACTCGTGCGTGACTGATCGCGGTGGGCGAGGATACCAGTCCACGCCGCGCCAAAGGCGGTCGAGGGCACGGCAAACTGGTCGCTCGCGGGTGTCTCGGCGGTGCGGGTGGCGTTGACACTGCTAAAGGTGGAGGCGAAGCCCTGGGACTGCACGTAAGTCACCGCGTGCCAGAGAAACGAGTCGGAGGGCTTGCCCGAGAGAGCGAGCGAGAGAAATTTCTCGCGCGAGCCATTGCGCTGATAGGGAGTACCGTTGTTGCGCGTCTCTTCAAAAACCCGCGCCGTAGCGAGCAAGTCGAGTTTGCCCACCGGCTGGCGGAAGCGAAGCGTGAGCCAGCGATGGCGGTTCCAGGCGGCTTGGTCGATCGCGCCCCGGTCTTCGGGCGCGACGAGGGAGAAGCCTCCCGTGCCAAAGGTGCGGCCGAGGATCTGCAGCACCCCCTGGCCGACGGGCACGATGGCGGAGAGTTCGAAGCTGCGAGTATCGTAGTCGCCGACGATGGCCGCGAGCCGGAGCGAGCCTACGTGCATCCAGGCGATGGGCGCGGGCGGGCGATCGTAAATCTCAAGGCGCGGCGCCGGGTTGGCGGAAAAGATCTGCACGACGCCGCCGAGCGCGGCATCGCCCCACGCGCTCGCGCCGCCGCCGGGCACCACCTCGACCCGGCCGAGGCCCTCCCGGGGCAGCTTGGTCCAAGCCACCCAGCCTCCGAAGGGATCGTTGAGCGGCACTCCGTCGAGTAATAGCAGCGAGCGGCTCGCTCCCGAAGGACCCAGGCCGCGGAGCGACACGCCCTGCGCGGTGGGATTGGCGCTGAGGCTATCGCTGCGGCGAAACAAGCTGAAACCTGGGACGCTGCGGAGCGCGCCATCCAGTGTGGCCGAAGGGGTCTCGCGCAGGGTGTCGGGGTAGAGCACACGCAGCGTGGCGGCGACTTCGGCAGGAGCCTGCTGCATGCGGTTGGCCGTGACGACCATCGGCCCGAGCGTGTTGAACTGGAGATTGGGCGGGGATGCACCTGGCAAGGGGGGCGGCCCGATCAGGAATCCCGGGGTAGTGACAGACACCGGTTTATAGCGGCGGGCGCTCACCTCGATTTTATCGAGTTCGGCCGTCTGCTCCGATCCGCGCTCCGAGGTCGAAGCGCCCGATTGCCCGCGAGTCAGGCTGCAGCCGAGGAGGCTCAGAAGTGCTAGGGTGGCGCGGAGGGGAGGGGGCGGCATGCGGCGTCGGGGCATCGAATAGACGAGCGAAAGGGCAAATCGATAGTCCAATCCCACCTTGACCGGTAGCAAGTAAGGGAGGGGGAAGCGAAAGTTTATGACGCGGCGCGCCGAGGGTGGGTAAAATGCCTGCGATTATAGGCTGGGCAAGCGGCTGAGGTTTTGGGATGGGTGGGGCTCTGCGCAAGGGGCGCGGAATCACTTTCTATGTCACTTTGGGAATACAAGGTCATCACGAGCGGCAAAGGCGGATTCGCCACGCCCGCCTTGCTGGAGAAATTTCTGAACGATCTCGGCCGCGACGAATGGGAGATCGTACAGTTCCATACCGCGCCGGAGAACTTCCTGGCGTTTACCGGCCTGGCTCGCCGGTCGACTCAGCGCGACTGGACGTTGCAGGATGCAGCTGCGGCCGCCGCCAAGGCCGAAGCCGAGAAGCTCCGGGCGGAGTTTGAGGCCAAGTTCAAATCGGCCAATCAGCCTGCCGCCGCTGCCGCCGAGGAGCGCGCATCGACCTTTATCGAGGAGAAAGCAGGCCCCGACGACGGCTTTCGCAAGCCGGTGGATACCTCTCGCGACGACGAGCCCGAGCAGGTCGAGGAAGAGAAGGACGAGTGGGACAAGCTCAACGAGGAGGACGAGCTCCCGACCTTCTTCGAGGCGATCAAGCCTCACATGCGCCGCAACCAGCGCGGGCCTGGGACCTCGGTGGGCGTCGACTATCTGGCCAAGAAATGGGACCAGAACGAGGATGATCTCAAGGCGGCGCTCGTCGAGTGCGGCTTTGTAATGCCTGAGGACGAGGACTCCAAGGTGGAGTACCTCGAGTATGATGGCGATCTCTACTGGCTGAATATCAACCGCCGTGGCGAGCTTTGGATCAATACCAAGGAAAAGCCCCGCCCGGTTTTCCGCCCCGTAAAGGGCCAGAAAGTCGTGATCGAGGAGGAGCAAAAGGCTCCCTCCGAGCCCAAGCAGCCCAAGGCTGAGCAGGCCGAGCAGAAGCCCGAGGGCGGTGACGCCGTGGCAGAGGGTGCTGAGGGCGGTGAACCAAAGGTTGAAAGCGGCGAGAAGACCGAACGCGCCGAGAAATCGGAACGCTCCGAATCCGGCCCGAAGCAGCCGCTCCCGGAGGGGACTGAGCTCCTCAATAAAATCCGCCCGCACATGCGCCGCAATCGCCGCGGCCCCGGTGGCTCGGGCAGCACCCAGTTTCTTGCGCGAGCCCTGCGGGCCAAGGAAGACGACCTCAAGGCCGCCTTCGCCGCACTCGGCCTTACCATGCCGGCCTCGCCCAACGACAAACCCGTCTACACCGAGGTCGCCAATCAGCTCTGGTGGCTCAATCTCGACTCGCGCGGGGGCCTGTGGATCAATGGGCGCGATAAGCGCAAGGATGAGAACGCGGCCGCCGCTGCTGCGGAGGGTGCCGCAGTCGCAGAAGGTGTGGCTGTGGGTGAAGCGGCCCCGGCGGCTGCTCCCGCGGAAGGCGCGCCCGCAGGCGAAGGTACGCCTGCTGCTGGCGAGCCTGCTGCCACGGCTCCTTCGGGTGACACTCCAGCGCCAGTCGTAGTCGAGGAAGCGACGCCTGCGCAGGCCGAGCCTATCCCTGCGGCTACCGAGGTCGCGACTCCCGCCATCGCCGGTACCGAGCGAGAGCGTGAAGCTGCCCCGATGCCTGCGGAAGTCGCTCCGGCTGCTCCGGCGCCTGCTCCGGCAGAACCTCCTGCAGCCGAAGCCGCAGTGGCGGACGGCGCTTCCGAGGCTGCTGAAAAGGAGACCAAGGCCGAGGGTGGCGAGTCGTCCGACGGTGGTGAAGAAGGCGAGAAGAAGCCGAAGCGCAGTCGGTCGCGGAGCAAGAAGTCGGAGTAACCCCGACATAAGCCTTTAGCAAAGCCCGCCGAGTACTTGGCGGGCTTTTTTGTGACAGAACTCGCGGCGGCGGAGTATCTGATCGAGGCGCGGCTCCGCCGAGTGGTCCGGCCGCTCGGCGACAATCCATCGCAACCCGATTCCTATCTCAGGGCTTCTTTTCTCCAAACGTGGCGCGGATGTAGGCGAGCACAGCGCGTCGTTGATGCTCGTTGATGATCGAGCCAAATGCAGGCATGGCCTTTGCCTCCATGCCTTCGCTGATGATTTTGAGGAGTTCGGCATCGGACTTGGCCAGCCGCGACTTGTCGTCGACAAAGTTGGCCGCTCCGCCGGGGACGTTCATGCCTTTGCCGTCGGGCTGGTGGCACGCCACGCAGTAGAAGCGATAGACCTTCTCGCCGGCCACTATCTGGTCCTTGGTGGGAGCGTTCTTGGTCTCGCCGATAGCTTCCCTGGCCCCCAGCGAGGTCTCGCCCGGGCGGGGAAGCCGGGTGACGCCGCCGACAGACTTGGCGCCATCGAGGAGGCGATTGGCGGTGTAGTAGGCGAGCGGGTTGGCGAGAGGCTCGCCGGCGGCGGTGCGCAGGGTGGGCACTGAAAGCTCATAGACAAAGCCCGGCTGCAAGTCGGCAAGCACCAGCTCGGCGGAGAGGCCATCGGGGGAGATTTGTATCTGTTTGATGGATACGCGTGCCTCGTCGACCCAGGGCGATCCGTATTTGGCGTGATAGTAGTAGCGGAAGCGCGTCAGCTCGTAGGTCTCTGCCTTGCCAAGGGCGGCGCGATCCATGGGCTGCGTAAACGAGACCCTGAAGCCGTGCGCGGTGAGCTTCACGTCGCGCATGTCGGGCGATGCCGTGCGATCCCAAGTGATGCGCTGCAAGCCATCCTCGCCTGCGCCCCAGCCGGCCGTGGCCGCGACATAGAGGCTGCCATCGGGAGCGAACGCCGCGCGAGTGGCCCCCGCTTTGTAGCGCTCGCCCGAGACGTAGGGCGCGAGCTCGTTGCGGCCGAGAAATGGGAAACACGCGCCCTGCCACGCCCCAGCGACCCGCTCCAGGCTGGAGCGGATCATCAAGCGGCTGTAGTCGCCCGTGAAGACCTGGCCCGAGTACGGGCCGAATTTCCCTCCGGTGAGGTCCCACACCGGCTCGCCCGGTGAATTGCCCATCGGACCGTGTGGGAAGACGACGGCGGGGGTCTTGAGGCGCTGCCAAAGTTTTTCGGTGGTGAGACTGGCGGGATCGTACCCGGGCTCCCACTTGAGACTCGCAGCATGGCCATGAAAATCGCCCTTCTCCACGTGGAGGAGGCCGGTGGATGCCTTGTAGTCGCCTTGGTTGTCGGTGACAAAGAGATCGCCCTCAGGGCTCAGCGCTATGCCGTTGGTCTGGCGAAAGCCCGCGGCGAAGGGCTCGAACTCGCCCCGGGCATTTATGCGCACGATCCAGCCCCGCCACGGAAATTCCGACATGTGGCCGGTGGGCTCGAGCACGCTGCGCAGATCGCGCGTGCCGCGGGTAGGCAGCGTCGGATACTGTTTTTTGTGCTCGGCGCTGCTTGTGACAGTGGAGTCCAGGGAAGGCTGGCCGTAGAACCAGCCCGCATCGTCACGCTTCAAGCCGAAGAAGAACTGGTGATAGTTTTGCGCGAGACCCCACTTGGCGCCGAGCGCATCGAAGGTATCCGCCTTGCCGTCGCCATCGGTATCGGTGGCGCGCAGCAGCTCCGGGCGATGCGAGACGTAGATCACCTTCTCCGATTCGACTACGAGGCCGGTAGGCTCATCGAGGCCCTGCATGAAACGGCGCCACTGCGCCGTCTTCACATCACGGATCCAGATCTCTCCCATGCGCGTCGCGACGACGAGGGCGCCGGTGGGCGCGAAGCTGACGCCGAGCAGGCCACCCTTCACGCTGGGCGGAAATGGGACGTTTTCGATCTTATAGCCGGCGTGCGCGGAAGGGGCGCAGGCGGCGAGGGCGAGACCGAGGGTGGCAAACAGGCGCTTCAGTCGAAAAGTACGGGCGGTCATGGCGTGGACTTGAGCGGAAGTTCCAGGAGGAGGGCGCCGCCATCGCGGCGGAGTTCGACTGGCGGCTGCCCTTCGACGACGTGCCACCACTTCGCATCAGTGCCGCCTGCAATGTGCAGGCGGCGGATCAGGGTCCCGGTCGTCTTGGCGCTGATCTCTTCGCGGACTGGTGTGCCATCGACAGTGTAGCGAAATTCGATCGAGTCGGCGCGCAGGGAGTAGCCGGAGAATTCCACCACCGGCACGCGCTCCGGGTCTCCACGGCGAAGGGGTGATACTCCGACCTCCTTGTAGACGACAGGGCCGAGAAGCTTGGCTGGAGCGATAAACTTGCCCGCGCCGGGGCGGGTGGGCGCGCTATCGAGGAAGCCGCCGGTCCACGCGTAGCTCACCGCTCCGCGCACGGGATCGAAGCAGAAATTGACGCCGCCGGGCAGGCCGATGGCAAAGCTGCTGGGCGAGGCATCGGGGAGATACATGCGCTCGACCTGGACCTCGGCTCGGGCGGGGGGAGCGGCGAGGGTGATGATGAAGGCGAGGGCGGTGCCGCCCTTCAGGGCGCGGGCTACGAATAAACCGAAGCGAAAGCTCATTTCCGGGTGGTGATGAAAATAAACGCGCCGAGCTTGGAGGCGGTGAGCACGTCAGGGATCTTGTCGCGATTCATGTCGACGGAGACGACTTGGGTGCCAAGCGCGGAGTTGTCGTCGATCAGTTTGGGGACAAACGTCGCGCCGCCGGGGGCGGCGTTGTCGCGGCGCACCAGGAAGGCGTAGTTGACGGGCGTGCCCATCGGGTCGACGTCTCCCTTGGGGCCATGTGCCCAGCGGCGCTTGCCGGTGACGACGTCGAGTACCCCATCGCCGTCGAGATCGGCAGTGGTGAGTGCGTGGGGCTGGGAAAAAGCTACACCGTGAAACTGGTCCTTCTCCTCCGGCTTGCCCATGATGCGATGTTCGATGAAGGCGATGGCGCCCGCTGCATCGCGCTTCTGCTCAAACCAGGAGAGGCCCCAGCCATGGGCGTTCTTGGCGGTGACGATGTCGTTTTTGCCGTCACCGTTCACGTCGTAGACCAGGATCTGCGCGCCGCCGCGGTCGGTGCTGAGTATGAAGGGGTGCTTCTTCCAGAGCGTGCCGGCAGGCGAGCCTTTGGGCGGCTGCTGCCACCAGCCCTCATTGAGCACGAGGTCGTTCAGGCCGTCGCCGTCGATGTCGCCGTAGCCTTCACCGTGGTAGTAGTGGTGGAATTCGGCCTTCTCCGTCACGGCAACAAAGGTCCAGGGCTTGGTCGGCTGCGCCCAGTCCGGTTTGTACCAGCCCCACTGCTTGATCTTGTCTTTGTCGGAGGCTCCGGAAATGGAGAGTAGTTCGGGCTTTCCGTCGCCATCGATACCGCCAAAGAGCGGGGCTTCCCCGAAGACGCGCGGGGAGACGAGATGCTTCTTCCAGCGGGCCTCGGGCTTCCTCGCTTCCGCCGCGCCTGGGTTTTCGTACCAAAAGGCTTCGTGAAAGAGCACACGCCCCAGCACGAGGATATCGACATTGCCGTCGCCATTGAAGTCGTACGGGAAAGAAAACATCGAGTTGCTCGGCTTTTCCTCAAGCGGCTGCGGCACGGGCTCGTAGAAGGCATGTCGCGTCTTGAAGTCCGGGCCAGCGTACCAGTACGGGCCGGCGATGGCATCCGTGTGGCCGTCGCCATCCACATCGGCTGCATTGATGCCGTCGCAGAGATACTGGTCGGTGAGGACGATCTTCTGAAATGCCACGTCGCGCGGCCCGTCGGCAGCGAGCGCGAGCGAGGCGACGGCAAGTGGCAACGCGAGGGCGAGCGGGGTCTTCATGAGGGGTAGAGCAGGCAGACGGGCGAGCCAGAGCAAAGATGCACGGGGGGCGCATTCAAGAGCGAAGCGCGAGGCGTGTCTCTGATTGCGCCGGAGCCTTTGCGCAGAACCGACAGACGGCTAGCCTCAGGCGCCCTCAGTTACTGGGGCGCCATCGCCGGAGCTTGCACCCGGGGCAGGGGTGGCGATTGAGTCAGCTGCGTGGCTAAATCCGACGAAGCTCCCACTATCATTTTCTCGATGCTCGGCGTCTCGAAGAAGATCGAGCGCAAGGAGATCCTCCGCGACATCTCCCTGTCCTTCTACTACGGCGCCAAGATCGGCGTGCTGGGCTTCAACGGCTCCGGAAAGTCGTCGCTCTTAAAGATCCTCGCCGGCCGGGATACCGAGATCGAGGGCCGCATCCACTTCGAGCCCGGCTACGCGGTCGGCCTGTTGGAGCAAGAGCCTCACCTCACTCCGGGCAAGACCGTGCGCGAGTGCGTCGAGGAAGGCGTGAAGCATCTCACCGATCTTACGGCCGCCTACGATGCCACGTGGGATGAGCTCAACGAGGCCGCCGATGATGCCGCCAAGGATGCCATCATGGCCAAGCAGGGTGAATTGCAGGAGAAGATCGATGCCCTCAACGCCTGGGACGTCGCCCCCCAGGTCGAGCAAGCCATGGATGCGCTGCGCTGCCCGCCCGGCGACTGGCCGGTCGATAAACTCTCCGGCGGCGAGCGTCGCCGCGTGGCGCTCGCGCGCCTGCTCCTGCAAAAGCCCGCCATCCTTCTTCTCGATGAGCCCACCAATCACCTCGATGCCGAGAGTGTACATTGGCTCGAGCAGCATCTTGCACGCTATGAGGGCACCGTGATCGCGGTCACACACGATCGCTACTTCCTCGATAATGTCGCGCAGTGGATCCTCGAGCTCGACCGCGGCCACGGCATCCCGTGGAAAGGCAACTACTCCCAGTGGCTCGAGCAGAAGCAGGCGCGCGCCGCCGTGCAGCAGCGCACGGAAGACAAGCGCGCCAAAGCGATGGCCCGCGAGTTGGAGTGGATCCGCGGCGGCGCTCGCGCCCGGCAGGCCAAGGGACAGGCCCGCATCAACGCGTACGAGAAGATGCTCAAGGAGAGTGTCACCGAGAAAGAGCGGGAGTTCGAGATTGTCATCCCTCCGGGCCCCCGTCTCGGCACGCTGGTCGTCGAGGCGCAGAAGCTCGCCAAGAGCTACGGCGACAAGCTGCTCTTCGAGAACGTGAATTTTTCGCTGCCCCCCGGCGGCATCGTCGGCGTGATCGGCCCCAACGGCGCGGGCAAGACCACGATGTTTAAGCTCATTCTCGGCCAGGAGCAGCCCGATGACGGCACGCTGCGCGTCGGCGATACGGTGAAGATCGCGCACGTCGATCAATCGCGCGATTCGCTGCCCGATAGCGCTACGATCTGGGAGGCGATCAGCGGCGGCGAGGAGATCATGAAGCTCTCGGGGCGGGAGGTGAATTCCCGCGCCTATTGCGCGCAGTTCGGCTTCACCGGTGCAGACCAGTCGAAGAAGGTCGGCATCCTCTCCGGCGGCGAGCGCAACCGCGTGCACCTGGCCCGCCTGCTCAAGAGCGGCGCCAATCTTATCCTCCTCGACGAGCCCACCAATGACCTCGACGTCAACTCGATCCGCGCCCTCGAAGAGGCCCTCGAGCACTTCGCCGGCTGCGCCGTCGTGGTGTCCCACGATCGCTGGTTCCTCGACCGCGTGGCGACGCACATCCTGGCCTTTGAGGGCGACAGCGTCGTCCAGTGGTACAATGGTAACTACTCGAGCTATCTGGAGGATTACCGTCGCCGCAAGGGCAAGGACGCCGACCAGCCGCACCGTATCAAGTACCGCAAGCTCGGCCACGGTTGAGTCGCCAGCGGTGGCCAACGGTTTGCGTCGGCCACTGCGCAGTTGCGGAATAAGCCGAAGCGCGCATGTCTCTCACTGGTCATGAAACGCTTCTTGTTACTCGGGCTCCTCGCGTTGGTCTCTTTCGCTATGAACACTGCGTCTGCAAAAACCGAATCGCTGGTGGTGGGTGGCGGCTGCTTCTGGTGCACGGAAGCCGCCTTTGAGATCCTGCCCGGCGTGAAGGATGTCGTGAGCGGCTATGCCGGCGGCCACGTCGACAACCCGACCTACGAGCAGATCTGCACCAAGACCACCGGCCACGTGGAGGTGATCCGCATCGACTACGATCCTGCGGTCGTGTCGCTGGAAAAGCTCCTCGAGTATTTCTGGCAAGTGCACAACCCGACGCAGGTCGGCGGCCAGGGTAACGACATCGGGCCGCAGTACGCCTCGGTGATCATGTACTCGAGCCCCGAGCAGAAAGCCGCCGCCGAGAAATCGAAGGCCGTGGCCTCGAAAGTTTTTCGCGACCCGATCACGACCGAGATCACGCCTCTCAAGAAATTCTGGGTCGCGGAGGAGTACCATCAGGACTACTTCCGCCGGAATCCCAACCAAGGCTATTGCTCCTACGTGATCGCGCCCAAGGTGAAAAAGCTGAAAAACGCGATTGCGGAGGAAGCGAAGAAGTAGGTTCGCGCGGTTAGCGACAGCGCTCCCAAGCGCTGAAATCGAGAACTAGGGCGCGCCCTTTTCTGTGGTGGTCGTGCTCTCAGAAAAACTGAAGCTGAGTGTTAAGCTGTCATCCTCTATGACGAGCCTCATCGCGCGCAGTATGTTCATCTGGTCGAAAGGCCGGTCGAGGTAGCGGCGGAGTTGTGCGGGATCGGTAGGAGGATGGCCTTCGTGGTCGAGCATGTAATCAAGGCGCGCGAGCAGGGGGCGAGCGAGGGGCGCAATTTGGTCAAGTCTGCTGACGTAGTGGGCCAAATCGGCCATGGTGGTCGGCAAAGTGCCGCGCTCCGCCTGGTAGCGCTTGGCCGCTTGCTTGAGTTCTTCGCCGATGCCCTGATCGAGAATCCTCTCCATCGAGGGTTCGATCTCTGTCATCATCGCTTGAACGCCAAAAACCAGCCTGGTTGGGATAACGACGACATCCTCTGGAATGCCTTCGGACTGCATCGCGCTGTTAATCGCTCTGCTCGCACGAGCGAGCCATACGGATTTGGGTTCGGCTTGGAGGGATTTCCAATCGCTATTGCTGCCGAGCTGCCAGCCTGCGGGTGTAACCTTGAGTATTAGGTCGCGAGGGTCGAGTTCAACGATGATCGGATCCTCCCCGTCGGCGAGCTTGCCCGAGCGGATAATTCTGTATCGTTGGAGCATCTCGAGGTCCGCTGGTGGGCTGAGATGTGCGGCGAGCATGGCGACTTCCCGAGGTATTGCGCCGTCGTTTTGGGCGGCGAAGGCTAGGATGGCCTCGATCAGGATTCTGCCCATTCTTTTCAAGCTCATCGCGCGTGCTGCGGCAAAGGCGGCTCGGATATCCTCGGGTGAGTCGAGCTCGCGCTCGCGCACGATCGAGATCCAGTCCTTTGCATCGAGCAGTCTGAGTTCAGGGATCGCTTGAGCAGGCATCTCGCCGAAGAGGCGCTTGAGGAGTGCGATGCGTCTCCCCCACAGTTTCATGGCTGAGGCGGCTTCCGCCGCAGCTGCGGCGATGCGGGCCGATTGCGCGCTCTGTTCGAGATCGCGAAGCTCGTGTTGGATTCTGGCTATGTCCTCGCGCTGTCGGAGGGCTACGACCTCTAGCCTGGCGGATTCTGCGACGAGCTTGGCGATTTCGGCGCGCCGTGGTGCGAAAACGCCGTATTCGACGCCTAGGCCAGCAAGCAGAAGAAACGCGGAGAATGCGACGAGAAGACGGGTGGGCTTCATGGCTGGCTGGTCGGAATCTCTTCAAGGCTAGCGTGACGGAGGCTGACACAGAGGCGTTGTTTGCCACGGGCCAGCGCCGGTCGTTCGGCGAGGAGCCAGTCGTCTTGATGAACAGCATCGATGGGACCGCTTCGCAGCATTTCAAAACGGCCGAGGAAATCTGGCGGCAGCCGCAAAGGAATGAATGGTGCCAATTGGCCCGGATCGGCAGGCAGAAGGCCGGCGTGATTGTCGGTATACTGCACGACAGCGCGCACAAGGAGGCGGCCGAAGGTGGAACGCGCGGCGTCGTGCAGTTCGCGAAGAAGCTCGCTCGGAGCGGTGGTATCAAGCTTCGCGTCGCGAGCGAGAGCGAACCAGTCGTTTTCCGTCAGTGCTTCGAGTTCAGGGATGGTTTGATCGGACTGGGAAGCTACGAGTGCTTTCAGCCGTTGCACTCGCTCTAGCCAGGCCGCTATGGCCGCCTCCACCGCGGGGTCACTTTCGCCGGGCGGCGGCTGGGCGGCGAGGTTATCGCGCAACGCCCGGAGGCGCGCAGTGGCGTTGACGTTCGAGCGCTGGAGGGCGTGGACCGCCTCCCGCTGCTGGACGATCTTAATGTGCTGGAGCGAAAGCTCCTCGTGCTGCTGAGCGAAGGCCGCGGCTTCGTATACTGCGAACCCGAGCGCACCCACGACCGCGCTGGCAGCGATACTCTTGGAGAGAAATGTGGCGGTGGTGGCTGCGACCGTGGCCGACGCCGCCGCAGCGACAGGAGCGGCAGCCGTGACGATGGAGGGGACGAGGGCCGCGGGCGCGCCCTGCAGCGCTTGGGCAGAGAGATCGGTGGCGAGCGCGGCGGAACTCACGGCAATGCCGCGATGTACGAGGATATCACGCAGACGGTCGAGGGCGCGGGATACACGTTTCTGGGCAGTGTCCTCGGTGATGCCGAGCGAGGCGCCGACGTCACGGAAGGATTTGTTTTCGAAGAATCGCAGAAGGATGGCAGCTCGCTCGGCTTCTCCGAGGGACGCGAGCGAGTCGTCGATCTCGTCTTTCACGCGGAGCCAAGTGGGAGAGGGTATTTTCATCGCGTCGATCTCGGCGGCGGTTTTCTCGCGGGCTTGTCGCCGGGCTTCGGAGCGGATGACGTCGATGGCCGTGCGCCGCGTGACCACGAAGAGCCAAGGGGCCAGCGGCTGTCCGGGACGTAGCTCGTGCGCTCGTCGTGCGAGATCGAGAAAGACCGATTGCGCTACTTCCTCGGCGAGCTGGGTCGAGCGCACCTGGCGCAATGCCGCGGAGTACACGAGATCGACATGGCGCTGTACCAAGGTGGTAAACGCCTCTTGCGAGCGGGTGCGGGTGTAGGCCCGGAGCAGGTCGAGATCGCTCATGTTTCCCTGTTATCGGCGCTGGTGAGCGACAATCCGACAAGGCGGTAGGAAAACAAGCGGGATATTCGCGGTCGGCCGCCGCGGGTATTTACGCCGCGCTCGTGCGCGAGGGCTGCAGCGTGGAAAGGATTTGCCTCGCCAGCGTGAGCTGGGCGCTGGAGAGCGTGATCTTGCGTGGAGTGCGCCAGCCGATGAAGGCGACGCCATGGATCTTGTCGGCGGCGCTGAGTGGCACGAGCACAAAGGCCCCGCGGGCCCCGAGGGTGGCGCGGTACCACTCTGGCAGGTAGGGCAGCGTGGTCGGCTCGCCGGCATCGTGGATCACGACGGGCTCGTTGCGCAGGAGGCATACCCCGAAGACGGTGCGCTCCCCTGCGCCAAAGACGGCGCGGGGCTGAGCCAGCCGCCACCAGTCGCCGAGTCCGGCGGAGCCGCTGAAGCTCGTCGCGCCTGGCGCCTGATGAAAGAGCCAGCACTCTTCCGCCCCAAAGCCATCGCGGATGAGCGCCAGTGCGGCGAGCCGCGGATCTTCAGCAAAAGTAGGCGCGGGTGAGACGGCCTCTCGCGGTGGTGGCGGCTGAGACGGGCTCGCGGGCGCGTCGGATGCAGGCTCCCATGCGCCCCTGGGCGGCTCTGGCAGCGGATCGCTCGGTGGAGTTGCGGCCGCCTCCGCAGACGGGGTGGGCAGGGACGGTGTAGCGGCGAGAGATGGTGTTTGAAGGGGAACCTCGGCCGTCGAATTCGAGAACCGCGGCGGAGCAAAGATCGCACCGATGGTGCCGTCGCCCTCATTGATGACCGAGGGGTCGACCACCTCCAGGCGTTGGCGCACGCGGCTGAGGCTCACCGTAGGCAGCGAGGCTACGCCTTTGCAGCGGAGATAGCTGCGCAGCCGGTCGTCGGCGGTGCGGAAGGTGGCCTTGAGGGTCTCGGGCGCATCCGGGATGAGGCGCTCATAGCGGCGGGCGAGCTGGCGCGAGCGCTTGATGAAGGAGTCGGAGGCGGATTGAGGCTCCAGCGCCATGGCGGCGAGCCGGTTGGCGTAGTCGGCGATGCCGAGGAGCCGCGTCTCGTGGCGGGAGGCGGTACCGTAGAGCGATTCGGGCTCGCAGTCGCGCAGCGCGGCTACGACATCGGGCGCCACCCGCGCGGCGGTGAGCACGCGGCGGCTGAGTTCCAGCGAGCTGAAACCGAAGCGCAGGCGCAGGCAGGTCTCCTCAGGCGTGTTCTTTTTGGCGAGTTCGAGGGCATCGCGGAATAGCTCGGGCGAGATCGCAGCCATCAGGATGCGGCCGAGCTGGCGCAGCGCGGCGCAGGCAAAGGCGAGCTCGGCATCGTGCGTCCCTATCGCCTCGGCGGTGCCCTGCGCAAGCAGGCCCGCCGCTAGCGCGCGCCCGGCAGCCTCCCGCTGCTCGGGGGGTGTGCTGTTGCCGCCTGCGCTTTCCAGAAGAAGGAGCGAGACTGCCATCGTGCGCACGCGCTGGTAGCCGATCTGGTGCACGGCCTGAGAGAGCGTGCGGATCGGAGCGAAGCCGGGATTATGCGCCACGGTGTTGGCGACGGAGAGCACCTTCCCGAGGATCGCCGCGTCCTTCTCGATCAGCTCTGCGATCTCGGGCACGCTGGCGTCGCTGGTCGAGAGTGTCTCGATCAGTTTCAGCAGCTCCGGCAACGCCACACTCCGGCCCGACTGGAGCAGTTTTTGGGCACGTTCGAGCGTCTGCGCGGCTGGAAGAGGGGCGAGCACTGGATTCCTGAACATCGGCCTAAACTGCGGCAGGTTGAGCGAAATGACCGACTTCCTCGCCGAATGGCAGATGACGGGGCGCGGGGGAGCTGGTAAGGGAAGGGCGTGAGTGAAAACGTCTTGCCCCTGGTTTCGGTCGTGCTCCCCGTGCGTGATGGGGAGCACGTGATCGCACAGGCCGTGGAGAGCATCCGGGCGCAGACCCTCCGCGACTGGGAGCTGGTGGTGGTCGACGATGGCTCGCGGGATGGCACGCGGGCGGTGCTCGAGCGAGTGGCGAGCCGAGAGTGCCGGTTGAAGATCGTCGAGCAGGGGAGGGAGGGGATCGTCGCTGCTCTCAATACCGGGCTCGCGGCAGCCAGCGGAGAGTTGATCGCTCGCATGGATGCCGACGATGTGGCGCTGCCTGAGCGGCTGGCTGCGCAGGCCGCGTTGCTTCGCGATCGGCCTGAGATCGGAGTGGCGAGCTGCCTCGTGGAGTTTGGCGGAGACCGCGCCGCGAGCGCGGGGTATGCGCTGCATGTGGATTGGATCAATCGACTCATCGAGCCCGAGGACATCGCGCTCCACCGCTTCGTGGAGTCGCCCTTGGCGCACCCCACGGCGCTCTTTCGCCGCGAGCTGGTGGTGCGGCATGGTGGATACCGCCCAGGCGATTTTCCGGAGGATTATGAGCTTTGGCTCCGCTGGCTCGATGCCGGAGTGCGCTTTGCAAAAGTGCCCCGTTTGCTCCTGAGGTGGAATGATGCTTCCGCCCGCGCCTCGCGCACCGATCCGCGCTACGATCCGGAAGCATTCTATCGCATCAAAGCGGCGTGGCTCGCTCGCGAGCTGGTCCGCACTGCCGCAGGGCGGGAGATCTGGGTTTGGGGCGCAGGCCGGCCCACGCGCAAGCGCGCCGCTCATCTCGAGTCGGCAGGTGTATCCATCGCCGGATATATCGACATCGATCCGAAGAAGGCCACTCCCGCGATCGGCGGCACGGGGAGGCCTGTGATCGGCTTCGGGGCCTTGCCGCCACCGGGAAGGATTTTCGTAACCAGTTATGTCTCTTCGCGCGGTGCGCGGGAGCTTACGGAGCGGGAACTTCGCGCTCGCGGTTATGCCGCCGGTCGGGATTTTCTCCTTTGCGCCTGAGCCCATGCCTTCAGCTGAGACCGAAGCCCATCTCCGCCTCAAGACTCTCGCCCTCGCCTGGGCGCAGGCCAATGGATTTGCGATCGCAGGCCTCGAGGTGCGAGTGCCCAAGAGCGGCTACCGGGCCGACGTGGCCGCGTATGCGCGGGGCACCGGGCACACCGCTGTCTTCGAGTGCAAGCAGTCGCGCGCCGATCTGCTCAAGGATGCGCATGCCGAGGCGGAGACGCGCACCCGCCTCGCGGAGCTTGTGGCGCGGCGGCGTAGCCTGGAGGAAATGCTCGCCGTGCATCGGCCCGACTTGCGGCGTGGGGAGGCGCTCTGGCCCGAGTACGACGCGTGGGATTTTTCGTCATTGGAGCATCAGGCGTATCGGAGCGTGCTCGATGAATTGGAGACGCTGCAGCGGCGCGTGCTGCGCGGGACGAAGTTTGCCAAGATGTACCGCTACCGCTGCGCCGACCTGCTTTACCTCGTGGTGGAGGATAATATTTTCGCGGAGGCCGAGATACCTGCCGGCTGGGGGCTTCTTGTGCGGCGCGTGACTGGGCTCGGCGAAGAGCTCCGCCTCGCGCGTCCGCCTGCGTCGCTGGATTCGAGCGTGGCCCAGCGGACAGCGCTCCTCGAGAGCATCGCCACCGCCGGCACTCGCGCGACTAATCGGGCGGCGGGTGTGGTGCTGCCCCCGCCTTCATGGGCTGAGCAATGGGAGGCGGCTGGCGATGCCTGAGCCGGCGCGTGAGATCGTCTGCGCTGACGCGATCCCTTGGCTGCAGGCACGCGGTGCGGTCACGGGTACCTGCCTAGTGACTTCGCTGCCCGATGTTTCCGAGGTCAATCTGGGCCTCGGAGCCTGGCGATCGTGGTTTCTGGAAGCGGCGCGCCTGTGTGTGGACGCCGTGCCCGACGTGGGAGCGGCAGTGTTTTTCCAAAGCGACATCAAACATGACGGCGTGTGGGTCGACAAGGGGGCTCTCGTCGTGCGTGCGGCGGAGGATGCAGGAGCGCACGTGCTCTTTCATAAGATCGTGGCGCGCCGCCAACCTGGCTTGCTCACATATGGGCGTCCTGGGTTTACGCACCTCATCGCCGTTTCGCGTGGATTGCGTTGCCCCGATGTGCTGCCCATCCCCGATATTATTGTCGACGCCGGTCGCCAGCCTTGGGTGCGCGCCATGGGAGTGCGCGCAGCCGCGCACGCGGTGCGCTTCGTCCGAGATCAGGCGGGGGCGCGTGTGGTGCTCGATCCCTTCTGTGGTGTGGGCACGGTACCTGCCGTGGCCAATGCACTTGGGGTCGATGCCCTTGGGGTGGAGAAAGCACGAAAGCGTGCCGAGCAGTCGCGCCTGCTTAGAATATCGGCGGCGGAACTGGAGTGAGGCCGCCCAGGCGCTCACGCCTTGGCGTCGCGCATCCAAGCGGGCTCTAGCAGGGTGGGCGCGCTAAACCACGCGCGGAAGCTCCGGCGCAGCCAGGGAGCCGTCGGCATCACGTCGAAGTGTATCGCGATAGCCCGCAGGGGGATGTGCATTTCCTTGGGAAAACGGAAAATCGCCCGCATGGGGCGGTGGCGGGTGGCAGAGTCGGACTGAAGTGCTCGGGTGAGAGGCAGGCTGTTCATGGTGTTGGGCTCGGCACTCTTAGAAACGAAGGTCCCGCGGCGGTGCCTAGCGCCGGCATGGGGCGAACTCCGGCTCGTAGGGTCGGGGCGCTGCCGGCTTTAGGTGCGAAAGCATGCATCCAATCCGCTGCCGGAGCGTCAGATTTATTTGTGATGCTTTGGGTCATTGACCTCGACGCGGACAGGTGACCTAATGTTTATCAGTTTTCCCTCAATCCCCGTGCTGCCGGGTTGCGCAGCGACCCTCCAACCCCCCGATCCCCTCCTCTATGAATAACTGGACCCGCAAGGAATTCCTCAAGACCTCGCTCGTGGGCGGCACGGCTGCTCTCGCTGCGACACGTGTGTACGGCCAAGCTCCCGCTGTGGCCAAGTCCGGCAGCGCCAATGGCCAGATCCGTGTCGCCGTCGTCGGCGTCAATGCCCAGGGCCGCGGTCACATGCTCGACTACGCTTCGGGCAAGCTCAAGCCCGCCAAGCTCGTTGCCATCTGCGACGTCGACAGCAAGGTCCTCGCCGAGCGCAAAGCTCAGGCTGAGAAGGCTGGCGAGAAGGATGGCCTCAAGGTCGAGACCTACGAGGATTACCGCAAGCTCCTCGCCAATCCCAATATCGATGCCGTCGTCCTCGCCACTCCCAATCACCTGCATGCCTTGCAGACGATCTGGGGCCTGCAGGCGGGCAAGGATGTCTACTGCGAGAAGCCTATCTCGCATAACGTCTGGGAGGGCCGTCAAGCTGTGGAGGCCACCAAGCGCTACTCCAAGAATATCGTCCAGGCTGGCACCCAGAATCGCTCCTCCGAGGATATCATGGCGGTCATCGAGTACGCCCGCTCGGGCAAGCTCGGCGCCGTCAAGTGGGCTCGCGGCCTCTGCTACAAAGAGCGTCTCAGCATCGGTCGCTCCCTCGGGCCGCAGATTGTGCCCGAGCACATCAACTACGATCTCTGGACGGGCCCAGCCG
Source organism: uncultured Opitutus sp. (assembly GCA_964480585.1). Taxonomy (GTDB): domain Bacteria; phylum Verrucomicrobiota; class Verrucomicrobiia; order Opitutales; family Opitutaceae; genus ER46. The sequence goes on along the minus strand of CAYZPV010000014.1, from coordinate 23,950 downwards.
AGCTCGCCGCCCCACGCCGCAATGGGCCCAAGGCAGGTCCCGTCCACTACGATTGGCACTGGTTCTGGGCCTACGGTGGCGGTGACATCACCAACCAGGGCATCCACCAGATGGATGTCGCTCGCTGGATCCTTGGTGAGCCTGGCCTCCCAAAGAGCGTCCAGTCCTTCGGTGGTCGCTTCGGCTACGAAGACGATGCCGAGACGCCCAATACCCTCGTCTCCGTCTTCAATTACGAGAAGGCTCCGTTGATCTTCGAGGTGCGCGGCCTCCCCATGAAGGCTGGCATGAAGGCCATGGATGCCTACCGCGGCGCCCGCGTCGGCGTAGTTGTCCAGTTCGAGCAGGGCTTCGTTACCGTCGCAGAGACTGGCAATGCCAACATCTACAACAACAACAACGAGAAGATCCAGGGTCTTACCAAGGGCGGCAATGGCTCCCACCGCGCCAACTTCGTGAAGGCCGTGCAGAGCCGCAAGGTCGTCAATGGCCTCATGCTCGAGTGTCACTACTCCTCCGCACTTTGCCACCTGGGCAATCTCTCGTACCTCGTCGGCGCTGAAAAGGCCAATAAGGACCTTGCCGAGTCGATCAAGGGCCACGCCGAGTCGCAGGACTCCTTCAATCGCTATCTCGATCACCTCAAGGCCAACAATGTCGACACCGACAAGGCGCAGACTGTGGTCGGCCCCGTTCTCAATATCGATCGCGAAAAGGAGATCTTCGTCGGCTCCGAGCCTTTCGTCGCTGCCGCCAATAAGAATCCTCTCCTCAAGCGCGAGGGTCGCGGCGAGTTCAAGATCCCCAATATGCAGGCCGGCACCGTCGCTCGCACCTGAGCGACCACGCCAGTCGACAGCTCCTTCGAGCCCCGCGGTATACCGCGGGGCTTTTTCGTCTCCTGTTTTTCATCGGATGATTTGGTCGATGAGCGGTGGCCCGCGCCGAGCCAGCGTTGTACCTGGCGGCAGGGATCTCCTTCCGCCTCCATCCCCGCCTCCTTGGCCCCGCGTAAAGGCGCCGGGTAAAATATGTTGCGGCGCGCTGCAGGTTCTTCCGCGATGGCCCCATGTGCACTTCCCGCCGCCCGTTCGCTGCGCTCGCCGAGCCGGCGGCGTCTCCGGACTGGGAGGTGGAGCGATTCGGGCGATTCAGCGCGATATTCGCCGTAGCGATCATCCTCTACCACGTCGAGCAGCGTCTGTGGACCGGCTGGGTGGACTGGCTAGAACTCGCGGCCGCGAGCCTCGTGCTGCATCCGCGCTCGCGCCATTGGGGCCTCGTCGTTTTGATTCCGACCGTGCTTGGCCAGAGCGTGTGGGCGTTGCCCGCGATCAACACGAATCGCCTGGTGCAAGGCCTTGTCGCTCTCCTCATCTTCCTCGCCGCCGCGGTGGCGTACTGGCATACGCGCGACCGCAAAGCCGCGGGCGCCACTGCTGCTCGGGCGGCGCTCCCCGGCCTACGCAGCTTGCTCCTCGTTGTCTACGCGTTCTCGGCCTGGCACAAGCTCAACACCGATTTTCTCGACCCGGCGATCAGCTGCGGACCGGAGCTTTATCGCGCCTTCAGCCGCGTGTTCGCTGAGCGGACGGGATTCGCGCTTTTCCCTCAGGGAATGCTCGTCGACGCGGTGATCGTGGGGACCACGCTCGCCCTCGAATGCGCGATCCCTTTGCTCCTGCTCGTTCCGCGCTTGCGCAAGGCGGGTGCCATCGTGGGACTAGGTTTCCACTACCTGCTCGGCGTCGGGCTGTTTCTCGGGTTTTCCGCCACGATGGTCGCACTGCTCAGCCTGTTTCTGCCGCTACACGCCCAATCGGGAGGACGCGGAACCAAGTCGGCCCGCCGCCGGATCTCACCGTGGCTGCTCCCCGCCGCGATGGGCGTACTCGTCGTTGTCGGAGCGCACCGGCCCTCGCTAGTCTTCCATGCGACTTGGGCGATCTGGCTGCTGGCCGGCGTGGCTGCTGCCTGGTGGCTCGGCCGGCGCGCGCGGTTCGCCGCCGCTGACACATTCGCATGGCGGATGCCGGCGGCCGTCGCGCTGGTCCCGCTCGCCACGGCGGTGAATGGCCTCTGCCCCTACTTGGGCCTGCAAACTGAGGGGTGTTTCGCGATGTACAGCAACCTGCGCACCGAGGGCGGCGGCACCAACCACCTGCTGATCCCGCGTCCGCTCGCGCTGTTCCCCTATCAAACTGACCTGGTGCAAGTGATCGCCTCCTCCGATCCCGCACTGGCCGAACTGGCGCGAACTGGTCGCCTCATTCCCTGGGTGAAACTCCAGATGCTGGTCGAGGACCGGCATCGGGCCGGCGCACCGGCCCTCTCGCTCCGCTTTCTACGGGGCGGCGACTTGCGCCTGGTCACGGACACCCGGACCGATCCGGCCTTCCACTCGCCGTCGGCGCTGTGGGAGCGAAAATTGCTGCGGTTTCGCGAAATCTTGCCGCGCGACGCGAATACTTGCAGCCATTAGGCAGCTTCATCTTTTGACCACGCACGCTCCCATCCTGATTCTCGGCGCGGGCCCCGCCGGGCTCGCCACCGGCTATGCCCTGCAGGGCCACGCCACTCTGCTGGAGCGCGAGGCCACCCCCGGCGGCCTGTGCCGGTCGATCACGGTCGACGGTGGCGTGTTCGATCTCGGCGGACACTCGTTTCACACGCCGATGCCGGAAGTGCAGGCGCTGGCGGAAAAACTTCTCGGCGGCCGTATGACCTACCAGCGGCGCCACGCCCGAGTGAGCGTTGCAAACCAGCTCATCGATTACCCCTTCCAGCAATCGTTTCGCGCCCTGAGCGATCCCGTGGTGGTCGCGGAGTGCGAAGCCGGTCTGGCCCAGGCCCGCGCCACGGCGCAGCCCGCGCAAAATTTCGAGGAGCATCTGCTCCATCGCTACGGCGAGGGCATCGCCCGGCACTTCCTGCTGCCTTACAACCGCAAGCTGTGGGGCTCCGATCTTCGCCGCATCGGCTGCGAATGGATTGGACAGCGCGTGGCCGGTGCGCACCGCGGTGAGCAGGACAACAGCCTCGGACCCTCGGCCGGCGTGCGCCGGCCTCTGCAGCCCGACTCTTCCGTCGGCTACCCGGCGGATGGCGGCTTTGAGGAGATTTTCAAGGCCTTCGTGCCTCACGCGGGCCGCATCGTCTACTCCGCCGAAGCCGCCGCGATCGATCCTGAGAAACGCGAGGTCACGACGCGCGACGGCGCGCGCCACACGTACGCCTCGCTCGTCTCGTCGCTGCCGCTTCCGGAATTGCTGCGGCGCATCGCCGGCGTGCCTCCTGAGCTGCTGGAGGCCGCAGCGAGCCTTGCCTTCGTGTCGCTGCGCGTGGAACTCATCCTCGTGGACCGGCCGCTCGCCACGGATATCCAGCGTATCTACAGCGCCGATCCTGCCGTGCCGCCGCACAAGATCGCCTTGAACCACAATTCCTCCGACACGCTGCGCCGCGCTCCCGCGCACGCGATCATGGCGGAAGTATCGTGTTTGCCCGAGCGAGAGCTCGATCCGGCCGCGATCGCGCCGCGCACGATCGAACACCTGTGCGAGCTCGGCATCCTGCGCTCGCGCGAGCACGTGGCCTGGACGCGTCACGTCGACCTGCATTACGGCTATCCGATCATGACGCACGACCGTCCGGCGAAAGTGGCGGCGATCCGGGCATGGCTGGAGCAGCGCGACATCCATATCATCGGGCGGTTTGGCGAATGGGAATACGTCAACTCGGATGCCTGCATCGCCAAAGGCCTCGCGCTGGGCCGCCACCTGCTCCACCGGCATGACTTTGGGCGTTGAGACCGGCCGGCGGCTAGGAAATCTGCTTTTGCGCAGTGCGGAACGCGTATTCCCTTTCCTGCCCGATCTGCGCACCGGCCTGCTGAAGTGCAAACGTCGCGCAGCGACCCCGCTGCGCTGGCTGCCTGGCGACTCGAGATTCTTCGGGCCGCCGCGCCGTTTCCACGCCGGCGATCTTCGCTCGCTGGTGCGAGACGACGTCGCCTTGCACGAACTCTATCCCGCCGCCTCGCTGCGGCGCGAATTGCCGCCCACCAATAGCGACCGCGTGCGGGAGAAATTCGGCCAATGCCTCGAGCCCGCCCTCTGTGCCGGCCAGGTGACGGTGCTCACAGACGGCCGCTACGTCGGCGGCGAAGGCGGCGGCAGCGTGCTGAGCGCGCGCGACGAGCTTGTGATCGTACTCTCGCCGCCGAAATTCGATCTGGGCCGGCCGGAATATCATCCAGCGCTCGCGCGCTGCTGGCTGCCGCCCGCTCGGACGGTCGACTCCGCGATCGTCTTGGCAACCCCGGCGGCGGAGCACGCCTATGGCCATTGGATGAAGGATCTGCTGCCCCGGCTGGGGCTGGTGCGGGCCGCCGGACTCGAACCGCCGGACGCTTTCTATATCATCAATCATCGCAACCTGCCGCATCAGCGCGAGGCGTTTGCGCGGCTGGGCCTGCCGCCCGCGCGCATCATCGCACCGCACCTGAATTCTCACCTGCGCGCCCGGCGTCTGATCGTGCCGGGGTTGATGCACCCGGGGCTGAATTCCGACTGGCACGGATATCCGGAAAGCGCTTTCTCCTTCCTGCGCCGCACGTTTCTACCCGAGCCGCCGGCGGTGCCGTCGGGCCGGCGCTGGTTTATCTCGCGTCGCCGGACTTTGCGTCACATTCACGACGAGGCGGCCGTGCTCGCCGCGCTGGCTCCGCTCGGCTTCGAAGCATGCGAGCTAGAAACGATGAGCGTCGCCGCGCAGGCCGAGTTGTTCTATCATGCAGAGGCGGTTGCCGGACTGCATGGTGCGGGATTCAATAACCTCGTCTTCTGTCGCCCTGGCACCGCGGTGCTGGAGATTTTCTCCCCCGACTTCATTGTCACGAATTTCTGGGGTCTGGCCGGCCAGCTCGGGTTGCGTTACGGTTGTTACTGTGAAGACGAGCACTATCGAGGCCTGCGCTTCAATCGCCTCCAGCGCGAACATACGGTGGAGGTGGATGCGACTCGTTTCGCCTCTTGGGCGGCGGCCTTCTTGGCGGACGTCGCGTCCCTCCCGGTCCGCTGAGACGGAGCCCCGGCTCGGGCATGTGAATATCGCGAGAGGCCGGGTTTCCCAGGTGATATAGTCGCGTGGCGTGCTACCGCCGTGAAGCACCGATTGCGCTTACGTCACGGTGACGGGTTGAGACGAGGCCGCCGCTGCGGACTGTTACTCCGCTTTCTTGGGCGCGTTCTTCTTTTTCTTCGGAGCGCCTTCCTCGGCAGGCATTGGGCCTGAGAAGGGAGGTTTGTCGAAGGTGCTGCCGTCGCCCGTCACGCGCGGGTCTTTGGCCTCCTGCAGAGTCTTCATCAACTGCGAGGAAAGGTCATTTTTTACCTTCGTGTAGGCGGGGTCGTTCGCGAGGTTCTTTACCTGGTCGTGATCCTTGCGCAGATCGTACAACTCTTCGGCGGGACGTCGGCCAAAAGCGTGTTCGAAGTGCCACGTCCATTTGGGGTCATCGCGGTGTTTCATGTACCAGGCCTTGGTCGGGCCGGCATCCATGTCGGCGTAGCCGATACGCGTATTGGTTTCGTTGGCGAGGCTGGCGAGATTGGCCGCGGAGGTCGCCTCCTTGGCGTCGCCCATCGGCATGCGGTCCGGCGCGAAGTTGCGGATATAGACAAAGTCCTTGGTGCGGAGCGCGCGCATCGGATACGGCAGGAAACCCTCGCGAGCATCCTCCACATGCCGCTCGCGACCCGTGATCACCCACGTGCGCGTGGAGTCGACGAGGCCGCTCTTATCGGAGCGCAGGATGGGAAGAAGGGAGCGGCCGTAGAGCCCCGTGGGGATCTTGGCGCCGCCGATCTCCATGAAGGTGGGTGCGAGGTCGGGCAGGCATACAAAGTCGTCGACCACGCGGCCGCCCTTGCCGCCGGGCACGCGGGCGATGAGAGAGACCGCTGTGCCGTGGTCGTAGAGGTTGCACTTGCCCGAGGGCGAGCCCGGCATGCCATGGTCGCCGCTCACGATCACCAGGGTGCGGTCGAGTTCGCCGAGTTTCTCGAGCCTTTCGAGCAGCGCGCCGAGGCAGGCGTCGACGGCTTGGCACTCGCCCAGATAGTCGGCTACGTCCTCCCGTATCTCCGGCACGTCGGGCAGAAATGCGGGCAGCTTGCCCTTAAGCGAGTCGGGCTCGATGCCCCAGAGCGCCTTGCCGGAGCCTTTGATCCAGGTGCGGTGCGTGGTGGTGGTGCCAAAGTAGTAGTGCCAGGGCTCGCCAGCGGGCCGCTTGGCGATGAAGGCATCGAAGTTCCCGCGCACTTGGTCGAGGATGGCGGCGCGCGCGGCGTCGACGGAGGTCCCTTTCTTTACGGCGGCAGTCATGACCTCCGAGAAATTGTTGGGATCGCGACCGGCGGATTCGTAAGCATACCGCTGCTGGCCAAACGGTGCGTCGCCGGGTGTGCCGGGACCCCATACCTTATAGCTCTTCCCGATGTGGTAGCCAGCGTCGCGGAGCATCAGCGGATAGACGGGAATCGTCTCGTCCCACACCGCACCCCGCAGGATGGCCCCGCGGCCGGTGTTGAAGAAATAGCGGCCGGAGAAAAGAGAGCTGCGGCAGGGCGTGCAGGAAGGAGAATTGACGAAAGCGTTGCGAAACGCGACGCCTTCGCGCGCGAGTCGATCGAAGTGCGGCGTCTTGATCGAGTCGTTGAGCGACGGACGGCCGTCGATCTTGGCGTAGGCGCTCGCGTAGCGGCCCCAATCGTCGGCAAAGACGAAGAGGATATTCCACCGCGGCGCGGCGGAGTCGGCGGCGGCGAGTCGCGCGCCCAGAGCGAGCGCCAGCGAAGCGAGGAGGAGGGGACGGAGCAGGCGAAGGAAAAACATGGGGGTGGATGAAGTGAGACGGGTGAGCCGGTCGAGCGCAACGCATCACATCAGCCTCGTGCTGATCCGTAGCGCGCCATGGCTGGGGCTGTATGAAGCAAGTTCGGTTTGCCCTCGCGTCCGTCCCCGCTGGGCGGCTCTTTCCTGCGGAGAGCCTCTTGCAGCGGAAAAGGGGGCGAACTGGCGATCCCTGCGCCTAGCGGCGCGGGTGCCAGCCGTCGTTGGCGCGGCTGAACGCCGTTTGGCGCACCGGGGCAAAGGCAGACCCGTTCCAAGCACGCACTTCAATGGATATCTCGGTGCGCGCGACGTGCAGGAGATTATAGGCATTTGCCTCGCCCTCCCGGCGCCGCTTGGAGATGGCAGTGCCGGCCTGCACGGCGATCATCGCTCGGCGCGCCTTGGGGTAGTGCGTGCGGATATCGCCTGCGTAGCCGAGGTGGAGGTGGCCTGCGAGAAGCAGATCTACATTGCACATGTCCAACACCGTCATGGCGCGGGCTGCGCGGCCGACGAGATCGATGCCCGCATCGCCCGGGGGTGGGAGAAAGGGGTGGTGCGTCACGACGATCTTCACACGTGGATCGCGCGTGTGGAGCCGACTCTCGAGCGCGGCGATCTGCTCGACGGAGATGCGGCCGTTTTTCCACGTGAACGAGCGTGCCGTATTGAGGCCGACAACGAGCAACTCGTCGTCGGTGTAGGAGGGGTCGAGATCGTCGCCGATGAACTCACGATAGCGATGCAGTGGCGAGACGAAGCGCCGAAAAACATCGAAGAGCGGCACGTCGTGATTGCCCGGCACGCAGAGTTGTGGGCGCGGCAGCCGAGCGAGATAGTCGCGTGCGGCGCGAAATTGCGCTCCACGGGCGCGCTGTGTGAAGTCTCCGCTGGCGATCATCAGCGCGGGGTGCCGCGCGCTGAGGTCGTCGACGAGCGCGTCGGCGATCGCGGGGTCCTCGCGGCCGAAGTGCAGGTCGGAGATATGCGCGATTGTTTTCATGATGGGTCGGGCAGTGGCGCCAGCACACGAAGAGCCCGAGGCCTGATATGAAAGCGGAGTGGAACGGAGAGCTCTGCCAGCTCCCCATCGAGCGCCACCGGGATAGGTTCACCGGTGGGGCTCGAGATCGTGGCCGCCTTGAGAGGATATACTTCGAGTCCCTCGACTGCGTCGAGGCTGCGGAGCAGCGATTGCCACACCAGGCGGATCAGGGTGAAGTGCCGTTGCGCGCGGGTAGTGTAGAGGCAAAGCTGCTCTTCGTCGAGGCGCGGACGGAGGCTGGCGGCAAGCAGGTGGCCCGTATACCGGTTGTTACCGACGAAGACGAAGGGGGTGCGCAGCGCGAGCGTGGTCTCGGGAGTCTCGATGTGCAGCCGCAGGCGGCGGAGGCGGCGGAAGACGCGGAAGCTCGCGAGCGCCATGGCGCGCCACTTGCCGTGCCCGGCCCGCCGGCGCAGCCGGTCGCGCTGGCGCACGGCCTCGGGGTACGAGCCGAGCGAGCAGTTGTTGACGAAAACGCGGCCATTGACCTCGCCGACGTCAACCGCCCGAGGCGTGGCGGCTGCCACCACGGGCACGGCAGCCCTCCAGTCAGGAGGCAGGCCGAGATCTCGGGCAAAATGATTGAGCGTGCCGAGCGGCACCGGCCCGAGCGGAATACCAGTACCCGCAAGCACTCCTGCCGCAGTGCTCATCGTGCCATCGCCTCCGGCGACGAAGATCGCCTCGGGCCGCGCCGCTACCGCGTCCTCCAGCGCGCCACGAAGCTGGGCGGGCTCCGCGAGGCGGAGCGCCACGGGTTGGCCTGCTTCGGCAAAGGCGGCGACGATCTCCTCGGGCGACACGGCGTCTCGGTCTCCATTTACGGACCCGGCGGCGTGATTGAGGATAAGGATGGCGGCCATGCGCCGCACAGTTGACCGGCGGCGCAGGCAGGGGTTCGGCGCGGGAACTACTTGGCCGGCACGAAGGTCAACCGTAGCTCCTGCAGCTTGGGCGTGGCCTCCGGGGTGAGGGTAAAGTACACCTCGACCCGCCCCTTCTCGGTAACGAGTGGGAATGAGCCGCGGAGCTGATTTTCCGGCAGGAGCGCGCCGACCTCAATCACGGCCCCTGCTTTGGCGAGCGTTTCGCGCGTCCGCGTGAGCCACGCCTCGCGAGATCGGTCGGAAAAAAAGTTCTCCGCGACGATCGCGTCTGCCACCGCGGTCGGCCAGTCCTTCATGATGAGTTCCGCCACCTGCGCCTTGCGCGCTGTCAGGATGGGTGAGATCTGCAGTGTCCGGGTGGGGAGCTTGCCTTTTTCGATCAAAAGCTGCGCCGCCTTCGCGTTCGTGGCAGCAGTGCCGGCGTAAGTAAGATTAGCAAAGGAGATGACTGCTAGTCCATGGTCGGGGAAGAACACGTAGTTGCTGCCAAAGCCGGGCAGCCCGCCGCTGTGGCCGCTGGAAACGACGCGCTGGCTGTCGAGCGACCACCGGAGGCCAAAGCCGTAGCCTACGGCAGCGGGGTTTGGCTGTCCTGCTGCGCCGCGCGCCGACGCGTTGAGCGTGGACACGATCTGCGGCTGGTGCATCTCACGCAGCGATGCGCGGCGCACGGGCCCGCGTTCGGGGTCGTTGCGGGCCGGGTAGGCGGCGAGATGGATGGCGACATAGCGGGCAAAGTCCGGTATCGTCGTGAGCAGGCCTCCCATCGCACCGTACGCACCATCATGGAGCAGCGGCGCGGGCAGCCATTGGTCGTTTTCCCGGCGGTAGCCGAGCGCGAGTTTATCGGTGGGTACCTCGGTGTATTCCCACGTCGTGGCCGTCATGCCGAGTGGGGCAAAGATCTCGCGCGCAATATAGCGCTGATAGGGCTCGCCCGCCACACAGGTGACGACGCGGCCGAGCAGAGCATAGCCAAGATTGCTGTACTCAAAGGTCGTGCCAGCCGCGGTCGATAGCGCGACGCCGCTGCGGAGAAATGCGAGGAGTTGCTCATCGCTCACGGCGAGCTGCCGATCGCCCCAGGGATTGTCTTCGGGGAAACCTGCGCTCATCGCGAGCAGGTGACGGATCGTGACAGGCGGAGTGTCGGCGGTCAGCAGCGCGACGTGGGCAAACTCGGGAATGTGTTTCGCCACCGCGTCATCGAGGCCGAGTTTGCCCGCGTCGCGCAGCTTCACGATCGCGAGGGCGGTGAAGCTCTTTGTCATCGATGCGATTCGGAAACGAGTGTCGATCGCGGAGGCCGGGATCTTTTTCTCGAGGTTGGCAAAGCCCTGCGCGCCGGTGTGGACGACCTCGCCATCCAGCATGATTGCCCACACGAGGCCGGGCATGTGGCGAGCGGCTGCGAGATCGGTGAAGAGTTTATCGATCTCGGGCAGCACCGCTTGCACGCGCTGGGCGCGCCCCGCATCGGTGAAGCGTGGCGGCGCGTAGGCGGATGTGGCGGCGTGGGCAGATACGAAGATCGCCAGGGCGACGGCGAGGTGGCGGACCGTGAACATTCCGCCACTAAGACTCGCAACCGCGCGCGAGGCGATTTCGATTTGCGGGATGATGCGCGCGCTCCCCCTGCTCCTGCTGCTTGGCCGGTTGTGTGTCACTGCGGCGGCTTTTGCCGCCACTGCTTCGGCGGCTCAGGTGAAATCGCTCAAGATCACCGTGCTCTCCACGATGCTCGCCGAGGGCGAGGAGTTGGGCGAGTGGGGCTTTGCGGCCCTCGTCGAGGCGGATGGTAGGAAGATCCTCTTCGATACCGGCGCCAAGACCGACGTCGTACTCCGCAATACCCAGACGCTGAAGCTCGATCTCGCCGAGGTGCAGGATGTCGTGCTGAGCCACTGGCACTCCGACCATGTGGGTGGCTTCATCACGCTGCGCAAACACGCTGCCCTGAAGGCTCCCACGTCGCTCGCGCGCACGCACGTGGGCGCGGGCATTTTCCTGCCGCGCTTCGGCGGCCCGCCCCATGTGAACATCAATCCGATGTCGTGGCTCAGGGGCGAGTATGAGGCGACCGGTGGAAAATTCGTGGAGCACGCTAAACCCGTGGAGCTTTTCCCCGGCGTGTGGCTGACCGGCCCTGTGCCGCGCAAGCACCCCGAGCGCAACTGGAGCGGGCGTGCGCAGGTGCAGGGGGCTGATGGCAAGCGCGTCGAGGACACCATTGCCGATGATATCGCGCTGGTGATCGACACGCCGTCCGGCCTCGTGGTCGTGACGGGCTGCGGCCATGCGGGCGTGGTCAATATCATCGAGCATGCGCGGACGGTGGTCCGTGCGGCGAAAATTCATGCGCTGATCGGCGGCATCCATCTTTTCAACGCCAAGGAAGAGTCGCTCGCGTGGACGACCGGCAAACTACATGAGTTTGGCGTCGAGCATTTCATCGGGGCGCACTGCACCGGCATCGAGACGGTATATCGCTTTCGCAAGGACCTCGACCTTCCTCGCGCCCGATCTGTGGTGGGTGCGGTCGGCCAGACCTTTGTGCTCGGCCAGGGCATCGACCCACTGGAAATCGCGAAGTAAGCCTCGCACGTCAGCCCTCGTGCCGTAGCGTGGGGGGATGAATCCACTACCCCGGATTTCGCGGCGGCGTTTCTTGTTTTCGACGGCGATCGGCGCGATGGCGCTCGGTTCGCGGCGGCTCTGGTCGGCGGAGGAGACTTTCCCCAAGACGCGCGCCGTGCTGCGCGGCGGCATGCAGCGTGGCCTGCACATCGGCGCTCAGGTGCATGTGGCGCGTGATGGGCGTACGGCGGCGGATATTGCGCTCGGCGAGGCGCGCCCAGGCGTGGCGATGCGGCCCGACTCGCTGATGACATGGTTCTCGATGACCAAGCCGGTCACAAGCATGTGCATCGGCCAGTGCTGGGAACGCGGGAAAGTGCAGCTCGACGACCCGGTGGCCAAGTACGTGCCGGAGTTTGGCAAACACGGCAAGGAAAGGGTGACAATTCGGCACGTGCTCACGCACACCTCGGGCTTTCCCAAAGCCGATGATGGCGCGCGCTCCAAAAAGACGTGGGAGGAGGTCACCGCCCTGATTTGCGACGCCAGGCTGGAGGAGGGCTGGGAGGTCGGGCGGCATGCCCTCTATCATCCCTCTGCGGGCATGCACATGCTCGGCGAGATTGTGCAGCGCGTGAGCGGAAAACCGTTTTCGACCTACGTCCGCGAAGAGATTTTCATCCCTCTTGGGATGCGCGATTCGTGGGTGGGCATGCCGGCTGAGGTGCGTGCCGGCTACGGTGACCGCATCGGCATGATGATGGATACGGACGGCGAGAAACCGGTCGAAACGAGTGTGCATCGCGACATCGGTTGGGAGCGCTGGGCGACGCTCTGCATCCCCGGTGGCAACGGCCACGGGCCGATGAAGGAGCTCACGCGCTTCTACGAAGCGATGCTCGGCCGCGGCGCGCGAAAGGGGAAGCGGGTGTTTGCGGAAAAGACTGTGGATGAGTTCACGAAGGTGCATCGCCCCAGCGCGCCGACCTTCAGGGGCAAGAATGCCCAGCCGCCGTGGGGCCTCGGCATCAGTCGGCTGCGCGGGATCGGTGGGGCGCATGCGGCGGAAGGTACCTTCGGCCATGGCGGCTCGGCTTCATCCATCTCGTTTTGCGATCCGGTCAATCGCGTGGTCGCGGCCGTTGTCTGCAACGGCCGCTGCAAGCCGCCCGAGCACGCCGCGCGCATGCGCGAGATCGCCACGGCGATCTATGCCGATCTCGGGCTCGCAAACACCTGAGCCACCCTCGTCTCGTGAAGATGGCTGCAACCCCTTGTCGCGGAGGCGAAGAGCCGGAACTGGTCAAAACGCCAGCCCCGCCGTGAGCCGGAATTTACGCGGCTCGTACAAGAGCGCGCGTGCGTAGCCGGATTGGTTGGCATTGTAGCGCAGAGGCATCAGCTCGTCCTCGTCGGTGAGGTTGGTCACGTTGAGCTGCAGTGTGAGCTCCGAGGCGAGTTTGCCGAGGGAGACTTTACGGCGGTAGCCGATAAAGGCGTCCATCTTGAAGTCCTCGGGTCCGTAAAAGGTGTCGCCTAGAATGCGAAGGCCCTCTGCGGTGCGCCCGAGGAGCGCGCGGCCGAGCTTGGGTTTACTGGCCCATCTTGCGCCACCGCCGATGAAGGCTCCCTTGAGGCGGCCCTCGGTAAAGGCGTAGCGCCCGCTCACATTCGCCTTGTAGGGGCGTTCCCCGTAGCCGAATCCGTAGAACTCGCGCACCCCCGCCATCACGCGCTTCAGCGCCTCGACTTCCTGGTCGATGGTCGAGCCGGAGGTGGCATTGACGAGACCGCCAGCGCCCGGCGTGCTGTGCCAAAACGTGTTTTCGCGCTCCAGCCAGTCTTCAAACTCGGGGACGATGCTCGAGCGATCCGTCTTGGTGTAGGAAAAGTTGAGCACGGAGGTGAAGTTCTTCGTGAGATTAAACCACGTGGAGAGCTCATAGCCGTTGTTCTTCACGTCGGAAGTGCCGGTGAGGTTGGCCTCGTCGCCGATGAGGTGCTCCGCATACTGTGCCGCCGTGATGCGGTTGTTGGCAAGGAGCGTATCCAGTATCCGGGTACTGGGGGCCACCACATTGTTTTCGCCGGAGTTCAGCCCGATCGCAAATGTGCCGCCGCTCGCCTTGTTCTGCGCGGTCTGAAATGCGGTGGCGCGGAGGAAGATTTTTCCTTCGAGGAGATTGAGCATGAAGCCATAGTCGTCGCTCTTGCCCTCGAAGGGTTCAGGCAGCCTCTCATCGGGCAGCACGCGCGCATTGAGCGGCGGTTGCGCGTTGTTTGTGCCGTGGTTGTAGAAGACGGAGAAGGTCTTGGTCGCGTGAAAGACGATGCCCTGCGTGCTCGTGACGGGTGTGTAGTGCGTTGTGTCGTCGACCACGTCGGTGAACTTGACCGTGTTGACGATCGTACGGCCGGCGAGCACATCGGGGTCGGCGGCGTTCGTGCGCGTACTGCCGTACTGGTCAAAGGCGATGCGATCCCAGCGCACCCCAGCGGTCACGATGACCTTGTTGTCCCAGAATGAGCTCTGTGTGGCGGCGAGCAGCGTCTCCATCGTGCGCTCGATATCGCCGCCGTTGGCATTGGCGTTGATCCACCGCGGGCGGTAGCTGCGGCCGTTGCGGACGACGGTGAAATCCTCGTCGCCGCGACCGGGGAAGTACGTGCTGAAATTGCCCGGCGCCACGTATTGGCGGCGCCAGACGAAGTTCGCCGCGACCTCGGGCGTCCCCGGGCTGGTGAGTGGAACGCCGTTTTCGTCCACGAGGATCTGCACGATCGGATAGCGAAACGCGCGTAGCACGCCATGCTCGGCCATTCCGGCGAGCTTGTGGCGGCCGAATTTCTTGAGGTCTAGATCCCATGCGAGCGCGGCGCGGAAGACATCGTTGTCCACCTCCCCGTAGTCGGCCACCCAGCGGCCCTCCATGTAGAGCCCGCCCACGTTGGGATTGGCGATGGTGGTGGCGGTGCCGTTGGGGTTGGGGATGACGGTGTTGGGATCGCCTGCGAGAGAGAGCTGGTTCCCCTGCAGCGTGCGGACGAGCTGGGTGGAGCGGTCTCGATTGTAGGCCAGCTCGAGCGTGAGCGAGGGCGTGAGGCGCTGCTCGACGGTGGCGACCACGCGATTGAAGTTGTGATCGCGACTCGATCCCGGGCCATAGGTGCTGATGTCGAATGGGAGCTGTGTGCGCGGGACAAGCGTGAGTCCTACGCGGTCGGCGGCGGGGATGTTGATATCCTCGTACGTGCTCTCCAGCAGGCGCAGGTTGGCCGCATTGCTCAACGTAAGCGTGAAAGGCGCGGAGCCATCCGCGTCGGTGATGTGCAGCGTGCGAGCGGTGGTATTGCGATTGATGCCGTTGGCGCGATCGGCGGCTACCCAGGTGGCGTCGCTCTTCGTCGGCGTGCCGCGCGCCCGCCAGAGCGCGAGTGCATCGTACGCATTGATCGGCCGGCTCGCGCTGGAGAGCACCTGCCCATTCTCGAAATTGATGACGACGGCGGTATGCTTGAGCGGCTGCGCGCGCAGCGAGACGGCGCCACGTGCTGCGTCGGAGTAGTCGTACTCGCGCCAGCCTCCGCTGTTTTGGTAGAGGCCGTTCAGCCGCATCGCGAGCTTGCCGGGCACGAGCACTTGATTGTGGTCGAGTTCGGCGCGTGCGTGGTCCCATTGCCCGCTCTGTACGCGCACGGAGGAGCGCGTGCGTGTGAGCTGCGCGCGCTTGGTCATGATATTTACGAGGCCTCCGGGGGAGCCAAATCCGAAGAGGATGGAGTTCGGTCCCGACGAGAGTTCCAGGCGCTCGGTGTTGTAAGTGTCGATCGGCACGCCTGTCTCGAAGAAGTCCAGCGATGTGCTCGCCGAGAGGCCGCGCACGCGGATGCGGGTGTCGCGCAGGTCGGAGCCGCCGAGAAACTGCGGATTGGCATCCGCCGACGTGTCGAGCATGTCGACCTGCATGTTGGGCGCGTAGGCGACGAGATCGGCGAGCGAGGTGAGGCCAAAGTCGGAGAGAAACTCTGGGGTGAAGACCATCACGGCGGCAGCCGTATCCTTGAGCGAGGAGTTGAGCCGCGAGCCTGAGGTGGTGTTGCCGGCTTGGTAGCCCACGTCTTTGTCGGCGCTGACCTCGAAGACGGAGAGTTGCACGGGTTGCTCTCCGCCGGGGTTGTTGGCGGCGGACGGCGGAGGGGGGCTTGCCGCCTGCTGGGCGGCGATCGGCCCGGCTAGGGCGAGTGAGAGTGCGCCGAGACTGAGCCAACGCGCACGCGAGGAGTACGAGGGAAAAGCGAATTTCGTAAGCATGTGTTTTATGCGGCATTCGGCCGATACGTGCTCACGCCCACACGTGTGGGTAGCTGGCAGTGGGGTGGAGTATCGGACCGGCGGGGTTGGGCCAGATCAGAGTGTGGCATAGATGCCACGGAGAGGTGCGGGGTAAAGAGGGGGCGAGACGTTTGGGGCGGACGACGTGCGCGCAGACGCGTTGGGTGAGGGTAGTGCCGGCGCGATTCAGACGGGCATGACGAGGGCGCGACGATAGACGTTGCGAGGATAGGGAGGTTCCCTGCGCTTTTGCGCGGGGCTATAATTTACCCGGGAGGTAGCCTACCATGCGCCCGACGTAATCGGAGATGTCTTTGTGCGCAGGATCGGCCAGCTTTGCCTCGCGGATGGCGGGGATGAGCGGGCGGGCGAGGGAGCCGAGCCGCTGGAGCGTGAGCAGGGTGGAGGCGCGGGCAAAGACGTCGTCGAGCTTTAGCGTGGCTTCCAGCGTGCGCAGGGCGCGGTCGGTTTCGCCGAGGCTCGCGAGCGCTTCCGCTGCGGCGATGCGCACATCGGGCGACGTGTCGTCTAGCGCCGCGAGGAGTGCTCCCTTGGCGGGCGAGGCCGCGCTGCGGAGCGCCAGCAGGCCATTGGCGGCCCACCAGCGGACTGCCGAGTCTTCGGCGCGGAGCAGCTCGGCCAGTGCGTGGACGTTGGCCGGCGACAGCGCGTTGGCGAGATCTGCGGCGCGGCGCAGCGCGGGGATGGGATTGAGACGGGGATCAGTGGCGATTGCGTACGGTGTGCTGCCGGCGGAGCGCGCGTGCATCTCGCGCTCCGGGAGCAGGCTCAGGTCACCGGCTCGCTGCATTTCGGT
This sequence comes from uncultured Opitutus sp., assembly GCA_964480585.1. Taxonomy (GTDB): domain Bacteria; phylum Verrucomicrobiota; class Verrucomicrobiia; order Opitutales; family Opitutaceae; genus ER46. The sequence continues at coordinate 7,394 of CAYZPV010000014.1, read as the reverse complement.
TTCGAGCAGCGTACGCAGGCGCGTGAGGTCTGCGGTATATCTCGGGTCGGCGGCGAGATTGTTTATCTGCCACGGGTCAGCCTCGACGTCGTAGAGTTCTTCGAGCGGTTTTCGCGGCGCGAAGTAGCGCTTGGGCACGCCGGTGAGTTTGCCCTCCTGGTGCAGCGCTTCCCATTTCTGCATGCTGGCGTGCTGCCAGTTGTAGCTCATGTACTGGCCGTACGGCAACTCAGGTCGGAAATTGCGCAGGTACTGAAATCGGCGGTCGCGCACGTAACGCACGAGGTCGCTGGCCTCGCCTTGGCGATCCTTGCCGCCGAAGATATGGTCGCGCGGCTCTCCGGTCTTGGCGCCGAGAAATGCGCGGCCCTGGAAATGCGCGGGTAGGTCCACGCCCGCTAGGCTCAATACGGTGGGGGCGAAATCCACAAAGCTCACCATCCGGTCGCTCTCGCTCCCGGCCTCGCCGGGCGCAAGGTGCTGCCACTTCTTGGGAAATCGCACCATGAGTGGTACGCGCAGGCTCGGGCCCCATGCCCACATCTTCACGCCGGGCATGCCGGTGCCGTGATCTGAAAAGAAAAACACGATGGTGTCATCGGCGAGCCCGTCTTTCTCCAACTCCGCGAGCATGTCTCCGACCAGGTAGTCCATCGCGGTGAGATTCTCGTAGTGCCGAGCCCACTCCTTGCGAAACTCCGGCGTGTCGGGATGAAAGGGCGGCACCGTCACTTTGTCGGGATCGCGCCGCTGCTCCGGCGTGAGTCTTCGCGTGTTTCGCTGGTAGGTCGCGTCGTTGCAGAAGATCTGGCTCTGGTGCGTGACTGTGAAGTTGAAGACTGAGAAAAACGGCTGGCCTGCCGCCCGATTGCGCCAGTGGGCCTTGTTGCTCGAGTCGTCCCACGAGTCGCGCGGCGTCGCAAAATTGTAGTCTTCCTTTACGTTGTTGGAGGCGTAGTACCCGGCGGCGCGCAGATAGGCGGGGAAGCATTTCACCGCGGCGGGCAGCCGCGTGGTGGAGCGCATGTGTTGGCTGCCGAGGCGCAGCGGCAGCACGCCAGTGATGAGGCACGAACGGCTCGGTGCGCACACGCCGGTGTACGCATAGGCGTGCGTGTACCGCACACTCTGGCGCGCCAAGGCATCGAGCCGCGGCGTCACCGCATAGGCGTCGCCATACGCGCCGAGGTGCGGGCTCGTGTCTTCGCAGGTGATCCAGAGGATATTGGGCCGGTCTGCCGCGCGCAGGAGCGCGGTGGTGACGAGGAGGACGCCGAAAAGGCGGAAAAAGTCACGAAGCATGCTACGAGGGGGTAGGGGTATCCGCGGAGGGTTAACGTACCCTTAACAATTTTGCGATCAAATCGGACGACTTTCGTTTCGCTGCGGAGTCCTGTCACGTGTGCGTAACATTTCACAGCGTCTCCTTCGTTGGCGATTGGCTGCCCTCCTTCTTGCCATGCCGCTCGGTGCGTGGGCCGCCCCAGTGATCAACGAGATCATGTACCGACCGGGTACGGGCTACCCGGAGAATACCGCGCTCGAGTTTATCGAGCTCCACAATCCCGATGCGTCCCCCGTTGATATCTCCGGCTGGGCGATCACCCAGGGCGCCGACTTCTCTTTCCCCGTCGGCACATCCATCCCGGCGGGTGGCTTCCTCGTCGTTGCGAATGATCCCGCCGCACTCCGCGCTTCCGCTGCGAGCTTGGCGACAGCGGCAGTCGTCGGCCCTTGGAAAGCGGGTGCCACCCTCGCCAACAATGGCGAGACGATCACGCTCTCTCGGCCGGGCTCTACGGCTGGCACCTGGGAGACTGTCGACCAGGTCGACTACGCCGACGAGGGCGACTGGGCCTCGCGCACGCGCGATACCCTCGGCGGCTGGTCGTGGGTCACTGCCGCGGGGGGCGGAGGCTCGTCGCTTGAGCGCCGCAATCCGCTCCTCGCTAAAAACAGCGGTCAAAACTGGGGCGCCTCTCCAAGCGTGGGCGGCACCCCTGGCGCGGCCAATGCGCTCCGCGTCGGCAATGTCGCCCCGCTTATCACCGGTGTGAGGCACTCGCCCGCCGTGCCGAGGAGCACGGAGGCCGTCACGATTTCAGCGACGCTTTCGGATGAGGACATGAGCGCCATCGGCGCGACTCTCTACTGGCGTGTGGCGACGACTGCGACTCCCGGCGCATTCCAGGCGCTCTCGATGGTGGGAGACTCCACGGGCTATTTCACCGCGGCTCTTCCCGCGATGGCCGATAAGACGGTGGTTGAGTTCTACCTCCAGGCGAGCGACGGCACGCTCAGCCGCACGTGGCCCGCTGCCTCCAGCGAGGGGCAGACGACCAATGCGACCTATCAGGTCGACGATGAGGTCATCGTCGGTGCCGCGCCGGTCTATCGCCTCGTGCTCACCGGTGCTGAAAACGCCGCCTACGCCGCCTATACGGCGGGCGGTACCCGGCCTGGTGGAGGCGGGGGCGGTGGCCAGATTGGTGACCGGCAGTTTAATTTCACGCTCGTCGTCACACGCGGCACGGAGACGACGATTCGTTATCTCACGTCGATGCGCGTGCGCGGCAACAGCAGCCGCAATTACACGATCAAGCCTCTGCGCATTTCCATGCCCACCGATAATCGTTGGGATGGCGTGAGTGACTTCCTAATCAATCCTCGCGGCGCTCCGGTGCAGCTCCTCGCGCACCGCATCCAGCGCGCGGCCGGGCTGGTCACCGCGGATGCCTCGCCGATTGAGGTGCGCCGGCAGGGCGTCGAGTATTCGGTGACGACCTCTGCCACGGCCGATCATGGTCAGCTCGTGCGCGTTGAGGAGTTGGATGGCGACTATCTCGACAATCACTTCCCGCTCGCCGCCGCCGCCCAGCTCTATCGCAAGGTCTCCATTTCCGGGTGGTCCTCTGTCGGGGCCGCGCCAGCCAATCCCGACCTTACTTGGAGTGGTTGGTCCAAGCAAAACAACAGCGCAGCCAATGACTGGAGCGACGTGATGAATTTTTCCAGGCTATGGCAGGAGGTCGCCGCACCGTACTTCACCGGTGCGGCTCCAGGTAATGTCGCCGCTGGCACCTGGAATGGCTCGCCCTTTACCGATGCCGACACCGCGCGGCTCTCCACCGTCGCGGATCTCGATTATCTTGCCCGCTGGCTGGCGGTGATGACGATCATGCCCAATGCGGAGGAGAATCTCTCCACCGGCGAGGATGATGATTACGCGGCCGCCTTCGTGAGCGATGGCACCCATACTCGCTTCATCCCGCTCCCGCACGATATGGATACGACGTTCGGCCTCGGCGAAGTTACCGTCAGCGCCACGGCCAAAGGCCTCTACGATGCCACCGAGACCGGGCAGAATTCCGGCAATTTCGCGGATACCCTCATGAAGCCGCTGCAGCCTTTGCTCGGCGATTCGACCCGCCCGGGCAATGCTGCCTTCCGCGAAAAATACCTCACTGCCATCCGCGAGCTCTTCGGCTCGGTCTTCGATGCCGACACGGCGGTTGCCGCCAATCCTCCATTTTATCAGTTCGTCGACAATCACCTCGCGTGGACGCCGGCTGCGTACCGTGCGCAGATCAAGAGTTTTATGACCGCGAGGCAGTCCTTCCTGCTCGGTCGCATCGGCGCTGCGAAGATAGCTCCCACCGCTGGCACGAGCAGCGCCACGCTGGGCGCTGCGAGCACCCCGGCCCTGCGCATCAATGAGGTCCTCGCCTCCAATACCCGTATCGCCAATGGCGCGACGTACCCCGATGTCATCGAGCTCTACAATTCCGGCTCGAGCCCCCTTGACCTCGTGGGCAAGAGCCTGTCCGACGACCCCGCCGCGCCGCGCAAGTATGTTTTCCCTGCTGGCGTGAGCATCCCGGCGGGCGGCTATCTCACGCTCTATGCTGATACCGATACGAGCGCTCCGGGTCTGCATACCGGTTTCGCCCTCGATGCCGAGGGCGACCAAGTGCGGCTTTATGATACCGCGGCCGCTGGCGGCTCCCTGCTCGACTCCGTGGTATTCGGCTATCAGGTGCCAGACTATGCCCTCGCGCGCACGGGAGATGGTGGGACGTGGGCGCTCGCGTTGCCTACACCTGGCGCGGCCAACGGTGCCGCAGCTGCTCTCGGCGCGGTCTCCGGGCTCAAGGTCAATGAGTGGGCGGGCAATATCGAGTTTCGCGTCGATCACGATTTCATCGAGCTGTACAATCCGGCCTCTCAATCCGTCGCGCTCGGCGGCGTGCGGCTCACAGACAATGCGCGCGTCTATCCCGATCGCTTCGTGTTTCCTGCGTTGAGCTTTATTGCGCCGGGCGGGTTTGCCACGTTGTACGGCGAGGACTTCGGCTTCGGTCTCGATGGGGATTTCGATTTCGTCTTCTTGCTCGGTGAGAATGGCGCGGTCATCGATCAGGTAGATCTCGTCTCGCAGCCGGCCGATCGCTCCACCGCGCGAGCCACCGATGGCGGCCCGGCGTGGACTGATCTCGCGGTGCCTACACCGGGCCTCTCCAATCAGACCGCCCTGCCTCCCGCTTATCAGGCGCTCCTCGAGGGTCTCCGCATCACGGAGTTCATGTACCAGCCGGTCGCCGCGACGAGTGCCGGCGACTACGAGTATGTCGAATTGCAGAATACCGGCGCGACCTCGCTCGATCTCGGTGGCGTGCGCTTCACCAATGGCATCGACTATACTTTCCCCTCCGGCACCACGCTCGCGGGCGGAGCCTTCATTGTCGTGGCCAAGAATCGCACCGCGTACCTCTCGCGCTATCCGAGCGCCGCAGCCACGCTTGCGCCCGGTGCGTTCAGCGGCTCGCTCGACAACAGCGGCGAAAACATCGCGCTCACCCTCCCCGCGCCATGGTATGTACACATCGTCCGCTTCCGGTATGAGCCTGCCTGGTCCGCGCTTGCCTCGGGCAGTGGCTACTCGCTCGTCGCCCGCGCGCCCGCCACGACTACCGCCGGGGGCTACGTCGAGCGCACGGCTTGGCGGTCTTCACAAGCCGTTAATGGCAACCCTGGCGCTGCCGATACCGGCGGGTTGAGCGTCGCTTCCGCCCAGACGGGCACCTTGGCCGTCGCCGCGGGCACGGCGACGCGGCTCTCTGTTTCCGTGGTGAGCGACACCGCGCCAGCTTTCCAGTGGCAGATCCTCCAAGGCGGCACTTGGAGCAACCTCGCGGGTGCGACTTCGGCGGCCCTCACCCTTGCCAGTCCGCAAGGCGCTGATAGCGGCACCTACCGAGTCGTCGTCACCGCCGGCGGCCAGATGGTGACGAGCGATCCAGTCGTGCTTGCGGTGGATACCGCGGCCTCCGCTGCCGCGCGCTTGCTCAATCTGTCTACGCGTGGCGTATCTCAGGCCGAGCCCAACCAACTCATTCCCAGCTTTGTCATCTCGGGCACCGGGGCCAAGCGCCTGCTGGTGCGTGCTGTTGGGCCGACGCTCTCCTCCTTTGGCGTCAGCGGCACGCTAGCCGATCCCCAGCTTGTGCTGAAGCGCTACGATGCCGCGGCCAGCGCCTACGTTGATGTGACGAGTAACGATAACTGGGGTGCCGCCGCCAACGCAGCTACCATCGTGAGCGCTACCGCGGGCGTCGGCGCCTTTGCCTTGTCCGGCGGCAGCGCCGACGCGGCGATCGTCGTGGAGTTGCCTGCCGGCCAGTACTCAGCCGTCGCTAGCGGCGTCAATGGCGCTGCCGGCGTCGCTCTCGTCGAACTCTACGACAGCGCGACCACCGGCGATGCCCGGCTCGCCAATATCGCCACGCGTGGCTTCGTCGGCACCGGGGGCAATGTGCTCATCAGCGGCTTCGTGATTTCCAGCGAGGGGTCCAAGCGGGTGCTTATCCGCGCCATCGGCCCTGCCCTCGGCGCCTTTGGCGTGAATGGCGCCTTGGCGGATCCTCAGCTCACCGTCTACGGCCGCGCGACGGGTGCCACCGCCGACTCGGCCCTCCTCGCCAATAACGATTGGAGCGACGCGGCTGGGGCGGCCGAGGCCGGTGCGGTCGCGGCCAGCGTCGGGGCGTTTGCGCTCTCTGCCGGCAGCAAGGATGCCGCGCTTGTCGCCACCCTCCCGCCCGGCAGCTATACCGTGCAGGCCAGCGGCGTGGGTGGCACGACGGGCGTGGCGCTGGTGGAGATATATGTCGTGGAGTAGGGTCGGCACGAGACGCGTCGCGCTGTCCAGCCGTGCGACACGAGAGACCTTGCCTCCTCGCCTGCGGTGCGGCACGTAGGGCGCATGAAGCTTACTTTTCGTCATGGCGTCAGCCTCGCCGGTCTTTCGGTCGCGGTGCTTCTTGCCGGCTGCGAGTCGATGTCGGAGGCGACGGAGTCGGTCCGTGAAAAGTTTGCGGAGCGCAATGCGCCGCAGACGCGCTCCTACCCGGCGGCGCAGCGTCCCGTCTTCGATGCGGCGAAGATCGCGGCGGAGCAGATGGGCTACCGCATCACCCGCAGCGGGGCTTCTCAGGGCATTGTCGAAGCGGTCTCCGGCGTCCGTCTTGGCGATGGCGGCGTCGGCAGCTCGCGCCAGCTCTCGATGAAAGTGAAACTCGACCCCTCCCTCGATGGCGGTACCACTGTGTCGGTGCGGATCACGGAGATCTCCGAGAGCGATTCGTCCAACAAGGCCGGCTTGGCGACGGAGCGCCCCCTGAAGGATACTCCGCAATACGAGGTGTTTTTTCAGCGGGTGGATACCGTGCTGAAGGCTGAATCTGGTAAGAGTTAAGATACTTTATATCATTGGGTTATGAGGTTGAATCGGGGCGTTCGAAACGAGCGGCGCTTTCGGGCTTGCGAGGCAGGCTTGCTGGAGGGATGCTGACCGTTCGCGGCGGTTAGTCGGTACGGTTGGCGTAATGCCGCGAGCTCCCGCCAGCCCCCTTACTGTTAGATCAACCATCAACCAATCCGGTCGCGCCTCACCGTGCGGCCGAACCCGTCGGATGGGCGCCAGAGGAGCGGGCGCGCGGCCGACGCTGTCAGTACGTTTGTTATGAGTTCCGTAATGCAAGAACTGCTCGCGCAGTCGTCCTTCGACAAACTGAAGGAAGGCGCGATCGTCCCCGGTGTTATCACCGAAATTCGCCAGAATGAAGTCGTCGTCGACATTGGCGGCAAATCCGAAGGCGTCATCCCCGCCAACGAGTTCATCGATATCGGCGAGCTCCAGATCGGCTCCACCATCGAAGTGATGGTCGACAAGCTTGAGGACAAGAGCGGCGCGCCCGTTCTCTCCTTCGACAAGGCCGAGCAGAAGAAGAACTGGGACAACATCCTCACCAAGTTTCCCGAGGGTTCCGTGGCCGCTGGCCGCGTGAAGGCCAAGGTGAAGGGCGGCCTGATCATCTCGATCGGCGTCGATGCCT
>CAYZPV010000013.1:0-135823 GCA_964480585.1 uncultured Opitutus sp. | reverse complement strand
GCGCGAGCTCGGCCTGCCCGCCAGCGCCATTCGCCTGATGCGTACGAGCACGGAGAAGGTTCCCAATACCTCCGCCACTGCCGCGTCTGCCGGCGCCGATCTCAATGGCGCAGCCGTGCGCGCCGCATGTGTCACTCTCAGAGATCGTCTCGCTCCCGCCGCCGCCAAGCTCCTCTCCGCCTCGCTCACTCCCAAGCCTGAGCCCAGGGTCAATGTCGACATCTCGCCCACGTCCGGTGTGAAGACATCAGCCCGTGTCCTCGTCGAGCCGGGCGATGTGCGCTTTGCCGATGGCTTCGCCTTCATCGCCGCTCGTCCCGACGTGCGCGTCCCCTTCGCCAAGGTCGCTACGCAGTGTTATGTCGACCGAGTCAGCCTCTCTGCCACCGGCTTCTATTCGACACCCGGCATCTTCTGGGATTGGGCCAAGGCCAAGGGCCAGCCCTTTGCATACTTCGCTTTTGGGGCGGCGGTCACCGAAGTTGAGGTGGATGGCTACACCGGCATGAGCCGCGTCCGCCGCGTCGACATCGTGCACGATGTCGGCGATTCCCTCAATCCCGGCATCGACCGCGGCCAGATCGAGGGCGGCTTCGTTCAGGGCATGGGCTGGCTCACCAGCGAAGAGTTGAAGTGGGACGCCAAAGGCCGCCTGCTGACGCACTCCGCGAGCACCTACCAGATTCCCGCCATCAGCGACGCGCCCATGGAGTTTAATGTCACGCTCCTGCCCGCCGCCGCCAATACCCGTGCGGTCCACGGCAGCAAGGCCGTCGGCGAGCCCCCGTTGATGCTCGCCATCTCCGTCCGCGAAGCCCTCCGCGATGCCGTCGCCAGCTTCGGCGCCCCTGGCGGCCCAGTTCCGCTTGCCTCACCTGCCACCGGAGAAGCGGTGTGGCGTGCGATTCGGCAGCGTGAAAAGTGAGGTCCCGGGCTTACTGGGTATAAAACTGCGTCACATATCCGGGTAATACCTCGTCGGGATTGGTCGAGTAGCGGAGTGGCAGGTAAAAGGCCTGCTCGTCGTTTGCGTACCGTTCCACGCGCAGCCACAGCGGGCAGCGCGTGAAATAGAGCGCTACATAGTAGCGCGTTACGCGTTTGGAGATCGGCTGCGCCGCGACGATCTCGTAGTCGATGAGATTGCCGAGCGGTCGCAGGATGGGATTTAGCCGGTCGTACATTTCCGCGCCGATCGCGGGTCGATTGGCAAACCACACGCGCAGCCCGGCGTACACGCCGTTGCTCATCATGGATTGCAGGCCCTCGGTGAGTACGGGATCGATGGCCGGCGGCTGCGCCGCGCGGGCATGCGGTAGGGCGAGCGCGAGGCACGCCAGGAGGAGGCTTGGGAGACGCATGGGAAAAACGGGTAACTGCACTGCAAGACGCGTGGAGGCCGCCTAGGTTTCCCCGGCCGCAGCCCCATTGCCCACTCTTGCGTTATCAGTGCTCCGCGTGGCAGTCCCGGCAGGTCCGGTACTGCGAACTCGGCAGCAGCGCCCGCCCGCAGCGCGTGCACTCCCGCCGTGAGAGTCCCTGCTGCCCCCAGTTGCGCCGGAGGATCGCCTGCGTCTGCTCGGTGGTCTCTCGCCGCAGCGTTTCTACGTGATCGAGATCGGAAAAAACATCCGGAAACTTCAACGCGAGCCACCGGTAGACCGTGATGAGTTTCAGCGTCTCCTCCAGCGACTCGAGCCCCCCGCTGCTGTCGACGCGACGCGGGAAGAGCACCGCTTCTCCATTGTCGAGCCGCTCGATCCAGCTGATGAAGGTATCGCGGAAAAAGTGCTCCTCGAGATTGATCGGCGTGCAGGCGAGCGCATAGCGCTGCTCGACCGGTAGGGATGGAGCATAGGTGTCTACGATGCCCGCCGCGGTGAAGACATCACCCTGCACCTCGGGAAAAAACGTCCCGCCCGGAAACGTGAGCCGCGTCCGAAAGAAATCCAGAATCGGCACCAGCCTATCCATCCCCAAGTGGTCGGCGATTGCGCGGATGTGCATCGGGGTAGGTGCTGCCGGCAGTTGGTCGGGCAGGGGAGTGCGCTGCGGTTCCGCGAGCGCCGACTCGATCCGCCTTCCATCGCGCGATGAAAACGCCGCCACCCACCCCGTCGCCCCTGGCCCGCGGCCCGCGCGCCCCGCGATCTGGAGCAGTTCAGCCTGCGTGAGCGGCCGGTTGACCTCTCCGTCAAATTTGTCGGTCTCGAAAAAGACCACCCGGTCGAGCGGCAGATTGAGCCCTAGCCCGATGGCGTCCGTCGCGCATACGATGTCGGCCTCGCCCGCGCGGAAGCGTCGCGCCTCGTTGCGCCGTACCTCGGGCGACAGCCCGCCGTAGATCACCGAGACGCGCTGTCCCTTTGCCTCAAACATCGCCTTCAGCTCCAGCACCATCGCCCGCGAAAATCCGATCACCGCCGAGCGCGGCGGCACGCGCCGCCAGTCCAGCACGCCCTCGTATTGCAGGGTGCCCTGTCGTTGCAGCAGGTTTACCTCCACCTCGTCCCCACACAGCTCTGCCAGCTTCCGGATCACCGGCTCTGCCGAGGCCGGCCCTGTCACGATGATCGTATCCGCCGCGACGCCGCAGTACGCCGCCACCCAGGCCCAGCCCCTGTCGCGGTCAAACGTGAGCTGCATCTCATCGAGCACGCACACCGCCACATGCCGCGAAAAATCCGTCATCTCCACCGTGCGCGCCGAGTGCGTATCCGATTGGTGGATGCGCTCCTCGCCTGTGATCAGCGAGCAGGGCGTGCCGAGCTCGACCAGCCGGTCGCGCTGCTCCAGCGCCAGGAGCCGCAGCGGCCCGAGGTACATGCCGCTTGGCGCCGCCGCGAGCGCTAGGATCGAGCGATGCGTTTTCCCGGAGTTCGTCGGGCCGAGCCACGCGACGACCTTGCGCCGCACTGCCCGCGCGACGGGGAAACACTGCAAATAATCGAGAAACCCTGGGTTCCGCAGCGCGAGGTCATCGAGCAGCGTGCGATCGAGCGCAAAGGTGCACGCCACCCGGATGCGCTGATAGAGGTCGCGCTTGTCGGAAATCAGCGGCGGCACCGGCGCAAATGCCCGCGCCACATCCGGCGCGCCGAGCTGCGCCCACCCCGCATAGGCAGGCGGGGTCGATGCCAGTCTCCGCTCCACTTCTCTTACCGAGTGATGTTTCCGTCTCAACAGGTCTGCTGCCACCGCCCCGGCGCCGCGATACCCCACGTCGAAGACAAAGGGCACCAGCTTCAGCGTCACCGGCGCCAGCACCGGCAGCCCCAGATCCTCCCGCGCCATCACCTGCGCTGGCAGGTGCAGCGTCACCTCGTCGCCCACTTCGGAGAATCCCCCGTAACGTATCCCTGTATCCGCCCCCGCCACCCGCTCGGCGGCAAACTTCGCGAGGCTCGCCCGCACCCCGCCCACCCGCACGCGCGGCCCGATGGGCGATTGGAGAAAGTCCGTCGCCAGCTCCGTGTCGCCCAGGCTGAGCTCATCGAGCAATGCCTGCCGCGCCCCGGCGACGACTTCCTCGTGGGTCCACTGTTCGCGCTCTGAGCCGGCATCCATGGTGCGCGGAGTGTCGGTGCACTGCGCCGGATGTCAAAGCGTGTGCGATTTCACCGAGGTTTCATGCTGGCTTCATACTTTCTGCACGCAGCCCTGGCAGACTGCGGCCATGTCCACCTCCTGCCCTCCCGCCATAGTCTGGGGCAGCTGGCGCGCACCGCTGGCCGGAGCGGTCGCAGGAGGTGGCATCGCGGGCACCCTGTTCCTTTGGCCTTCCCTCGAGCTGGAGCTCCTCGCTCGCCTGGCCGCCTGGCTCGCGTCACTCTTTGGCGGCGGCAGCCTCACGCGCGCCGATCAGGGGTGGTTGTTCTTCTCGGGCGAGTTGCCCGTTGTTGTCACAGTCGCGTGTAGTGGCGCGGATTTCTGCGTGTTGGTCGCTGTGCTTCTTGGCTGGCAGCTCGCGCGCTCCGTTCGTACCTCGGCTCTCGCTGCGCTCCTTGGGCTGTTGCTCTCCCTGCCGCTGAGCATCGCAGTCAATGCCCTCCGCATCGCCCTGCTCGCCCAGGCGCACCGTTGGCTGATTCCCCAGCTCCCGCACGCTTATGGCCCTGGCGCGCACCTCTTCCTCGGCGTGCTCATCTTTCTGCCCGCTCTGATCGGTTTGAATCTCCTCCTCGAGTCCCATGCCTGCCGTCGCCTCCTCGCCGCTTCCGGCCCCCGTAGCTAAGCCGCCGCCCCCGTCCCACCTCCCGGATCTGCTCACCGGCCCTGCCTCGATCCTTTGGACGTGGGTGGTGCCGATCTTCATTCTCTGCCTCCTCAACGGAGTCGGCTACCGGCTGATCTCCGATAGCTTTGATGAAAAGAACCGCCAGATCGCCCAGTTCCTCGGCGCTCTCAATCTCGGCAATCTCGCCGCTGGCGTCGTCGTCTATCTGCTCACCCTCCGTCGCCTGCGGCTTGGGCGGCTTTCACTTGGCTGCGGGGAGCTGGCCGGTGTGCCGGCGATGGCGGCGCAGGCGATCTATCTCCTGCTCGCCCTGTGGCTCGCCGACGAGGTGCTGCCGCGTTCGGTGCGGATGTGGCTCTATCCGGAGACGCGCTTCATCTTCAACCAAGCCTCGTTTGCGATGCTGCCGTTTGTCGCCGGTATGGTGCAGTTTGCCTGCGCGCCTTCGCTGCGTTCCAATCGTGCGATTCTCAGCGGCCTCGGCTGCGCTTTGGGCGTGCCGGTGGTGCTCTATTTCGCGATGCACGTCGTTGGTCAGGGTGCGTCGCTGGCGAAGTTTCCCGTCTTCATGCTGTTGAGCGGCATCGTCCTCGCCGCGCTGCTGGGTGTCGTGCTCTTTGTGCGTGTTGTCGCGCGCGTGTCTTGGTTTCGGTCTGAGTCCCCGGAGCTGGGGTGCGTGCTTGTGGCGGTGTTCGCCCTCGTGCTGCCTGCTCTCGGGCTTGCGATGAACAACGCTGCACAGATTCCCGCCGATTTTCAGACATGGGAAACATGGGCGCTGACCGGGCTCAATGCCGCGGTGCTCTTTTATGCGGTGCTATGTCCCGCCCGTTGGCCCCGTGTCACCCTCGCGCTCGTCGCGGCCACCTTTCCGTTCTCGCTCTATTTCTTCATCGCTTTCCTGCCGTACGTGCCGCTTGGCGTCCTCCTCGTCCTGCTCCTTGGCTTGGGTTTCATGCTGCTCACGCCGACATTCCTGATGATCGTTCACGGTCGCGTGCTCGCTCGCGCGTGGAGCCAGGTCGCTCCGCGCCATGGCCATCGCCATGCCTTGGGGCTGGCGCTGGCGTGCGGGCTGATCCTGCCGGGCTTCGTCGTGGCGCGCGCAGTTGGCGATCGCTCGGCTCTGCGGGCTGCCCTCGATCACGTCTATGCGCCCACGGTGAAGCAGGGCGAGATTGCCTTCTCGCCGAGCCTCGTGCGGCTGCGCGGCGCGCTGGCCAATCACCGCGCCTACAAAAACGGCGCCTACCGCCCTCTGCTCTCCGATTTCTACAGCTGGGCCGTCTTCGACAACCTCACGCTTTCCGACGAAAAACTCGCCCGCCTCGAGCAGGTCTTCTTCGGTGCGCCGTCGCCCGCCGAGTCGCAATACACGCGCGGCAGGCTGGGAAATCGCCAGCGCGTCCGCCCCGCCATACCCACTCCGAAGACCGTCAGCCTCACGCGCCTCGATGTCAAAGCCGCCAGCGCCGGCGCCGGTGATACCACCGTTACGCTCGCCTTTACCTTGACCAACACTGGCGCGTGGCCGGCCGAGTATGTCACCGCGCTTCCCCTGCCGCCGGGGGTTTTTGTCAATGGCTTCCGCTTGCACGTCCACGGCGCGCCGGTGCCTGGTCGCATCACCGAGAAGAAGACCGCGCTCTGGGTCTACACGACGATCCGTGATTTCGAGCGCCGTGACCCTGGCCTGCTCGTCTACACCGCGCCCGATGCTCTGGAGCTGCGCGTCTTCCCCGTGGAGAAGAATACGCCCTCCATCGTTGAAATCGACTTTCTGGTGCCGGCCGAAGTCAGCGCCGAGACCTGGCGTGGCCTTCATCTCGATCCTGCCGCCGTACTTCGCCGCCTTGGCGCCTCCGTGCGGCCTCAGCGCATCGATACGCCGCAGGGCGTCGCCGTCGTGGGGCTTGATCGGTTGCATCTGCCTCCCGTGGCGCGCGAGCCATATCTGCACCTGATCGTCGACCGCTCGCTGGACAACCCGTTTCGCGGTGACTTCGCGCTGGCGCTCCGCGATCTGCGGCGGCGCTTTCCCGCCGCCCACTTCGGCCGCGTCACGCTGGCCAATCACAACGTCGCCAGCCTCGTCTCTCCGCTCACGCCCCTCGATGAGCTTCCCGAGCGGATGCGTGCCTACGATCGCGCCATGGCTCCCGCTGGCGGCCTCCTGCTCGACCTCGCGCTCGCTCACGGCCTCCGTCAGCACGCGAGCCAGGAGCTGGATGTGGCTACGCCTTCACTCGCGCCGCCTCCGCGCCCGATCTTCGTCGTTCTCGGCAAGACTGCGGCCGTGCGGACCCTGGCTGCGCCGCTTGCCACCGCGTGGTCCGACGTAGTGCCGGGCCTCGAAGTGCACGACTACGGCGACGACGGCACCTTCCGCACCTCCCTCGCACAGACCTCGGCTGCCGCCGTGCCGCTCGTCCGTGCCGGCAGGTCCCTCCGCCCCGTGCGCGGCCCCGCCCCTGTGCGCTTCATCTCTACGCCCGATCCTATCGAGTACTGGGCCGCCGTCGAGCGTCGCTGGCTGCCCGTCGCCGATCTCCGCTCTCGTTCGCAGCCTGGCGCTTGGGGCCGGGCGATGTCCCTCCTCCTCCGCCAGCACGACGCCGAGCGCAATCCCGGCGGCGCTGGTGATGATCGTCGCTCTCTCGTGCTGGCCGGCCGCGACGCGGGTCTGATGACTCACGCGACGAGCTATATCGTCGTGGAAAACGCCGCGCAGTGGAAATTGCTCGACGTCGGCGAGCGCCGGAAGCTCGCGCAAAACGATGCTCTCGACCACGTCGAGACCCCCGCTCCCGGCTGGGCTTGGCTCGCGTGCGGCTTCGCCATCTGGCTCGCGGTACGTCGTTGGTGCAGCAGGCCACGCGCCGCACCGGCCGTTTAGCGGCGCAGCCGGTCGGAATGCCGCTCGTAAAACGCCGCGACTTTGGCGAGTTCGCTCGCATACAGCGCGATGCGAGTGATGGGAGCCGGAGCCATGGGGCGGGATTGATCGAGGATGAGCGAGGACAGCGCCACGTGCGAGCTTGTCTGTCCGACAAATTGAGAAGTGCAGGCGCCTCCTGATTCCGTAGCATCCGACAACCCCTATTGCGTATGATGTACCCCCGAGCGCTGGCGCGTGGACTTGTGTTGGGCCTGTTGAGCGTTGTCGTGGCGAGCGCCGCGGAGCTCGAGCTGCGCTGGCTTGGCGGCGAGGCCCCGCCTGGCACCGTCGGCACGAGCTGGGGGGTGCCTTGGTCTAAAGGCGAAATCAGAAAAGACCAGCGCTTCTCCCTCGTCGGCAAAGACGGCGCCGCGCTCCCTCTTCAGAGCTGGCCGCTCGCCTACTGGGCCGATGGCTCGATCAAGTGGATGGGTTTCGCCACCGTGGCCGCAGGCGAGGGGCTCACGTTGCGCACCGCCGCACAGCCCGACACCGTCGCATCGCCCGTAGCCGTGCGCGAGAGCCCCGGCACGATCGACGTGCAGACCGGTCGCCTCCAACTGCGCATCGCGCGCACCGGCGAGCGTCTGGTCGAATCCCTCCTCCTGGACGGCCGCGAGATCGCACGCGATGGCCGCCTTTCGCTCCTCCTGCAAACCGGACCCGAAGGCGAGACTCGCGAAAAATTCGGCATGAAGCTCGAGCGCGCCACCGTCGAGCAGTCCGGCCCCGTGCGCGCCGTGATCAAGCTTGAGGGCCGGCACCGCGCCGCTTCCGGTGCCTCAGCCGCCTCAGCCCGCCGCGAGTGGCTGCCCTTCGTCGTCCGGCTCTATGTCTACGCCGGCAGCGAGTCGGTGCGCCTGCTGCACACCATCGTCTTCGACGGCGATCAGGAGAAGGATTTCGTCCGTGGCCTCGGCGTCGTCTGGACCGTTCCGCTCCGTGAGCAGCTTCACAATCGCCACGTCCGCTTCGCTGGCGAGGGCGCCGGCACCTGGGCCGAGCCCGTGCTGCCGATGGTTGGCCGTGGTGGCCGCTTCGCTGGCGATCCCGCGACGGGTGCCGACGTGTATCCCCAGCAAGCCGAGGGCAAACGCGTCCCCAATCGCGAAGCCTACCGCGAGCGCGCACAAGGCTTCCTCGCCGATTGGGCTTCGTGGGATGCCTTCAAGCTCACGCAACCCAACGCCAATGGCTTCACCATTGAAAAGCGCACCAATGCCAAAAGCGCCTGGCTCGCCGCCGGCGCGGGTCGTCGCTCCAGTGGCTTTGCGTTCGTCGGCGACGTCAGCGGCGGCCTCGGTGTGAGCCTGCGCAATTTCTGGCAATCTTACCCCGCCTCGCTCGAAATCCGCGGCGCGACCTCCGCTGCCGCCGAGCTCACCGCCTGGCTGTGGTCGCCCGAGGGCCCCGCGATGGACATGCGGCACTACTCCACGCGCGCTCATGGTCTCGAGGCTGCGTACGAGGATGTGCAGGAGGGCTTTTCCACCGCCCACGGCGTGGCGCGCACCAGCGAGCTTACGCTCTTCGCCTGCGCGGAGACGCCCTCGCGCGAGCACACGGCCGCGCTTGCCCAGGTGGGCGCGCAGCCCGCTCGACTGGTGTGCGCCCCGGAGCGCTATCACTCCGCGCGCGCCTTTGGCGTCTGGGGCCTGCCCGATCGCTCGACGCCGGTAAAGCGCGCCATCGAGGATCGCCTCCAAGCCACGCTCGATTTCTATCTCAAGCAGCCGGAGCAGCATCAGTGGTACGGCTTCTGGGATTTCGGCGACGTGATGCACTCCTACGACTCCGTGCGCCACGTCTGGCGCTACGATCTCGGCGGCATGGCGTGGGCCAATTCCGAGCTCGGCCCCGATATGTGGCTCTGGCTCAGCTTCCTGCGCACCGGTCGCGCCGATGTCTTTCGCATGGCCGAGGCGATGACGCGCCACACCGGCGAGGTCGATGTTTACCATCTGGGCCGCTTCGCCGGCCTTGGCTCCCGGCACAATGTCCGCCATTGGGGCGACGGTGCCAAGGAGGCCCGCATCAGCCAGGCAGCGTATCGCCGCTACCACTACTATCTCACCACGGATGAACGCTCCGGCGACCTCATGCGCGAGGTCGTCAATGTCGACTACAAGACCGTCGAGTTCGATCCCATGCGTATCGCGCAGCCCCGCACCGCCGCCGAAAAAGCCCTCGCCCCCACGCGCGTTCGCTTCGGTCCCGACTGGCTCGCCTTCGCCGGCAATTGGATGACGGAGTGGGAGCGCACGGGCGACACCCGGTGGCGCGATCGTATCCTCGCCGGCGTCGTGAGCCTCGATGCCATGCCCCTCGGCATGCGCACCGGTCGTAATCTCGTGCTCGGTTACGACCCCGCCACCGCCAGGCTCGTGCAGCTCGATGACGAAGCCGGTGTCTACAATCTCGCCACCATCATGGGCGGTGCCGAGGTCGGCTTCGAGTTGAGCCTCATGCTCGACGACGAGCGCTGGCAGCGTCTTTGGCTGCAATACTGCCGCCTCTACTCGGCGCCAAAGGAGGTCGTGCTTAGAGATCGCGCAGCCGCCGGCAGGAGCGGTATCGAGGGTATGGATGCCCGTTACGTCCGCGATGGCCGGCTCGCCGGCTTCGTCGCTACCCAGCTTGGCGAGCAGGGCGGTGCCTTCAAGCAAGCCGCCGTCGCTGCGCTCCTGCGCATGGGCCGCGGTGGTCGCGGCGCTCCGGGGAGTGGCGTCACCGGCATCGTGCGCAGAGTGGAGGGCTCCGCCACACTCAATCCCGTCGACGAAGGGCTGGGTAATACCAACTCAGCCGCTCAGACCGGCCTCGAGACGATCGCCATGCTCGGCATGGTGGGCGATGCCTTGCCGGCCGAGTTCCCACCGATCAGCGAAGCGGAGCCCCGGGGTATGCGAAGGAAAGGCGGCGAGAGTCGTCCTTAGCTCCCCCGGCTTCTTTGGGAATAAGTGAGCCGCGGGCACCGCGAGATGCGGTTCTCTCGGTAGGGGGATGACACGTGGCGCGGTTTCAGGTAGTCTGCTCGGAGCAGGACCGAGAGGTCCGACTCTCCGATGTACGAGGTTCAAAACCAGAGCGCTGGGCCGCTCCCTGATACCCACGCCCCGAGGCGGCCGCAGCGCATGTTTCCTTTGCCCCGCCCGGCTGCAGCCCAGCCGCGGTCTCCTCTATATCTGGGCTATTCTGCGGTGGGCTGGCCTGGTCTGGGCGAAATTTTTCCGCCGCGGTCCTTCATCGCGCTGGCTGTGGCGGCGCGTGCCGCGCGTTATCCCACGAGATCTCAGTGGCGGGGTCAAAGGATGAGGGCCGCCCGTTCGCCGCAGCATGCGGCTGGAAATCCTCCTCTATTTCCGGGCTATTTTGCGCTGTCGCGGCGTAAATCGGCAGAAATTTTGCGGGCCTCTCCATCCGCAGTTTTGCGTTTTGAGGGGAGTGCTCCGGCACGACTTTCCGCTGCTGCTCGCGCCCGGCGTCCGCCCGGGCATACCTTGTCGCGCGGCTGGCTCCGAGTTTCGCCCACAAAAAAGCCCGCCGGCTTCGCAGGCCGGCGGGCAGGGGGTGGTGTGACTAGCGCTTACAAAGCCTTACAAATCGAACGTCGCCGTAAGAATGAACTGGCGCGGATCGATGATGCGGAAGTTGTTGGGCGAGCCGTCCGGATTCACGCTGACTGCTTGCAGCCGGCCATTCTCCAGCACGTTGCGCACATTGAGCTGGATGCGCGTGCGCACCTTGTTGTTCCAGAGGCGCAGATTGTAGCCTACCAGCAGGTCGGCGTAGAAGCGCGCCTTGTCGTAGACGGCCTTGTTGGGATCGAGTTCGCGGATGACTCCGTCGGGGTCGGGCAGGCCGGCCAGATACCCGATCGAGGCTTGGTCTTCCCAGCGTACGGAGCCGCCTACATTGAGGTTCTTCAGCCAGCGATGCTCGGTGATGCCGGCCAGTTGGTAGTTGGTCGTCATCGCGAAGCGATACTCGCGCACCTGCGGCTTCGATTTTCCCGAGTTGGCGACCGCCAGCTTGTACTGCGACCACACGTTCGTCTGAAACCAGTTTGCCGGGATGTTGGCGTTGTTGCTGGCGACGACATCCGGGTTGGCGCTGTTCGTCCACCAGTAGACGTCGTCCGCATTGCCGAGGATGGTGTCTGCGCCCGGCGCCTTGATCGAGCGCCAGATCGGCATGCGCTCGTTGACGTAGGCGAGGAGCGTCGGCGAGAGCGCCGAGTCCACGGCCTTCTGCTTCGCGCCGGTCATCTTCAGCGTCCAGTGCCGCGAGGGATTGAAGTTCAGCTCGAGTTCGTACCCCTTCGACTCCGCATTGTTGATGTCCGTCACGGTTCCGCCCGTGCGGATTTGGTTGAGAAATTCCGGCGTGAGTCCGAGTCGGCGGTAAACCTCGGCCGCAAGCTGGGTGGGATCGGTGAATTGCGGCGTGAGCCACGTCGTGAGGTTATCCTCGAGGTCGAAGGGGTCGTTGCCGGTGCCGATGTCGAAATCGAGGCGATTCACGCGGCCGATTACGGTGCCGAAGCGCGTGCGGGCGTCCTGCTCGAAGGTCTTGTACTTGTTGAGCCGCACGTAGAGTTTGTTATCGAAGAGGTTGAGGCTTACGCCGTAGTCCTTGCCGGTGCCCGTCGGATTCGGCAGGTACTCGCCCTTTACGTTCTGCGCCACCACCTCGGGCTTGAAGCTGTCGGACTCGTTGTAGTGGACATTCAGCCACCGCAGCGGCTTCACGACGATGCCCTTGGTCCGGGTGCTGCCGATGCGCTCGATCCAGTTGGTGCCAAACGTGTCGAGCTGGCTGATGTCGAAGAGGCCTCGGTTGATGTCGAGGACGGCGGGCCCGCCATTGACGGTGCGGCTCTTATCCTTGCGGTAGCCGATTGTGGGGATGATGCGATCCTTGAGGAAGTAGCCCTGCCAGACGAGGCCGCGGGTGCGGATCTCGCGCTTCTGCAGGCCTTGGGAGAAGTACACTTCGTCGAGGACGACGTTCTCGTTCACCCATTGGCCGGTGGCGGCGTTGTACCACCGCAGGGTGTTGGGCCCTGTGGCTCGTTCGAGTCGGGCGGGCGCGTAGTCGATGCCCTGGCCTTGGTTGTCCCCGAGGTAGTAGCGCGGGTATACGCTGCCGTGCGCGGCGCTGGTGCGGTTGAAGCCCGCTGCTCCCGGGGTGCCGATCCAGGGGTGATCGGAGACGACCTTGTCGCGGTAGCGCAGCCCATTGGGCGAGTTGATGATCTCGCGGAATTCGCCGTAGGCGGCGAAATTGTGCCGTCCTCCCCACTTGAGGATGTTGTTCTCGCGCGTGAGATCGAGTTGGTAGGCGAGCGTGCCGCGGTAGTTGGTGTTCTCCTCGGGGCGCCGGAAGACTTGGGGCTCGGAGCCGCCTACATAAGGCCGGCCGAAGAAGGGGTTGGGCGTGCCATCGAGCAGCGTCTCGTTCACATCCACCAGCAGGGCTGCCGGCGAGCCGTCCGAGGAGCCGATGAAATTGCGGTCCATGCGATCGATGTCCTCGCGGAAGTAGCCGGCCTGCACCGCCAGCTTGTGGCGGTCGGTATCGACAAACCACTGCTCGAGATCGAGGTGGTAGATATCCGCCTTTTGCTTCGACCAGTTTGGCGCGGCAAAGTTGATCGACTCCCAGTCATAGAGCGAGCGGTCCGAGATGCCGGGCTGGATGTAGAGCGGGGGCAGATTCTGTCCGATCTGGGCAAAGCGGATCTCGGAGTTGGCCTGGCCGGGGCTGGCGATCGCCGTGCCTGTGGGCGGCAGCGCGCTGCGATTCACGGTATAGAGTTGCACGCGGCCTCCGTCGATGAACTGGCTGGGCCGATTCCAGAAGCTCGTAAACTGGGTCACGAGACCGTTGGGCAGCGCGCCCGCCTGCTCTTGCGCCACGGTCACAGGCACCAGCCGCCCATTCACCCGCGCGCTGGAGCTCATCGGCAGCCATGTCGGGCTGCCGGAGGCTTTCCAATAGCTCACGTAGTCGCGTGGGGTGACTGCGTTGGGCCGGCTGTTGTAGTTGTGGTACGACTCGTACGAGGCGCGGAGCGTCGTCTTGCTAAATGGCTTCGCCGTCACGTTGAAGGTCCCGCGGTTGGTCTTGTCGCGGGAGGGCTCGCGTTCGAAACCCTTCTCCTCGTACACGCCCGAGACCCGTACCGCGAGCCGGTCGGTGAAGATCGGCTGGTTGATGTCGAAGTTGGAGCGCCACCCACCGTAGCTGTCGACGCGCGCGGAGAAGGTGCGCGTGGTGCCGCGCAAGCGGGCGCGGGAGGTATTGATGTTGATCGTGCCCGCCGCCTCGCCGATGCCGAAAATATTGGAGTTGGGGCCGCGGCTGATCTCGACGGATTCGACGTTGTACGTGTCGAGCGGGATCGTGCCGGTCGTGGCAAAGTTGCCGCGCGCCACGTTGGCCGCTCCGAGGCCGCGCACGCGATTGGCGCCCTGTGGATTGGATCCGGTGTTGTCTACGAAATAGCCTCGATCGATCTCAAACGAGGTGTACTGCAGCGTCCCCTCCGTCCCGGCCTCGTAGAGGAAGATGTCGTTGATATCGACGGCTGCGGTATCGAGCAGCTGCTGCTTGGTGACGACGGTGATGGAGGAGGCGAGATCCTCGAGCTTGGTGTTGAGGCGCGTGCCCGAGAGCGTGTTGGCGGCGAGGTAGCCCTTGTCGCCCTCGCTGGTGACGCGGAAGGGCGAGAGCTCTACGATCTCGCTTCCGCCGCTGGAGCTCGTGCTCGTGGCGGCTGCCGCCGTCGCTGCGCGAGCCTCGTCGGCTCGCATCGTCGCCTCCTCGGTGGCATCCAGCCGGCCGTCGCGATTGTTGTCGTATCGCGCGAGCTGCGCGGGTGTGGGGGCGGTGGCGGGCGCGGTCTGGGCCAGCGCGCTCGAGGTGATCAGCGCGGCGAGCGCGGCGGCGATCGCGCCGGGCGTGCGGGTTTGCAGCAGGGTTTTGGGTGCAGTCATTGGAAAGGGTCCGGCGAGCCGGCAGACATGCGAAGCGGGGTTGGACGCGGCAGGGTGGGGGCCATGCGCGGAGGGTATGCGCTTACCGTACCTCGCCCGCGGGGCGGGTCTAGTGGAGCAAAATCGGACGGTACGATTTTTCCGGGACGGCGGGCTTGGCAATGGGGCCGAAGCGTGCGTCTTGGTGGCGTGTCCCGCCCTCTCGTGGAACTCACCGAAGCCGACCTTGCGCAGCAGCTCGCCGCGTGGGGCTACAAGCCCGTGCATGCCGGCCGCGTGCTGCGCGAGTTCTACGCGCGCGGCGGCGAGCTCGGCGTCACGCAGCGCGCAGGCTCGCGCCTGCCGGCGGAGTTGCTGGAGCATTTGCGCACCGGGCTCCCCGCGAGCCCGAGTGAATTGGCCGCGCGCCAGGTGGCGGAGGATGGCACCGCCAAGCTCCTGTTGCGCCTCGCCGATGGCCGCACGGTGGAGACCGTGCTGATGCCCGATTATCGCGCAGATCGAGCAGCCGGCTGCGTGTCGTCCCAGGTGGGCTGCGCGATGGGCTGCGATTTCTGTGCGACGACGAAGACAGGCTTCGAGCGCAATCTCACGGCGGGCGAGATCGTGGCGCAGTTTCTCGCCCTACGTCGCGAGGCGCTCGCCAGCGGTCGCACGCTGCAGACGATCGTCTTCATGGGCATGGGCGAGCCGCTGTTGAATCTCGATGCCGTCCTCGAGTCGGTGCGCCGTATCGCCGATAATTCCCTCGGCGGCTTGGGCTGGCGGCAGGTCACGGTTTCCACCGTCGGCATCGTGCCCGGCATCGATGCCCTCACGCGCACGGGCCTCAATTTCCACCTCGCCGTCTCGCTCCACGCCCCCGACGACGCCACCCGCGCGCAACTCCTCCCGATGGGCCGTCGCTTCCCCATTGCCGATATCCTTTCCGCTGCGGATCGCTTTCAAGCCAGCCGCGGTCGCCCCGTCACGATTCAGTACTGTCTGCTGAAGGGGGTAAACGACTCGCTTGCGCAGGCACAGCAGCTCGCCGCTGTGCTCGGCAGCCGCCGCATGCACGTGAATCTCCTCCGCTATAATCCGACTGGTCTCGGCCTCAAGGGCATCGCCTACGAGCGCACGCCCGATGAGGCTGCCGAAGCCTTCGCCGCCGAGTTGCGGGCTCGTGGCGTGGTCGCCCATTTCCGCCGCTCGCGCGGCAAGGATATCGACGCCGCCTGCGGCCAGCTGCGGCGCCGCCTGCTGCAGCAGGAGTAGCCGCGCCCGTTTTCTACCCCATGATCACTACCCCTTCGCTCCGCGGTCTGCTGCTCCTTCTGTTTGGGTTCACGATGGCTGGAGCGGCCGAGCGGCCCAATATCCTCCTCCTCGTTGCCGATCAGATGCGCGGCTCTGCCATGGGCATCGCGGGAAATCGCGATGTCATCACCCCGCATCTCGACCGGCTCGGCGCGGAGGGCGCGGTGTTTCGTCGCATGTACGCCAATGTCCCGGTGTGCTGCCCGGCGCGCGCTATCCTGCTCACCGGCACCTACGCGCACGTGAATGGCATGGTCGCCAACGATCTCCGCCTGCGCGAGTCGGAGGTCACCATCGCGGAGATCCTGCGCGATGCGGGCTATCGCACCGGCTTCGTCGGCAAGTGGCACCTCGATGGCGGCAAGCGCCTGCCCGGCTTCGTGCCGCCCGGCGAGCGGCGGCAGGGCTTCGAGTTCTGGGCGGGCTACCAGTGCCACCACCAGCATTTCGCGCCGACGTACTTTCGCGACACCCCCCAGGTGATCCTCGTCAATAAGTTCGAGCCTGAGGCCTCGGCGGATTTCGCGGAAGAGTTCCTGCGCGTCCCCGCAAAAGGAAAACCATTCTTCCTCACCGTGCAGGTCGGTCCCCCGCACGATCCCTACGGCGCACCCGAGAAGTACATGAAGATGTACGACCCCGCCAAACTCACGCTGCCGGAGACGTGGGTGCCCAACAGCGAAATGCGCAAAGCCGGCGCGCCCGCCAAGCAGCGCGTGCCCGGTGCGTCTGGCGCCATCGTGGTGCCCCCCGGCGGCCGCGAGGAGATCGCCGCGTACTACGCCGCCGTCACGGCCATCGACGACCAGGTCGGGCGGCTCATGCGCGTGCTGCGGGAGACCGGGCAGGATAAAAACACGATCGTCGTCTTCACCTCCGATCACGGCGACATGCTCGGCTCGCACGGCATGCGCCGGAAGCGCAAGCCCCACGAGGAATCCGCCAATATCCCTGGCCTTGTGCGCTGGCCCGCCGGCATCCCTGCCGGCCGCAAGCTCGATACTCTCATCAGTCACGTCGATCTCCCGCCTACCTTGCTCGCGCTCGCCGGCATCAACGTGCCCTCCCACATGCAGGGTGCGGACCTCTCGCGCGTGGCTCGCGGCGAGACCACTGCCGGCCCCGACGCGGTGCTGCTCGGCATCTACGTCCCCTTCGCCGGTGACGCGATCGACGAGCCGTGGCGCGGTATCGTGACCGAGCGCTACACGTATGCGCGTTTCGAAAACAAGCCGTGGGTGCTCTTCGACAACCGCGCCGACCCCGCCCAGAAAAACAACCTCGCCCGCGACCCCGCCCACGCCGCGCTCCAGCGCCAGCTCGACGACCAGCTCACCGCCCTCATGCGCGCCAAGCGCGATTCATGGCGCCACGGCTCGCGCGAGCGCGTCGAGGAAGGCGGCAAGCTTTACCGCAACGAGACCTTCTATACCATCGACGAGTACCTGCGCTGGGCTGCGGCCAATCCCGCGCCAGCGAAGTAGCGCCTGATGCGACGGCTCGCGCTAAAAAGGGTCTGCCGCCGCCGTTGACGCTTTCTCGCTGGGATGCGTGAATCCGCTCCGCGATGTCACCCCTTACCCCCATCGTGCGCTCGGGCTTGCTGTGCCTTGCCCTCGGCGGATCTGCGCATGCGCAGGTCGCGCCTGTTCCCTCCAGTCCACCGCCCTCCGAGGTCGTTGAACTCAGTCCCTTCCTCGTCAATACCAGCAGCGATCTCGGCTACGTTGCCGAAAATACCCTCGCTGGCAGCCGCCTCAATACGAAGCTCCGCGACACCGCCAGCTCCGTGTCGGTCTTTACCAAGGAGTTTCTCGACGACGTCGCGATCACCGATATCCGCGAGCTGGTCGAGTACTCGGTGAATACCGAGATGGACACCAATTCGCAGGGCGCGAGTTCGGAGCAGAACCGCATCATCGGCGGCCACGCGCTCACCTCGGGCATCCAGATCCGCGGGCTCATCGCGAGCTTCGGCATGGATTACTTCACGAGCATCACGCCCAGCGACCCCTATCGCGTGGGCCGCTATGAGGATAGTCGCGGCCCCAATAGCATCCTCTTCGGCATCGGCTCGCCCGGCGGCCTGCTCAACCAATCCTCGAAAATCGCCGAGACGCATCGCAACAGCGGCAGCATCCGCCATGGCACCGGATCCTGGTCGCGCAATCGCACCGAGGTCGACGGCAACTACGTCCTCATCAAGGGCAAGCTCGCGGTCTCTCTCGCCGCTCTTCATCAGGAGAATGGTGGCTGGCGCGCGTTCGATTTTCAGGACAAGGACCGAGTCTTCGCCTCGATCACCTACAAACCCCTGCGCTCACTCACCGTCTCCGCGATGGGTGAGACCGGCCGCGATGTAAACGCCGTCATCCGCTCCTTCAACGACGTCGAGCAGGTCCTCGCGTGGTACGACAACCGCAACGTCCTCGGGGTGAATGCAGTCACCCTTGTCCCCAACAACGCCAACCCCACCGCCGCGCAAATGGCCGTCGGCATCGTTGCCCGCGATGGCAACCGCGCGGGCAATAACCGTCGGGCGATCTGGATCGAAAACGATGGCGTCGTCTTCGACGCCATCGGCACCTATCTCACCGGCAGCTACAATACCAACACGGTGCGCGCGCCCGATGGCACGCCGGGTGCCACCGCCACCGCGCTCCGCATGAGCGACTTCAACCTTTATCCGCGCAACGGCAACGCTGCGGGCCCAGGGATGAACCGCAAACAGACCCTGAAAAACTACACGTTCACGGTCGATTGGCAGCCGACGAAGAACCTGATCTTCAATCTCGGCCACAATTTCCAGGAGACCAACGCCGTCGTAAACCTGATGAATGGCAATGCCCCGATCCTGCGCGGCGAGGCCAATCGCACTCTCGGCATCGGCGGCCCGGCAAATCCCTACGCGGGCCGGCTCTACTTCGATGGCACCTGGACGCGCGACATCCACTTCGGCGACAGCCGTGAGACCAGGCTCTCGTCCTCGTACACCCTCGACACCAAGTCAAAGTGGTGGGGGCGCCACCGGCTCGCCGCCGCCATCTCGCGCGCTCAGGTGCGCGACGAGCGCGCCAACTCCTGGCTCGTGCTGGCCGGCCGCCCTTTCAATGCAATAGCGAGCAATGCCAACAACCGTCTCACCACGCGATACTATGTCACCGAAGGCGACTTCGGCACCATGCGCACCGGCGACTGGCGTAAGCTGCCGAAGACAGTGAGTTTTGGCGGGCGCGACTACGAACTCGCCTACGCCAACGTCGATGCCGGCGGCGCCGACAATGGCGGCATGAAGCAGACGATGGACTCACTCCTCGGCGCGGTGCAGAGTTTCTTCTTCGAAGGCCGGCTCGTGACGACCTTCGGCTACCGCGAGGACCGGGTGGAGAATATCCAGCTCGGGTATTACAACGACCCGATCCGCGGCGATGTCGTGGACCGCGATCCCGCCAAGGGCACGGTGAACAACATGGTCGGCCAGACGCGCACCGCGGGCCTTGTCTTTCATGTGACGCCGTGGCTGTCGGTGATCGCCAACAAATCTTCCAACGTTGGCATCCCGCCGCTTGCGCGCACGGTCTTTCCCGATGGCAATCTCGCGCCGCTCTCCAAGGGCGAGGGTGAGGACTACGGCCTCGGTTTCGACCTGCTCGACGGGCGGCTGAATGCTCGCTTCGTTTACTTCAAGGGCAGCGAGCAGGGGCGCGTCACTGCGCCGGTGGCGAATGTGCTGCGCGATGCCAATATCAGGATCATGGATGCCTTCGGCTCCGTGCTCGTGGGCGCGGGGCGTCCTTTTGCGCAGAGCGAGTGGGATACGCTGCGCCGCGCCTACACCCCGCCGGTGTCATCGATCTCCTCCGACTTCGAGGCCGAGGGCTATGAAGCGCGCGTCACGGCCAATCTTACGCGCAACTGGCGCCTCGTCGCCAATTACTCCTATACCGACTCGGGGCGCACGAATCTCGCCCCCGAGGCGATCGCGTGGTATGGCTTCAAGGCCGATGGCGCTGTGCGACTGCAGAATGGCGTGACGCAGAACGCGCAGGGTCAGTACGTGGTCGACCCGAGCAAGTTCGAGTCGGGCGGCGCGGTGGCCAAGTGGGTCGAGCTCGGCGGTCGCAGCCCGGCGGCCGATCTATCGACATTGCAGACTTCGACCGCGATCACGATCGCGCAGGAGATCTTCGACCTCGTCGACACGCTCAACGATGAGCGCGAAGTGCAGATCAAGCGCTGGGGAGTGCGCCCGCACAAGATCAGCCTCTTCACCGCCTACGATTTCCGCAGCGGCCGGCTCAATGGCCTGACGGTGGGCGGCGGCTGGCGCTGGCGCAGCGCCAACGTGATCGGCTCCAACTCGCAGGGCCAGGAAATCACGGGCAAAGTGATCACCGCGGCTGATTTGATGGCCGGCTACAACTGGAAGCCCAAGGGCGTGAAGGGCCGCGTGCGCTTCCAGCTCAATGTGAGCAACCTCCTTGATCGCACCGACTTCATCCCCTCGCGGCTGGCGATTTCGGAGCAGACTCCGGATGGTTTCATGGTGCCCGGCGGGCGCGGCATCGCTTACAGCCGCTACGATCTGGTGGCGCCGCGCGAGTGGCGGTTTACGACGACGTATTCCTTCTGATCCCGACGGCGGCGAAGCCTCCGCGCTAGGGCCTCTTCTTCTTGGGCTTCTTCGGCGCAGGCTCGTCGCCTGCGCCGACGATGTCGCGGATGCCGCGCTGTTTTTGCACCCAGCCTGCGCTGGCGCGCTGCTTGAGAGCGGCGGCGAGCGCGGCGTGCTGAGGGGCCTTGGCGAGGTTGGTTTCCTCGCCGGGGTCGGCGGCAAGGTCGAAGAGGTACTCCTCGCCGTTGGTGTAGAAAAAGTACTTCCAGTGGCCGGTGCGGAGCATGCGCCCGGCGAAATTGCCGCGGTAGTTCTCGGAGAGTGCGATGCGTTTCGCGCCATCGTCGGCGCCAAGCATGGTGGGTGCGAGGCTCGTGCCTTCCACGCCTGCGGGCAGGGGCAGACCACAGAGATCGGCGAGGGTGGGGAGCACATCCATGTTCATCGCCGGGGCGGCGACGGTCTTGCCGCGAGGCAGGCCTTTCGGAAACGACCAGATGAAGGGGATGCCGGCTGAGCCTTCGTAGAAGGTGTTTTTGTACCAGATGCCGCGCTCGCCCAGCATCTCGCCGTGGTCGGTGGTATAGACGATGATCGTGTCGTCGCGCAGGCCGAGCTGCTCGAGCTTCTGCACGACGCGGCCCATCTCCTCGTCCGCGTAGGTGACCATGCCGTAGTACATCTCGCGGGCGCGGGTGATTTCTTCGCGCGTCGCTTCCGCGTGCTTGTACTTCTCGCGCTCCTCCTTCGCGAGCGCGGGCAGATCGGCGATGAGGTTCTCCGGGGCGTGGGGCAGGCCGACCTTGCCGCGGTACATCTCGTAGTACTTCTGCTGGATGGTGAAGGGGAAGTGCGGCTTGATGAGCGAAACGCCGAGGAAAAAGGGCTTGTCCTTCACGCGGTCGAGGAAGGCGAGCGCTTCATTGACGGTGAGGTGGTCGGAGTTTTGCTCCACGGGCCAGGGCGAGACGACAGCGGCTTGTGGCAGGCGGCTGAAGGCCGCTTCTTGTTTCTCGTAGTCTTCACGCTGGAGGCCGCCGCGCTCCCGGTTGTTCTCAAAGCGAGGATCACCCCAGTGAGTTTTGCCATACCAGTGGGCGGCATAGCCGGCTTGGGTGAAGAGGTCGGCGAGCGTCGTGATGTTGGTATACTTCTGCTGGTTGCCGTTGCCGAAGGTGCCGACATTGGAAGGCATCCGGCCGGTGACGAGGGCGACACGCGACGGCGTGCAAATCGGGTTCTGGCAATAGGCCGAGGTGAAGCGGATGCCAGTCGCGGCAAGATGGTCGAGGGTGGGTGTCTTTACGACGGGATCGCCGGCGCAGCCCATGATGCGGGCGTTGTGCTCGTCGGTCATCAATACGAGCACGTTGATGGGCTTGGCGAGAGAGGCTGCGCAAGTGCCGAGGAACGCCAGAGCAACAAGTCGGAGATTCATGGGGTAGGCGGAGGCCAGCCGCGGCCTCGTGGGATGTGCCCGACGAGTTGGCGACGGAAAGGGCGGCGAGGAAAGACCAAAACGGCGGTCTACGACTGGCCAGGAAGCCGATCGGGGAGCTTGAGCACGATGCGGAGGCCGCTCCTATCCTGGCGATTTTCGGCACGGAGGGTGCCGCCATGCAGCGCAGCAATGGAGCGGCAGATCGCCAGGCCGAGACCATGCCCGCTCGATGTTTTGCCGGGCATGGCTTCGAAGCGGACGAAGCGCTCGAAAATGCGCTCCAGCTGCTCGGGTTTGAGGCCCGGGCCCTCGTCGCTGATCTCGAGGTGCCAGCCGCCGGAAAGATGGCGCGCAGACAGCGTCACCGTCGCGCCGGGTGGGCTGACGTTGAGCGCGTTGGTGACGAGATTGAGCAGCAGCTGGCGGAGGAGCGTCGGCTCGCCGGTGAGCTCGCCTGGCTGCACGTCGTCCATGATGAAGCGCACGTCCTGATCCTGAGCGAGGGCTGAGGCATCCTCGGCGACGTCGCGCAGAAAGGCGGGCACATCCATCGGCTTGATCCGGAGTTCCAGCACGCCGCTCTCGGCGCGGGAGAGGAATAGCAGGCTATCGATCATGCGATGGAGCCGCGATATCTCCTCGAGCAGATCTTCCAGTGTGCTCAGGCCCTCGGGGTCGTCCGCGAGGCTGGCGCGGAGCTTCTCGGCGTTGAGCCGGATGAGCGCGAGGGGGGTCTTGAATTCGTGCGAGGCGTCGGCCGTGAAGCGGCGCACCTGCGAGAAAGCAGCCTCGATGCGATCGAACATCTGGTTGAGCAGCTGGGATAGCGCGCTCAACTCGTCGCGGCCTGAGGGCACGGGGATGCGCTCGCTGAGATTGTCGGAGCGGATTCGATTGGCGGTCGCCTCGATGGCGCGGATGGGCCGGAGCGTCACGCGGGCAAAGGCCCAGCCTAGTGCGACGCTGAGGAAGCCGACGCCGGCGACCAGGATCGCAGCCACCTCGACGTAGTCGCGCAGCACGCGGTGGAGAGGCGCGAGGGCGCTGGCGATTTGAAAGTGCCACGGCCCATCGTGGAACTCCGAGATGCGCACGGGGCCGACGCCTGCGAGATCAAAAGTCCAATGCAGCTCGCGGCCGGAGAGATCGGGCAGAAAGTTTTCGCCGAGATTGGGCGAGCGGAAGACGACGATGCCGCGCTCCGAGTGTATCTGAATGAAGTAGAGGGCGGCATCGCTATCCGCGTCGTGGGCGATGCGCCGGGCGATCTCGACCGAGGTGATGGCAGGGTCGTTGCCGATGATGCCGCGCAGCTCGCGAAACTCGACGTCGTGGAGAAACTCCGCGCTGGCGATGATCTGGCGGTTTAGGAGCCAGCCGCCGACGGCGAGTACCGTGGCGGTGGTGGCCGTGACCAGCGCCGCGAAGCGGAGCGTGAGACGTTGGGCGAAGCTGCGCATTACACGAGCTGGTAGCCGGAGCCGCGGATGGTCTTGATCAGGGGCTCGCCTCCCGGAGGCTCCAACTTAACGCGCAGGCGACGCATGTAGACATCGATGAGATTGGTCTCCATGTCGTAGGAATTATCCCAGACTTTTTCCGCGATGGAAGTGCGGGTAAGCACGCGGCCCGCGCTTTGCAGGAGCAGCTCGAGAAGCGCAAACTCACGG
Source organism: uncultured Opitutus sp. (assembly GCA_964480585.1). Taxonomy (GTDB): domain Bacteria; phylum Verrucomicrobiota; class Verrucomicrobiia; order Opitutales; family Opitutaceae; genus ER46. The sequence continues at coordinate 112,622 of CAYZPV010000013.1, read as the reverse complement.
GAGGTGAGCTCCACCGGACGACCATGAGCCGTGACGGTGCGGGCCAGGAGATCCATGCGGATGCCCCGGTGCTCGATCACGGTCGTCTTGGCCCCGCTGTGCCGGCGGAGCAGGGAGCGCACCCGAGCGATGAGCTCGTCGACACTGAAAGGCTTGGGCAGATAGTCGTCGGCTCCGAGATTGAGACCGCGAATGCGATCCTGCACGGCGTCGCGCGCACTGAGGATAAGCACGGGCTCATTGAACCCACTGGCGCGCCACTCGCGGAGGAGATCGAGGCCATCGCCATCGGGGAGGCCGAGGTCGAGTACCACAGCGTCGTAAGGCGACTCGGCCAGCGCGTCACGCGCGGCGGCGCAAGAATTTGCCACCGAGGTGGTATAGGCCTGCTCGGTGAGGGCGCGCTCCACGAAGCGACCTACTTTGCGCTCATCCTCGACGATCAGGATCTTCATGGTTGAGCTGCGACGGCAGGGCTTGGGTTGGGATGGGGGCGAAGAGTCTGCACATAACGGGCGAGGCCTAGGACATCGCCATCGGGCAGATATTCATGGCCGGCCATGGGCAGCCCGGCGATGCCGAACTTAATGATACGCGCGAGAGCCAATTCCACATCGGCCCCAGGCTGGACATGATGCCAGACAGAGAGGGACCAGTCGGGAGGCCGATAACTCAGGCGGGAAGCAAAAGCGCCGTCGCCGTGGCCGGAGGCGCCATGGCATTGAGCGCAGAGTTGCTGAAAGCGCCGCGCGGACTCTGCCAACGGGAGCGGCGCTTCAGGAGCAGGCTGCCACGTGGCAATCTGGGCCTCCCGGGCCTCTCGCGTGGCGGCTCCGAGGGAAAGGAGATAGGCGACAAGAGCATCCCCGCGGTCGTCGCCCGGCTTGAAGAGATGAGCGTAGCTGGGCATGCGGGAGCCCGGCGAGACGGCTTGCGGATCCACGAGATGGAGTTTTTGCCACTCGGCGGACCGACGATTACCGACGTTGGCGAGGTCGGGCCCCTGCCGGCGCGTGCCGACCAAGGGGGGCGTGCCAGCGAGAGCCGAGTCGAGCGGAGCCGCGGGGCCCCAACGCAGGGAGTCGAGCGGAGCCAGAGGGCGGACGTACTGGGAATGGCAGTGGATGCAGCCCTCGGAGATGTAGACTTCCTTGCCGCGGACGACGAAAGAGGGCTCCGCAGCCCTGGCGTGGCCGGCTGCCACCACTCCGAGGGCCAGCAGCGTGCTCGCGGGCAACAGGCGAAGTGCGCGGCGACGCAGCAGCAGAGCGAGCACGACGGCGGCGCCCGCCCCCACGACAAACGTGACCGGGATGCGAGTGAGATCCTGGGCCATGCCGATGCCCATGGCAGAGCCGATCCAGCCGGCGACGGCATACGTGAGCGCAGCGATGCCAGCCCGTCCGCTGCGAGCCGGGTACTCGACAAGCGCGACGGAGTAGAGGGAAACGCCGGCGGCATAGAGCCAGGACGGGGCCACGAAGGCTGGAACCAGATCCCCGAGCATCAGGCTGGCGATCGCGAGAAGGGCAGTCGCGGCAGCAACGACGAGAGCGCGCCGATGCCGATCGATGAGGACGCCCGCTGCGAGCGCGGCGAGCAGGTGGATGAGGCCATTGGCGTAGAGCGTGCCCGTGGTGCTCCAGGCAGCCGCACGCAAAGCAGGGGTGTGCTGGATGATGTAGAACGCGGCCGAGTCCATCCAGACCAGCGCCAGTAGGATAGCGGTCCAACGTGCAACGCCCGCGGGATTGAAGTCGAGACCCATGCGTTCGATGCCTCGCCGGCTGAACGAGGAGGAAACCGCGAACGACGTGGCAAAGGCCACCACAGCCGAGACGAGAGCCTGTGTCCGCGGAGAGGCGTGGTAGAGGGGCGGAAAGTTGCAGGCGGCGTAGGCGAGACCGCTTCCCAAGCCGATACAGAGGCCGAGCCGCCTGCCCTCGGTCGCTCCAGCGAGCGAGGCGGCGAGCGTGACCGTGAGCAAACCAAGCGAGAGACCCGAGACGGTGGCTGCGACGAAGGCCAGAGGCGCACCGCGAGCCATCATGGCGAGGCCGGCGCCTACGGCGCAGCCGCGCAGCGACCAAGCGAGCAGGGAATGGCGGCGCTCAGGCGACGAGATGCTCGCGCCCAGCGCCGCGCCCAGCAGACCGCCTGCACCGAGCGCAGCGAGGAGGAGGCGAGGCGATACGCCCCCGAGGGAGGCGACGATCTCGAGCAGGGCGAATTCCGCGAAGAGCAGGAAATAGAAATAGGTGACGCCGATCGCGGCGGCTGCACTCCACCAAGCGCGGCGTCGCTCGTGTGGCGACATGGGAAGGTCGGTACTCATGACTTTAGCGTGCTGACAAACCAACGGATGGATGCGGCCGACATCGCGAGGCCGGCGGCGAGGCGGATGGAAAAGACCACCTGGGTCCACACTTCGCTGCGAAAAAGATCGGCCGTGGTATCGACCTCGACCCACCCCAGGGCCGACATGGAGACGATATAGACCGCGCAACCGACCTGCCAGAGCCAGAACGCCGCTGGAGGGGCTGGCCGCGCTGCGAGCGTGACAACGATCGCCGCATTCACACTCGTGACGAGGCCGGCCATCGCGAGGTGCGCGTGGGCGACGAGAGCGTGAGTGAACTTGAGCCGCTCGGACATGCCGGGCAGGAAGGTGAGCCACCCGGTGAGCGCCAGCACAGCCCACCAGACGGCGGCAGCGCGCAGCCACGGGCGGGCGGCTTGCGACCACTCATGACGCGCCCAATAGAGCGGCAGGAGCGGAATCCAAAGCAGCATGGTGCCCAGCGCCAGCACCTGGGCGGGCCGATGGTGGGAGACATAGCCGCGCTTCACCGTGGCGTAGACGAGCCACGAAGCGACCAAGGCGACGATGAACGGGCGCGGATTCAAGCCGGAGCGCACGCCCAAGAGGCGGGGGAGAAACATGTAGATCGCCACGATGCCCAGGGAGGCTCCGAGGATGGAAGAGCCAGTGGCGCCGCCGCTGTCGGGATTGACGGAGGGATACACCGTGCGGCTCGCCGCCCACATCAACACCAACGGGACGATGAAAAGCGAGCCGACCAACCCGGAGCGCAGCAGCCGCTCCAGCCGCGAGAGACGCGGCCACTGCCGATAGGTGTGCAGTGCAAGCATACCCCAAAGCACGTACATCGCGGCAGGGAGCAACGGCAACGACCAGCCATACCAATCGAGAAAGGGCTTGCCGCTGGTGGTGCCGGAGAGCCAGGCAATGCCGCCAAGCACCAACGCAGCGGACCAAGCACCAAGCGCGATGCGAGCATGAGTGCCGCCGCGCGCATCCTCTGGATCGAAGCACCAGGCGAGCAGGCTGCCCACGAGAGGAAGGGAGCACCAGCCGTAGAGCTGCCAGTTCAGATGCAGGGGCGCCCACCGGCCGAAAGTGAGGGGCACGAGGAGGTCGCCGACGCGGGGCCAGAGGACGCTGATCGCAAGCCAGAGCCCCACGAGATTGGCGAGGGCGAGCCAGCCCAGGCTGTGCAGCGCGAGCGTGCGCCCAAAGGGGGCGGGTGCGGAGGCGGCTGTGCTCATACAGATAACTCCTTCACGCGACCATCGCGCACCTGCATGATGCGGTGGCACGACTCGGCGAAGCGACGCTCGTGGGTGGCGAGGAGGACGGCGAGGCCATCGCGCTCGGCGAGCGTCTTGAGAAGGGCGAAAATCGTCGCGCCCGTCTGCTCGTCGAGCGAGCCCGTGGGCTCATCGGCCAGGATGAGGCGGGGAGAATTCATCAGCGCTCGACAGATCGCGGTGCGCTGGCGCTCGCCACCGGAAAGATCCTGGATGCGGTGGGTGAGGCGGTGCGAGATGCCTACCTCCTCGGTCAGAGAGCGGATGCGGGCGGCGAGGTCGGCGCGCGAGCGACCAAGCGCGATGGCGGGGATGTGCAGATTTTCCTCGACCGTGAGATCGGGGATGAGGTTGTGCAGTTGAAAGACGAAACCCAGGCTCTGCCGACGGAGGGCGAGGCGATGGACTTCGCGCGTGGGATCGAGCCCGCAGACCGCAATCTCACCGCGGTCGGGCGTGTCCAAGCCGCCGAGCAGATGAAGCAAGGTGCTCTTGCCCGAGCCGGATGCGCCCCAGAGCGCCACGATCTCGCCGGCCAGCACGGTGAGATCGACTTCCCGGAGGACAGCGATGCGGCCAGAGTCGTAGCTTTTGCAGATGCCACGGGCCTGAGCGAGGATGGTGCGGGGCCGATTATTCATAGCGAAGGGCATCAGCAGGCTGGATGCGGGAGGCGAAGCGCGCGGGGTAGAGGGCGCCCGCAGCGGCGGTAAGAAAGGCAGTCACAACGATGCCTGCCAGCACCCACGGCTGGAGCGAAGCCTGGATGTACCCTTGAAACTGGGGCAGACGCTCGACGATGCCGAGCAGCGCAAACCCGATGCCAAAACCCGCGGCCACGCCGACTAGCGCGAGTGCCGCGGCCTCCCCGAAAATCAGCGCCGCCACTTGCCGGCCGGAGAAGCCGCAGACCCGCAGCACTGCCAATTCCCGAATACGGGTGAAGACGGAGAGCAGCATGGTATTCGCCACGCCCAGGCCGCCGAGGCAGAAGGCGCAGATGCCCACGGCCCAAGCGGTGAAGTTAAGAATCTTGAAGCTGTTGTAGGAGGCGTTGAACTCGCGATTTTCGAGCGCGATGATGCCGGGCTGGGCCCGCTCGATCGCGGATTTGAAGGCGGCGCCGGCCGCCTGATCGCGGAGCTTCACCGTGACGACGGAGGAGGCCTCCCCGCGCTGGAAGAAGGATTGGGCCGCAGGGAGAGGGAGGAACACGCCGCCGTCTTCGAAGCCGTTCTCGGTCTTGAAAATGCCGGCGACCTTGAACGTGCCGCGGCCGATCGTGAGCTCGTCGCCGAGCCGCGCGTGCAGAAACTCGGCGGCGCGCGAGCCGAGGAAAATCTCGCCCTCGCGTGCGCCGAAATCAGCGGCGGCTCCCGCACTCCAGGTCGCGCGAGCGAGGCGCAGATCGGATGGCTCGATGCCAAAGCAGGTGACGACAGGATGATCCGGCGCGGAGACGATGCCAAAGAGCACCGGTGAGGCCGACTCCACTTCGGGCCGGGCGCGGATGGCCTCCACCTGCTGGCGAGTCACCGAGCTGAAGAAGAGGTCGGAAACATTGCGCTCGAAGACGAGGTAGTGGCTGTCGTGGGCGAGGATGCGCTGAAACATGCCAATCGCGCCCGTGACGATCGCGAGGATCGTGAGCATCGCGGCGACGCCAAATGCGATGCCGGCCATGCCGATGAGGGCGCGCAGGCGATGGCGGCGGAGATTCGTGAGCGCGAGGAGGAGGATTTGCATGGCGCGATCAGGCCGCGACCGTGTCGACGCGGTCCGCCAGCGCAGTGGCGGCGGTGAGCGCATCAGCCATGGCATGGAGGTAGCTCCAGCGGAGGGGATGGGGAGTGGCGTTGAGGGCGGCGAGAGACCGGTCGCACTGGCGGTGCAACCTGGCGAGCCGGGCGCGGATGTGAGGGAGGCCGAGGACATGCACGAGATTGGGCCGCTGAAGGGCGCCATCGCGGCGGGTATCCTTGCCCTCGGCGCGAGCTGAGGAAACTACGTCACGGAGGTCGTCTGCCACTTGGAAGATCTGGCCCCAGTAAATGCAAAGACTGCGGAGCAAGCGCCGCTCGGCCTCGCTCGGACGAGCGAGGAGGGCAGGCAGCAGAATGGTGAGCTCGAAAAGCGCCCCGGTCTTTTGCGCCGCGATGCGGCTGATGTCCCGCGGGGAGCGCTGGGTGCGGGCAAAGGCGAGATCCCACGCCTGCCCGCCAACGAGGCCGGCGATGCCGAGGCAGCGATCCAGGCAGGTATTTACTTCAGTGCGCACTCGGGCGGGCGAGCGGGCAAACGTGGCGCCTACGAGGGCGTAGGCGCGATTGATGAGCGCGAGGGCGGCGAGGATCGCGGTGGCCTCGCCATGCTGGCGATGAATGCAGGGCAAGCCGCGACGCAGGGACGCATCGTCCATGCAGGGAAGATCGTCCAGAATCAGCGAGGCGGTGTGGAAGTATTCGATGGCGCAGGCGAGCTTCAGAGAAGCGCCGAGGGAAAAGCCGTGGTGGCGGGCGGCGGTGGCCACGAACTGGGCGCGGAGCAGTTTGCCGGGATGAGCGGCCGCTTGATTGATCGCGGCCTGGAGGTGCGGCTCGATGGAAGAGCCACGTGGGGCGTGCTCGACGAGCGCCGCAGCGAGGTGGTGGTGAAGTTGCTGGCTCATGGGGAAGTGGGCTGGGGATCACGGCCTTGCAGGTGGAAGCGCACGCGCACGAGGGGATCGACCTTCAGTACTGCGAAGGCGCGGAAAACCGGCAGGCCAAACTCGCGGGTGTCGATGATCGCCTCACCATCGATGGCGTAGAGTGCGCCCGCCCGCTGCACGGACAGCGGGAAAGTCAGCTCGTGGGTGGAGCCGTGAAACGTGAGGTTGCCGCGGGCGACGAGGCCACCCTCGCCCGCAGCCCCGGGGGTGAGCGAAGACAGCACGAAGGCTCCGTCGGGGAACGTGGTGGTGTTTTGCCACTCGTGCATCGCTTCGTCGCGCTTGGCCTTGCCGGTAAAAACATCCCTGAAGTGAAAAACGAAGCGGGCGGAGACGACGCCCCGATCATCGACGACGACGGACGGCTCGTAGTGCTCGAGGCGACCGGTGAAGGAATCCAACGTGGCTTTGACGACGATATCGACGCGCGATTGCCGCTGGTCGACTGTGAGCGTGCGCTCGGCCGCGGCGGCGGTGACGGCACACACGCCCGCCACGGCGGTGAGCCAAGCGATAAGGAATCGGGAGAGCATGGCCGCACGATAGCGAGGCCAGATGAATCCCGGTTTAACGGGACATTAATTTTCGTTCATCCAACTGCGCCCACTAGGGGCCGAGCTTGCGCAACTCGTGCAGGGAGAGGCCGTGCTCCACATAAGTGGGATAGTTGGCGGCGACGGCGCGCTGGAAGAAATCGCGAGCGCCGGGCTGGTCGCCATCGGCGAGTCGGAGCTGGCCGGCGTAGTAGAAGGCTTCGCAGCGCTGGCCGGGGAGATCGGTGGGCTTTCCCTGCTCGGCGAGCTGGAGAAGTGCGCCCTCCGCCAGCTCGCCGAGCATGAAACGCGCGAGCGTCCTCGTCCAATCGTCCTTTTCCTCGGCGACGATGGTGCGAAGGCTCTTCTCGGGCAGGGGGCCGCCGCCGCGCCGCGCTGCAACAGCCTGGAGAAACCGGGCAAACAGGTGGGGCTCGGCGAGCGATGCCTCGAACTCCCGATAGGCGGCGACGAAGTCGTCCTCGTACATCCGCAACTGCCCGCTCAGGGCGTGGAGATAGGGCGTGGGGCCGGCGGAGAGAAGAGCATCGACCTCGCGGCGGGCGCGGTCGAGTTGTGACCGGTCTCGCTCAGCATCCTGCACGAGGAGCCCGATCCGGAGCTGGCGCACCGGGAGGGCGCCGGGCTGGAGCTCCAGCGCCTTATCGAGATCGGCCAACGCGCCAGCGAGATCGCCGGCGAGGCTGCGCACGTATCCGAGATTTGAGTACGCAGCCGCCGCGTCGTGGCCGAGCTCGATCGAGCGGGAGAGATCGGCGATGGCCTCGGAATACTCGCCGCGGGGGACGCGGAGGAGGCTGCGATTGAAGTAAGCGGGGCCGAAATCGGGGGTGAGCGCGATACAGCGGGTGTAGTCGGCGATGGCCGGCTCATTGAGCCCCCGCTGAGACTGAAGAAGGCCGCGGTAGAAATGGGCATGGGCGAGGTCGGCATGGAGCGCGATCGCGTGATCGTAGTCGCGCAGCGCGCCATCGAGATCACCGGAGGAGGCACGAGCGATGCCGCGAGCGACGACGAGCCGGGCCTGTTCGCGCGTGTCGGAGGGAGGGATGAGCGAGAGCGCCTTCTCGCAATCGGCGAGCGCGCCGGGCAGGTCACCGCTCCGGGCTTTGATCTGAAAGGAAAGCTCGTGCCCGCGGACCAGGAGGGGATTGCGCGCGAGGGCCCGATCGGCATCGCCGGCGGCTCCCTTGACGTCGCCGCTGCCGAGGCGGGCAAAGCCCCGGATGGCGTAAGCCTCCGGACTATTGGCGCCGAGCATGATGGCTTGGTCCGCATCCATCCGAGCGCCCTGCCAGTCGGGTGTGGGCAGCATGCTCTTGGCGAAAGAGCGATCGAGCCAGAAGCCGGCGACACGAGGGGCGAGCGCGAGGGCGCGGTCGATATCGGCGACGGCGCCGGCGAAATCGCCGCGCAGCATGCGGAGGCGCGCGCGGGCGAACTGGGCATCGGGCAGCCGCGGTGCGAGGCGCAGGGCCTCAGTGATATCCGACTCGGCTGCCGAGAGGCGACCTCGCCGCAGGTGCTCCTGCGCGCGACTGGCGTGAGCGTTGGGGTGGGTGGGGTCGAGTTCGATGGCGCGCTCCCAAGCGGCAAGCGCACCGGAGGAGTCATCGTTGAGGGCGAGCGCCACGGCCAGGGCATTATGGGCGAAGGCAGACTCTGGGCTGAGCCTCACGGCTTCGCGCGCATCGGCGAGGCAGCCGGCCAAGTCCGGCGGGTGCAAATCGCGGCGAGCACTGGACCGGCCAGCATAGGCGATGGCATAATCGGGCGCGAGGGCGATCGCGCGGTCGTAGGAGAGGATCGCCGCTTCGACATCGCGCAGGAGGACGAACAAAGCATCGCCTTGAGTCGCCAGCGCCTCCGCTTGCTGGGATGGCGAGCCATGTCGGAGGACCACCTCGAGATCAGCCTGGCCCCCGACCTGATCCGAGGAAAACCAGCGGGCTGCGCCGCGCCGGGCAAAGGCCGACCAATCCTGAGGATCGAGCGCGACGACGCGATCATAGCACTCAATGGCTTCGGAGAGCTGGCCGTGGGCGAGGAGTGCGGCACCGAGCGCGGAAAGCGAGAGGGCCGAGGATTCGAGGACGGCGCCGCGTTGCGCATCGAGCATGGCGGCCGTGTTTTCGGCGCGCGGCTTTTCCAGGCGCGCCCTGGCGCGGATGCTATAGGCGCGAGCGTGGAAGGCATCGAGCTCCAGGCTACGGGTGCAATCTGCGATGGCAGCCTCGTAGTGCTTGAGCTGGAGGTGCGCCCATGCGCGTGCCGCGTACAGTGCGGCATCCTGCGGCCGAGTGGCGAGGGCGGCATCGAGCTCGCCTAGAGGCAGCGCGCCCAAGGCGAGAGGCGCGGTGGCGGCGATCGGCGCGGGCGGGGCCGGTCGCGTGCTCGCACAGCCGGCAAGCGACAAGGCTGCGCCCAACAGCAAGGCGGAGCTTCCGGGGCGGACGGCGAGGCGGAGCAAGACAGATTGGGCTGGCTGCGGTGCGGACATCAGGACGGCGGTCCGAACACGAAATCCTGCTCGGCCTGGTACGCAACGTCGTTGGGCATGGTTTTCGATTTTGCGGCCCCCTTGCGGGCTGGCGAATCCAGCGCAGGTAGCGGAGTCACGGCGGGTGGGCGCAGCCCGGCAGCGGATCAGCGGGGCATAGCGCTCCCCTTATCTTGCCGCCGCTATTTTGCAGCTGCGGGACGGAGCGTAGGATACGTGATGCCAAGCTGTTCGAGATAGGTGCCGTACTTGGCGGAGTCGTAGTAGAACTTTTTCATGGGCTCGCGGTACTCGGCCATAATCTTGGCATTGAGCCAGGTGGCGGGCGTATCCTCGGGTCGCAGGAGGGATTCGTATTTGCGATCCTTGGTCTGTACGTTGCGGAAGTAGGCCCAGGATTTTTCGACAAGCTCGGGCGTGGTGACGAGATCGATAAGCGTGAGGGCCATCACCTTGGCACCCGCCGTCGTGCCTTTGTGCGCGATGGGCGTGGCCATGGCGATGGCATTGGCCCAGTTGTGTCCGGGAAGGCTCGGAATATTGGCTGGGTAGTTGAGGACGACGGTGGGCACGGACCAGGAGACATCGCCGATATCGTCGGAGCCACCTGAGCGCTCGTTGTCAGGCGTGGGGCCGCCGAGGCCGGAGACGGCGACGGGCAGCCCGGTGGGAGCGGCGCGCACCTCGCGCTGCACCGCCCGGGCGAGCGACTGATCGGCTTCGGACCACTGCGGGAGCCCAACAGCCTTTATATTGGCAGCGACGGCCTCAGCGACCGGGCGGTTGAAATGGCCGGGCCATGCAGAACCGAGCACGCGCGAGGTCATCGTGGTATTGCTCATCATCGCGGCCGCCTTGGCCATGGTGTCGCCGATATCGCGCAGCTCACGGATGCGCTCGAAATCGAGCTCACGAAAAAAGTACCATACGCTGGCGCGAGCCGGGACGACATTGGGCTGATCGCCGCCGTTGGTGATGACATAGTGCGAGCGGTGCTGGAGGCGGAGGTGCTCGCGGCGGTAGTTCCAGCCGACATTCATGAGCTCGACGGCATCCAGTGCGCTGCGGCCGCGCCAGGGTGCGCCAGCGGAGTGGGCCGTCTCGCCGAAGAACGAGTACTCCACGGAGACGAGCCCGGTATTGGGGCCGGTGCCCCACGTGACGCGGAGATTATTGCCGACGTGGCTGAAGATGGCGACATCGACATCCTTGAGGTAGCCCGCGCGGACAAGAGGGGCTTTGCCGGCGAGTTGCTCCTCGGCGACGCCGGGCCAGAGCTTGATAGTGCCCGGGAGCTTGTTGCGCTCCATGATGCGCTTCACGGCGAGGGCGGCGGTGATATTCAGCGGCACCCCGGAATTGTGGCCTTCACCATGGCCCGGCGCACCGGCGATGATGGGATCGTGGTAGGCGACCCCGGGCTTTTGCGAGGCTTGCGGAATGCAGTCGATATCAGAGCCGAGCGCGATGACGGGCTTGCCGGAGCCCCAGGTGGCCATCCACGCGGTGGGCATGCCGGCGATGCCCCGCTCGATGGCGAAGCCTTCTTTTTCCAGAATGGCGGTGAGGTATTTCGAGGTCTCGAATTCCTGAAAGCCCAGCTCGCCAAAACTGAACACGGTATCGACCATGACCTGAGTCTGCTTGGCCATCGCCTCGACATCGGCGAGCGCCTGGGATTTGTACTCCGACACGGCAGCGCCGAGCGGCGAGACGACGAGGAGGGCGAAGACGGCGGACAGACGGAAACTGCGGCTCATGATGGGGTGGGGTAGCGCGAGTGTGGCGGTGACCCCGGCTGCCGGGGAAGCAGAAATCGCGCCCTGCCCAGAGAGATGAGGCCGCCAAGCACGCGCCGCGAGGGACCACCGATAAGCGAAGCCGGAATCGCGTGGGGAAGCCTCACGGGAGGCGCAGGCAAGGGCCGTGGCGACGAGCGCCTGCGAATTGAGACCCACCACGGTCGACCCGCAGGCACCCATCGCCACGGAAATGGAATTAGTTCAAGCCGAGCGTGAAGCTCTCCCTAAGGAGTTGGTTACCCTGCAAAAAGGCATGGATTGAATCGTAGGTGGCGGTTTGAAGCCCGGTGGGTGCGGCGTCGTCGTGTTTGACCGCGGTCATGAAGTGCGAGCCGAGCGTGCGGAGCGGCCCGAGGCGGATCGGGGTGGGCGTGAAGTAGGCGCGGATATTGGCGTTTATCCGCGCTCGGTCCGTAGTGTCGTAGATGGCGGCGACGACGATCTTGAGCGTGTGTGTGGCGCAGTTGTCGTAGCGGTCGGCCCAAGGGTTTGCGAGCAGGTTGTAGGTGGGGAGGTAGAGCTGGCGATAGGCAGGCGAGCGAATAACGGCGAGGAGACGTTTTTGCAGCGGCTCGATAGGGATGCTGATGGCGATGTCGGGGGCATCGATGCCTGCGACGAAGTGATACAGGAGATCCTGCTTGAGGTAACTGCGGTCTTCCTGGTCGGAATCCTGGTAGAGATTGTAGACGGCGTAGGTGTGGAATGGCGCGCTGTCGGCAGCGCTCACCGCCTCGAAGACGGCGATCGCGACGTGCGTGTAGCGCACTCCGGCAGGCAACTCACTGCGTGGCCGGCCGCACCGCGCGACGATCGCGACATGGGCCCGGCGGGCGTCCAGCTCGTCATTTACCCGGAGGGCAAAGTCGCGGATGGGATTTTCCCCATATTTCTCGACGCCTACCTTTGACGTCTCGCTGCCCGCGTAGGCCGGCAGGGCAACGAGCGCAGCCAGAGCGAGCGTGAGCACGAGGACGATGCGGCGGGCGAGGGCGTACATTGGCAGGGACGGGGTAGGAGATCCCGAGCGAGGCACCGGCTACATCGGGACCGCTCAGCGCGACGCGGTGCGAAACATCTCGGCTGGGGAGGGGTCGCGAGAGACCGTCTGCTTCGGCTTGGCAGGGCAGGCGGCAGACGTGGGAAGGGGCGGCACGGAGCGGGTGCGATCGAGGGCCGGGCGCCGCGCTGGATCGCCGGAGGCGAAATCCCAAAGCTCTCCGCCTCCCTTGGAAACCGACGAGCCGACTGCGGTGCCAACTTCGCCGAGTGCGGTGGAGGCTGCGCCAGAACTCTGCGCGACGCTGCCACCCGTCCAGAAGGCGACGGCACCCACGCCCGCGATGGCTTGCGCCCCGGCTGTGAGGGCCTGACCGCTGCCGAGCAGCGCTTGGTGAGAGGCGGCGCCGGAGTGGGCTGCGGCGCCGGCGACGTTTTGAGAAAAGCCGGCAGACTGTGCGTGCGCGGGAGCTGCAGCGAGAGGGACAAGCGAGGCGACCAGCAAGGCAGTGGGGATGGTTTTCATGACGCAATGAGCATAGCGGAATCAGCGGCCCACCGGGTAATTGATAAGGTCAATGGCCGCGATTGACCGGCTGGGGCCGGCCGGCGGCGCCCGGAGAAAGCGCGTGGGCAACGGTATTGTCTTTCGCGCTCCGAGCCCCCATCCGGGGTGGCGATGAACCTCCATCATCTCGAGCTCTTCTATCACGTCGCTCGCAGCGGCGGGATAAGCCGGGCGCTCCGGCACATCCCCTATGGCATCCAGCAGCCGGCGGTGAGCATCCAGATCCTCGCGCTGGAGGACAGCTTGGGGACCAAGCTCTTTGACCGGCAGCCTTTCCGGCTGACCGCGGAAGGCCGGGAGTTGTACGAGTTTGCGCGACCGTTTTTCGAGCAGATCGATGCGCTAGAGGCGCGGATGCGGCAGAGGCGCGCGCCGCTGTTTCGCATCGCGGCATCGGAGCTGGTCTTGCGGGACTACCTGCCGGCAGTGATGCACGAGATGAAGCGGCGGCATCCGGAGCTGCGCTTCCGCCTGCGCTCGGGGATGCAGGCTGAGGTGGAGCGCTGGCTGCTCGAGAGCGAGATCGACCTCGCGATCTATCCGCTCGATGCACGCCCCAAGGCGGGACTGCGATCGGCGCCACTCGCGAGCCTGCCGCTCGTGTTGATCGTACCGCAGTCGAGCGAGATCACGACGGCGGGGCAGCTCTGGGCGCAAAGCCCGATCCAGCATCCGCTGATCTGCATGCCCGGAGGGGAGAGCGTGACCAAGCTCTTCTATCGCGGTCTGCGCCAGCTCAAGGTAGACTGGCCGACCTCCATCGAAGCCAGCGGCATGGACCTCGTCACGCGGTACGTGGCCAATGGGTATGGCATAGGTGTCACGGTGGATCTGCCGGCCTTTGCGGCGGTGCCAGGGGTGCGCGCGGTAAGGCTGCCGGGGTTTGAACCGGTGGAGTTTGCGCTGCTTTGGTGCGGCTCGGCGACAGCGTTGCACCAGGAGGTGCGCGAACTGATCGCGGCGCAGGCGAAAACGCTCTTCCCGGGCGGCGCCAAAGCGCCACGCCGACAGCGATGACGCAGTCGCGCGCGCGCTCACCAAGAAGGCAGCCTTGCCAAGCGCCGCGCCGACGCTCTAGCTGGCGGGCTCCGTCGGCGCGGGGCAGGTCATTTCTCGGATTGGCTTGAAACCGCAGCCCGCGAAGTGCGTCTCGCGGACACCCCTCAATCCCTTTTCCCACTACCCTCCACGATGTCACAATCCTACCTCACACGTCGCGACTTCGTCGCATTCTCCGCCACGGTGGCCGCCATGCTCGGCCTGCCCGGCTGCAACTCGACCTCCACGGCCGCAGGGGGCTACCCCCGCAAGCCCAAGCCGATCGCTCCCGGCGCCAAGATCCGCATCGCGCAGATCGGCTGCGGCGGCAAGGGATTCTCCGACGTGATGCCGCATAGGGACACGGAAGAGATCGTAGCCCTCTGCGATGTGGACTGGGAGGGCCTCCCGCGGCCCTCGCAAGCGCAGAAGGAAGCCGCCAACAAGGGCGGCGCGGCCAAGAAGGCTGACGGAAAGGCGAAGACCCAAAGCGAGCCCAATGTGAAAAAGCTCGCGAAGGAGTTTCCCAACGCCAAGCGCTACACCGATTTTCGGAAGATGCTGCTCGAGATGGATAGCCAGATCGATGCGGTCATCGTCTCGACGCCGGACCATATGCATTTCCTGCCGGCCTACATGGCAATCATGCTGGGCAAGCACGTCTACGTGCAAAAGCCGCTCACGCAGACCGTCGGCGAAGCGCGCGAACTTCTACGCCTCGCCCGCATGAACGGCGTGGTGACGCAGATGGGCAATCAGGGCCACGCCGGCGATGGCATCCGCCTGGTGAAGGAGTGGATCAATGCCGGCCTGCTCGGTGATGTGCGCGAGGTGCATGTCTGGACCAATCGCCCGATCTGGCCGCAAGGTTTCCAAGCCTGGCCGGCTACCGCGCCGGTGCCGAAGGGGCTCGACTGGGAGTCCTACATCGGCCGCGCGCAGATGAAGCCCTTCAGCCATTATATCCACCCCTTCAATTGGCGCGGATTCCAGGACTACGGCTGCGGCGCGCTGGGTGACATGGCCTGCCATCTCATGGATGCGGCCTACTGGGGCCTCGAGCTCGGCGCTCCCTCGAGCGTCGAACTGAAGAAGGTCGTCGAGCCGAGCTCCGTGGCATTCCCCAAGCAGGCGATCGTGGAATTCCAATTCCCGGCGCGCGGCAAGTTCGCACCCTGCAAGCTGATGTGGTACGAAGGCGGCCTGAAGCCGGAGAAGCCGAAGGAGATGGGTGAGCGCAATCTCAACGTCGGCGGCCAGCTCCTCATCGGCAGCAAAGCCTCGCTGTATGATGGCACGGACTATTGCACGAGCCCGCGCTTCATCCCCGAGAGCCTCCATCAGGAGATGGGCACGAGCGGAAAGTTCCCGCCGCGGACGATCCCGCGCGTCTTCCCTGACAGCAAGGAAGACAAGGGCAGCCCCTATAAGGAGTGGTCGGCCGCGATCCGCGCCGGAAATCGCACCGGTTGCGGCTCCAACTTTGAGTATTCGGTGCCCTTTACCGAGACCGTCGCGCTCGGCACGATGGCGATTCTCGTCGGCCTCAACAAGAAGATCACCTGGGACGCCAAGGCGATGAAGACCAACCTGCCGGAAGCCGACAAGCTCCTCTACCCGACGTATCGCGCCGGCTGGGGGGTCAACGAGGTCATCCCCGGCGCTTCAGTGCCGGCCTGAGTGCCTGATCTCTTCGGCTATCGAAATTCAAAGGCCCGCCGAAAAGGCGGGCCTTTTTCGTAGCTCGAGCGGGCGGGCTATCCCAGTCGAGGCCGGCGGGTGGCGATTTGGGGGAGAATGTTGAGGTATGGTTACGAAACACTCGTTTCGCGTTATAGTCATCAGTGTAGTATATCAGGAGTATTTCCACGCCTTGATATATTGAGCATGATTTATAGGCGGGGTGTGTGTCGTGCGGCGCTTCAGACCGAAGTCCGGCGACTCCATCCCAATCAATCCAGCCGCCTATGAATCCGTACCCCAGTGCAGCCGTCGGTTATAACCGTCTTCAACAGATCTTTTGTCTCAATTGGCTCTCCAACGTCGCGGGGGAGAAGATCGGCTCGGCCGCGACGCTCACGCAGTTTGCCAGCCAAGCTGTGGGCAAAGTCCTCGCCGATAGCACGGTGACCGGCCTGATCGGCAACTGGGAGCTGGTGTGGGGGCCTGTGGTCGTGGAGCCGACCTCGGGCGCGTTTCTCCAGGTTGCGGCCAATACCATGTTTGTCGTGCGGCAGCCGGGTGAAAATGGCGGGATGATATACGTTGTGGCGATCGCCGGCACCAATCCGATCTCGCCGTTTGGATGGGTAGTGGAGGACTTCAATGTCTCCTCCACCGTGCCGTGGGGCACGGTGTTGAACAACACTGCGGTAGTCTCCGATCCGTCCGCCGTCGTCTCGCAGGGCACGGCGACCGGCATCGACCAACTGCTCGGGATGGGATCGGCATGCACGACGCTCGGTTTTGCCTCCAGCGATACCACCGTCTCCATCATGCAGTGCCTGACGGCCGCCGTGGCGCAGGCACCTGCGGGCCCGCTGGAGGTGGTCTTTACCGGCCATAGCCTCGGTGGCGCCCTCTCCGCGACCCTGGCCCTCTATTTTGCCGACCAGCAGGGCACGTCTGGCGTCCCTGGAGCCTGGGACCCCGGCTTTCGCGCGGTCGTTTCGGCGCTGCCTTCGGCGGGGGCCACTCCAGGCAACACCACCTTTGCCGAGCACTATGACGCTGTGCTTGGCTCGCGGACCAATCGGCTCTGGAACGGTCTCGATGTCATCCCGCACGCGTGGGAGACGGACTTGCTGCAGCAGGTCCCGCATCTGTATTTTCCCTATATCACTCCCAATGTGGCGCTCATCGGGTTGGTCACGGCTTCGATCATGGAGGCGACGAGCGCCGGCACCTACCAGCAGATCAACCGCCAGACGCCGTCTCTGCCCGGCCAAGTTGTGATCTCCCAGACGGCGAGCTCGAGCTCGGCCCAGGACTTGGAGAACTCCCTCATCTCCACGCTCGTCGCCGATATCCTCGCGGTGTCGTATCATATGACGGGCGTCGAGCAGCAGGCTTTGCAAAAGCTCATCGTCGGGATCCTCGGTGCGCTCGAGCAATTCGGCTATCTCAACCTTGGTTCCCTGTCGGCTCCGCAACTAGGCGGTGTGAGCGAGGCCACCGACTGGGCCACGGTGCAGACGTGGCTCTCGAAACTCGAGGCGGACATCGAAAGCGATCTGGAGACGGCGTGGCAGGATATCCAAGATGCCGTGAGCAAACTCGGTGCAGGGGCAGCGGCGCTCCTGAAAAATCTCATGAGCCTGCTGAGCACTAGCCTGCAAAGTCTGCTGCAGGCGCTCCAGACAGATATCAAGAGCCTGCTGCAATTCATCGCCGCGCTTTTCGAAAACGTGTGGAACTTCCTCGCGGCGCTCGTAAAAACTGGGGCAGTGGCGTGGGCGGATATCCAGACCCAGTTGCCGGGGATTCTCACCTTTCTGGGGCAACTCGGCATCCAGCATGTCCCGGCTTACCCACAGCTCCTCGGCATCACCGCATACGCCGCCCGCCAGAAGGCCATCCGCGCGACGCTCCCGTTTCTGCCGTCGACAAACATCCAGGGCGCCTGAAGCCAGCGGGGAGAGACGCTGTCCCGGAGAAAAAGCCCGCCCGACCGGCGGGCTTTTTTGCGTGTTGGGGGGAGCTGGCATCCTGCTGCAGCGAAAATCGAGCGTGCGCCACACAAGCGTAGGCCAATCAGGCTCGCGCCCGAGCGCAGGAGCATTTGAATAGCGTCATGACACTGCGTCTATGGGGAGCACTCCTGGCGATGATGGTTTGCACGATTGGGGCGCGGTCGGCGCCCCGGCCTGACGTGCTCCTGTTGATGCCGGACCAGTTTCGCGGAGATGCCATGTCGGGCGTCGGGCATCCGGTGGTGCAGACGCCGACGCTCGATGCGCTGGCGGCCGAGGGCGCATTGTTTCGCCGCGCTTACTCGACGACGCCCTCCTGCATCCCGGCACGGCACGCGCTGCTCACGGGGCAGTTTCCGCAGACGAGCGGCATGGTGGGCTACAAGCTGCGCCCGCTGACTGCGCCCACGCTGCCGGCGCTACTTGCGAAGAGCGGCTACGCGACGGTGCTCGTGGGGCGCAATATGCACCAGGCACCGGAGAGCGGTACTTTAGGGTATCAACAGCAGTTTCTCGGGTCGACTTACATCTCGGATGATCTTTACGACGCAGAGTTGAAGAAGGCCGCGCCGGAGAGCGGAGGCATTCGCGCAATCATCAACCGACTGCAGGTCGATACCAATCGCTGGCCCGCCAAGGCATGGCCGCTGGCGGAGGAACTGCATCCAACGAACTGGGTGGTGCAGCGCTCGCGGCAAGTGCTGGCCGATACGCCGTCGGAAAAACCGATCTTCTTGACGGCCTCGTTCTACGCGCCGCATCCGCCGCTGTTTCCGCCGGTACGGCTCTTTGATAAATACCTCGCCGCCAAACTCCCGGCGGCCGCGATGGGCGATTGGGTTGAGAAGGCCAAACTCAGCCCCGAGGGCGACAAGGCCGGCCAGCGTATCCTGCTCGAGGGCGAGACGCTCCGCCGGGCGCAGGCGGGATATTTCGGGCTCATCGAACATCTCGACGAGCAGATGGCGCTGCTGATCTCCGCCTTCAAGGCGCGCAGTGAGCGGGCGGGCCGGCCATGGCTGATTATCGTGACTACCGATCACGGGGAGATGCTGGGGGATCATGGCTACTTTCGGAAATGCGAGCCGTACGAGGGGTCGGCCAATATCCCGCTGGTCGTCGCGGGTGCGCCCGCGCTGGGTTTTGCGAAGGGCGTACGCTCGCTGTCGCCAGCGGCGCTGGAAGATGTGATGCCCACGGTGCTCGCGCTGGCGGGCGTGGCTCGACCCGAGAAGACCGATGGCCGCGACCTCGCGCCCGTGCTGCGCAATGAGCGGGGCGCGCAGGTGCGCGAGTGGCTGCACTTCGAGCATGCACCGATCTACAGTCCAGAGGTGGGCTTCCAGGCACTGACGGACGGGCGCTGGAAATACATCTGGCGCACGCAGTCGGGCCGCGAGCAGCTCTTCGACCTCGAAGCCGACCCGCAGGAGCTGCGCGATCTCGCCGGCGCGCCCGAGCATCGCGCGACGCTGGCGCAATGGCGCGCCATGATGATCGAGCGGCTGAAGGCGCGACCGGAGGGCTTTGTCAAAGAGGGGAAACTCGTGGCTGGCCAGAGGCACCTGCCGCTGCAGGGTGACCTCAATGGCCCAGCCAAGAAGAAGGCTAAAGCACCGTAGTAGCGTGCGCCTACTGGCTCCTCCGGATACCGGAGGAGCCGGCGTTTCTTTTTTGCGTCAATTCGCGTGATTCGCGCGCGGCTTTAGGTATTTTCCATCCACCCATGATTACCTCGACCACTTCCCGTCGTACGTTTCTGAAATCGGCTGCTGCGTTTGGTGCGCTGGCGGCGGCGCTGCCGGCTACGCGGCTCGGCGCGCAGGCGACAGGTGGCAAGGAGAAGTTCAAGATCGGCCTCGCGCAATGGTCGCTCAACAAGCGCTTCCTCAAGCGCGCCGGCGCGGAGCCGCTCGACAATCTCGATTTTGCCAAGATCGCTCGCTCGCTCGGCATCGATGGCATCGAGTACGTAAACCAGATGTTCAAGGACAAGGCGAAGGATGAGGCCTATCTCGGCGAGATGAAGAAGCGCGCCGCGAGCGAAGGCGTAAAAAGCCTCCTCATCATGGTCGACGGCGAGGGCTCGATCGGCGCGCCCAAGGAGGAGGCTCGCGCCAAGACTGTGGATAATCACCTCAAGTGGCTCGATGCGGCGGCCTTCCTCGGCTGCCACAGCATCCGCGTAAATGCCGCCAGCGACGGCAAGCTCCCGGCCGATGAGCAGGCCAAGCTCGCGGCCGATGGCCTGCACCGCCTCTGCGTCGAAGGCGACAAGCGCGGTCTCTGGGTCGTGGTCGAAAACCACGGGGGGCTCTCCTCCAACGGCAAGTGGCTCACGCAGGTGATGAAGCTCACCAATCACAAGCGGGTCGGCATCCTGCCCGACTTGGGCAATTTCTACATCAATCGCCAGACGGGCGAAATGTACAACCCTTACCAAGGCGTACGTGAGTTCATGCCTTGGGTGAAGGAGAGCGTGAGCGCCAAGACGCTCGATTGGGATACGGGCGCTGGCAAATTCTACACCGAGAGCCGCCGCGAGCCGACGGAGATCACGCTCGATTACGAGCGCATGATGAAGATCGTCGTCGCCGCCGGGTACTCGGGCTACGTGAGCATCGAGTACGAGGGCACCAAGCACTCCGAGATCGACGGCATCAAGCGCTCGAAGCAGGCGCTGGAAGAGCTGCGCGCGCTATTGTGATTACCGTAGGGTCTGTCACTCGCGAAGAGGCGGCGAAGACCTTCGCTTTTCTCGGCGAGGATCATCGCGGCAGGCGCACAGCTATCCGTGAGCTGACGCACGGCGTGCCGGAGTTTGTCTTTTGGATCTATCCCGACGGGCGGGTGCACGATGCACGGACGAGCCATCGTGCGCATCCGCCCCGTGGCTATGAGCACATCGTCGAGGACGAGCCGGACTATGGCGGGTTTTTGCGCGGGCGGGTGGTGCGCCACGCGGGCGCGCAGCTCGTCGCGGTGTATTGCCGGCCGGAAGCGCTGGCGAGCGACACGCCGTCGTTGCGACAGCTGCTGACGGGCATATCGCAGATGCCGATTCCCATCGAGGACGCGGCGCTCGTGATCAGCGACAATGCAGATATCTACGGTACGATCGAAGACCTGTGGCTGCGGGCGGAGTAAGGCGGGGCGAAGACTCGCCCTACGCGCTTGTATCGCGCGCGTAATCGGGCATCGTCGTCCCTCCGTAAAATGAATCCCGAGCAATTTTGGACGAGTCAGGATGGCCAGATCCTTTCGGTGAAGAACAAGGATGAGCGCGCAGTGTCGCTCGAGCTGGCATTCTGGCCGCGCAATCCCACCGAGTTTGAATTTCTCAAGGCGCAGCTGGCTGCGCTCAAGTTTACGCTGCGCAGCTCCTGGGCGCGCATTGGCATCGAGATGCTCTTCACGAGCCAGCCGCGCGTGGACGGAAACCGGCTCGTGATCGACGCCGAAGCCTTCATCTACGATGCGAGTTTTCCCAACGCGCCTTATTGGAAAAAGTTGATGCGCGTAGGCTCGCCGGTGGGACGGCTTTTCTATGCGCCCGCTGCGGCGAAGCTCTCGACGGCGGAGATCTGGGCCGCGCTGAAGGAGAACCGCATCAAACTCCCCAATACGATCAGCATCGACTCCCAAGGGCGAGTGTTCCTCACCCCGCACCAAGTGAGCTACACGCTGAGCCAGCGGGTGCAGCGGGCCGACTTCGAGCGTATCATCAGCGGCCACGCCGGTCGCGCGTACATCGATCGCGTGCAGGTGCGGCATGAGGCTGCGCCGCTCACCATTCCGCCGCGCTCCGGCATCCTTACGAGCTGCTCGATGTATCTGAAGGAGCACTTCGTGGTGCTTAATCAGGGCGCGGGCAATTTCGGCATTCATACGAGCGCCGTGCTGCTCGATCCGATCAAGACTTTCGGCACCAATATCATGCTCGAGATCTACAACACCGGCGACCAGCCGGTGGTGAATCCCATGGTCTCGGTGGAGGTGTTTCGCGCGCCGGAGGCTGAGGACGCCGAGGCCAAGGCGCTCGCCAAGCGTCGCTCACGCCTGCTGGGCATGACGACCGAGCTCTACAAGTGCCTCGACGAGAATCCGCCGGGGCCGTCGGTCAACGCGCGCCCGCGGACCAAGATCTCCGTGCGCGGCCAGAGTGCCACGATGGAAAATCACGCCGTCTTCCTCAAGGCTACCGGCGACGAACTGAAGAAGGTGATGGGCGAGGAGGGCGGCCCCTGCGGCCACCGCACCATGATCGAGGCGCTTGATGCCGCGCCGGACAATGCCGATACGCTGGTGCTCGATTATTTTCCCGACCTGCTGGAGCAAATCGAGCTGGTGACTCGAATTGGCGAGGTGAAGCTCAAGCGTGTCGTCTTTCGCAAGGCCTCGCGCACCCACGGGTATTTTCTGTCCAGCAATGCGCACGCTCGTCTCGACACCTTCGATGCCATCGGCGTGCAGGTCTATTGGTTCGACGACATGACCAAGGACATCTACCTGCACACCTACAAGAAGAACCATGGCTTCTTCGTGCGCGATGAGATGGCCCGCAAGTTCCAAGAGGCGACGATCCTCGCATTTTACGGCTCGGCCTGGGGACTGGAGCAGGCAGATACCGATCGCATCTCCTCGCTTGTCGACAAGCTGACGAGCTTCATCGGCCACAATCTTGGCGTGCTCACGGGCGGCGGCGGCGGCGTGATGCGTCTCGCTACCGAGCAGGCCCGGGCCAAGGGCGCGCTCACGGGCGCATGTTTCCTAGAGCTCGAGGCCCAGCCGCCGGAACTGGGGGTGGATTTCTTCAACACCTTCCAGGAGTCGTCGCGCCACTTCCGCCAAAAGTGGTTCGAGGCGGCGGATTTTTGCATCTTCAACGTCGGCGGCGTCGGCACCCTCGAGGAAGTCGGCATCGAGATGTGCAACCTCAAGCTCGGCATTCGCCCGCGCGTGCCGTATGTCTTCTTCAACGCGCAGTTCTGGGGCGACCTTCGCCGCCAGCTCCGCACGATGATCCAGACCAAGCGCGCCCCCGCCTGGATGGCCGACTACGTACTTTTCACCGACGACCCGGATGAGGTGGTGGCGTTTTATCGGAAGAAGCTGCAGGTGCTGTAGTGCCCCCGGCAGTGGCGAAGAGAATGACAGCCGAATAAGTTTACGGCAGCCCGCCGAAGTGTCTGTGTTCTTTCCTCTGTGAAATCCCTTCCTTCCTCGGTTCTCGTCGTTGGCTCTGGTGGCCGCGAGCATGCGCTTGTGCGCTCGCTCCTCGCTTCGCCGGCGAAACCGCGCGTGCTTTGCGCGCCGGGTAATGCGGGCATCGCGGCCGATGTGCCGTGCGTGCCGGTGGCGGCAGACGATGTCGCGGGGCTCGTGGCGCTCGCGCTGAAGGAAAAGATCGCCTTCGTGGTGGTCGGCCCCGAGGTGCCGCTCTCGCTCGGGCTGGCCGACAAGCTCATCGCCGCGGGCATCCCGGTGTACGGCCCCAAGGCCGACGGCGCTCGGCTGGAGGCCTCGAAGATATTCACCAAGCAGATCCTGCTGAAGCATAGGATCCCGACTGCGCCGGCAGCGTTCTTCAGCGAAGTGCAGCCCGCCCTCGACTACCTGCGCACGCGCTCGATCCCTATCGTGGTCAAGGCCGATGGCCTCGCGGCGGGCAAGGGCGTGGTGGTGGCCCAGACGCTGGCTGAGGCCGAGGCGGCGGTGCGCGACATGCTCGAGGGCGGGAAGTTTGGCTCCAGCGGCAAGCAGTTGCTGATCGAGGACTGCCTCTTTGGCGAGGAGACTTCGATCCTCGTCGTCGTCTCGGGCCGGGATTACGCGATCCTGCCGACATCGCAGGATCACAAGCGGATCGGCGATGGTGATACGGGGCCCAACACCGGCGGCATGGGCACCTACTCGCCCGCGGAGGTGGTGACGCCGGAGCTCTTCGCTCGCATCGAAAAAGAAGTGGTCCGCCCCTCGGTGGAGGCCATCGCGGCAGAGGGCATGGATTATCGCGGTACGCTCTTCATCGGAATCATGCTCACGCCCGAGGGGCCGAGCGTGATCGAGTATAACGCCCGCTTTGGTGATCCGGAGACGCAGGTGGTGCTGCCCCGGGTGAAAAACGACCTGCTCGCACTCCTTTGGGCCGCCGCGCGCGGCGAACTCAAGGGCATCACGCTCGAGACGCGCCCCGAATATGCCCTCTGCGTGGTCGTGGCGGCCAAGGGCTATCCCGAGGCGTTTCCAAAGGGCGCGCCGATCGCGTTTCCGCCGACTTTGCCGGAGGGCGTATCGATCCTCCACGCGGGCACGGCGAAAAACCCCGCGGGCCAGATCGTCATGAATGGCGGTCGCGTGCTCGGTGTGACTGCGCTGGCGTCGACGCTGCGTGAGGCGGCCGACAAGGCCTACGCCGTGTGCGACCAGATCGAGTGCACGACCAAGTACTACCGCCGAGATATAGGCGCAAAGCAGCTCAATCGCCGATGAAACAAGCCGCGCTGCTGCTCTCGTTGTTACTTGCCGGGTTTGCTTCGTTGCAGGCGGCCGTGCTGGAGCGCGACCTCGGGCAGGGGCTCAAGTATTTCCGGATTCACGAGCTGCCGGCCGATCTTCCTTCGACGGAAAAGTCGGGCAAACCGCTGCCGTGCGTCGTCGATGTGCGCTACGCGCGCAGCGATGCGGTAGGCGCCAAAGCCTTGGAGGCCTGGCTGCGTTTTCGCGCCCAGCCACGCGTGCCGATCTTTGTCCTCGCCAATAGCGGGACGGCTGTCGATCTGCTCAGGGTGCTGGCGCAGCGCGAGGTTGGAGGCGGGATCGTACTGCTCGGTGTGCCGAGCCGGAATCTCAAGCCCGATGTGACGCTGAAACTCGATTTCGGCAACGAGCGGCTTGCCTATGATGCAATGGAGAAGGGCGCGTCGCTATCGAGTCTGCTGACCGATAATCCGGGTAAGGCCCGCAACGACGAAGCGAGCCTCTCGCGTGATCGCCTGGCCGAAGCGAGCGCCGAGGCGGTGAGCAAGGATGGTCCTCTGCCTGTGGTGGACGTGGCGCTGCAGCGGGCGGTGCATCTGCATCGATCCCTCGTGGCGCTAAAGAAGATTTGAGCGGCAGGTTGTGCCCGTGAGGGCAGGGGCGCTGCTGGAATGGCCCCAAGGCAATGTTCGGCTTTGCGTTTCCGCTGAAAGCGTGTCCTTTCCCTGCCTTCGATGGCCTCCTCCGGCACAATCGTTACTGTTTGCACCGCGAATATTTGCCGCAGTCCCATGGCTGCGGCCCTGCTCCAGCATGCGCTGGCCGCGCAACCTGAGCCGCTGCGGTCGCTGAAAGTGGTATCTGCCGGTGTGGCTGCGCGGGGAGGGGAGACAGTTTCGGAGAATTCCGTGGTGGCACTGAAAAAGGTGGGTCTGGATGTCTCCCATCATGTCAGCCAGCCGCTTACCCAGCGTATGCTGGATGAGGCGCTCGCGGTCATCTGTATGACGGAGTCTCACCGCATGATGATTCAGATGCAGGCCGATCCGGTGCCGCAGAACTTGTTCTTGTTCCGAGAGTTTATGCCGGGCTCGGTCGATAAGGAGATTGGCGATCCTTTCGGCGGCTCCTTGCGCCTGTACGAGTCGACTCGCGACGAAATGGTGGAGGCGGTGCCCTCCTTGGTGGAGCATCTTAAGACACTCATCGATCGGAAGCGGGCTCGCTGAGGGCGGGTTTTCTGGTTGCGGATTCGCCGTTATCGGCGTCGCCTCGGGTGGTTTTTTCGCATTCCCGAACCCGAACACGACACCCGCACCTACATGTTCTCCTCCGCGCCGCTTCGCACTCTCGATCCTGAAATCTACTCGGCGATTTCCGCCGAGCTGGGTCGCCACCAAAGCCACATCGAGCTCATCGCTTCAGAAAACTTCACCTACCCCGCGGTGATGGAAGCGCAGGGTAGCGTGCTGACCAATAAGTATGCCGAAGGTTATCCCGCCAAGCGGTGGTACGGCGGCTGCGAGTATGTCGACAAGGTCGAGACCCTCGCCATCGAGCGCGCGAAGGCACTTTTCGGCGCCGAGCACGCCAATGTACAGCCGCACTCTGGTTCGCAGGCCAATTTCGCGGTGTACACGTCCGTGCTCCAGCCCGGCGACAAGGTACTCGGAATGAACCTGAGCCATGGCGGCCACCTCACGCACGGCAACCCGGCGAATTTCTCGGGCAAACTCTACCAATTTGTGCAGTACGGCGTCCGTGAGGACAACGGCCTGATCGACTACGACGAGCTCGCCAAGATCGCCGAGCGCGAGAAGCCCAAGATGATCACGGTGGGCGCCAGCGCGTACTCGCGCACGATCGATTTTGCCCGCATGGGCGAGATCGCCCGCAGTGTGGGAGCGCTCCTCTTTGCGGATATCGCGCACATCGCCGGCCTCGTGGCCTCCGGCATCCATCCCTCTCCGGTGCCGCATGCCGACTTCGTCACGACCACGACGCACAAGACGCTGCGCGGTCCGCGCGGTGGCCTCATCCTCTGCAAGGCGGCGCACGCCAAGGCCATCGACTCCGCGATGTTCCCCGGCGGCCAGGGCGGCCCGCTGATGCACGTGATCGCGGCCAAGGCCGTGTGCTTCGCCGAGTGCCTCAAACCCGAGTTCAAGACCTACTCTGAGCAGATTGTGAAGAATTCGCGCGCCCTCGCGGCGGCGATGAGCCAACTCGGCTACAAGATCGTCTCGGGTGGCACCGATAATCACCTCATGCTGGTCGACCTCCGCACCAAATACCCGGAACTCACCGCCAAGAAAGCGCAGGAGACCCTCGATCTCGCCCATATCACCTGCAACAAGAACACCGTGCCCTTCGAGACCCGGAGCCCCTTCCAAGCCTCGGGCATTCGCCTCGGCACGCCGGCGGTGACGAGCCGCGGCTTCGTCGAGGCCGATATGGGCGAGATCGCCGCCTGCATCGATGCGGTGCTCGCCGCCATCGGCACGCCCGGCGAGGCGGCTGCGCTCGAGGCGACCAAGGTCCGTGTAGCCAAGCTGACGGGTAAATATCCGTTGCCCTACAAGCTTTGAGGCAGCCAGCCGGCGCCGAAAGTCGGCCCGGCAGCCTCTCTCAGGCTGGAGCTCTCTCGAAGGGTCTTTGGGGAGCTCCTGGTCTTGGGCCGGATGGCATAAACTGCTATCCATCAGGAGAAGTTTGTCGGATAAGCCCTCAAGAAGGGTAGGGTTTGTCCGACATTGATTGGCGGCGACGAGTACCCTTTGCTGTTCCCGCCCAATCCATGCCAGCACCTGCGCGCCGCACCCGTAAACTTCCTTATCGGACGACAATTGCGGCGATCCTTGCGGTGGGCATCTCATTGAGCGTGGTGCTATATCGCACCGGCAGGGCGGAGGAGTTGGCCAAGGCCGAAGCTGAGTTCCTACACGGCGCGTCGCTCCAGCACGCTTTGCTGCGCGAGATCCTGATTCACTATGAAGACGCGTTATTCGGGCTCTCGACGCTTTTTGTCTCGAGCGACGAGGTGACCTCGGCGGAGTTTGCCGCTGCAGCTCGTCGCATCGGCAGCCGGATATCCGGCGTGCAGGCCTTGGAGTGGGCGCCGGTGACTTCGGCGAGCGAGCGGCCGCGATGGGAGGCTCTGCTTTCGCGCCTGCATGGCCGGCCGGTGGAGTTTGTGGAATTTGGTGCGGACGGCACGCCTCGCCGCGCCCAGCACCGTGAAGAGCACAACCCGATCGTCTACATCGAGCCGCTGGCGGGCAATGAAATCGCCCTAGGCTACGATCTTAAGACCAGCGGCAATCTGCCTTTCATCGAGCAGGCGCGGCGGAGTGGGCGCATGACCCTGACCGCGCCGTTTCGGCTGGTGCAGGAGCGTGGGCAGAAGCTCGGGGTGGTGATGTTTTGCCCCGTATATCGGATGATGCCGGAGGGTGAGACTTTCGGCGGGGTGCTGATTTGCGTTTTCCGGCTGCACGACTTGCTGGAGTCTATCTACGGCCGGCAGGGGCCGGAGCTGGACGTGCTTTTTGTGGATGCGTCGGAAACCGATGCCGGTAAGCGTCTGCTTCACCACAAGGCCGCGGGCACCGCGCCGTCTGTGCAGATGAGCGAGGCCGAGTTTAGGACGGGTTTATATCGCGAGCTGGCGCTGCCCTTCGGCGGGCGAGAGTGGCGCGCCCTCGTGCGGCCACGGAGCGGCTGGATGAACGAGCAGCTCACGGCGACGCCGCTGCTGCGATCGGCCTCGGTGCTGGCATTATCGACGCTCGTCGCGGGTATCGTGCTGCTGCTCGGCCGGCGCACCGATACGATCGAGCGCGAGGTGGCGGAGCGCACCAAGGAACTGGCGGAGAGCCGGCGGCAGATCGCGCATATGCTGCATGCCCTGCCGGGAATGGCGTACCGGTGCTCGTACGATGAGCAGCTCAACGTGCTCTTTCTTAGCGAGGGTGCTTTTGGGCTCACAGGCTGGACTGCGGATGAGCTCATGTCGGGGGTGAAGCACTTCCGAGACTGCATCCATCCCGACGACATCGCGCGCGTGCGTGAATCGACCCGCCGGGCGCTCGATGATCAGGACGACGTCGATGTCGAGTATCGCATCCACACCCGCTCGGGCGGAGAAAAATGGGTGCTGTCGCGCGGCAAAGGGGTGTACAACGCGGAGGGCGACCTGCGCTTTTTTGAGGGCCTCGCGATCGACATCACCGCGCAGAAGCGGGCGGAGACGGAGCGCCTGGAGATCGAGCGCAAGATGCTCGAAGGGCAAAAACTGGAAAGCATCGGCCTGCTGGCGGGCGGCATCGCGCACGATTTCAACAACCTTCTCGGCAGCATCGTGGGCAATGTGGGTCTCGCTCGGCTCGATACGACACCGGAGCATCCCGTTGGCACGCCGCTGCGTGCGATCGAGTCGGCTGCGATGCGGGCGGCCGAGCTTTGCCGGCAGATGCTGGCCTATGCGGGCAAGGGGCGCTTCGTGGTCGAGCCCATCGATATCACCGCTCTGGTGGAAGATCTCCTGCCGCTGCTCAAGGTCTCCGTCTCGCAGCATGGCACGCTGCGCTTGGAGCTTTCCCGGCCGTTGCCGGCGGTGATGGCCGATGCGACGCAGCTCCGGCAGATCGTGATGAATCTCGTCCTCAATGCCGCCGACGCGGTGTCGGCGCGCAAGGGCGAGATCGTGGTAGCCACAGGCACGATGCGTGCCGACGAGGCCTCGCTGGCCGGATGCGCTGTAGGCGCGGAATTGCCGCCGGGGAACTATGTCTTTCTGGAGGTACGCGATAGCGGCACGGGAATGGCCCCCGAGGTGCTCGCCAAGATCTTCGATCCGTTTTTCACCACCAAATTTGCAGGCCGTGGCCTCGGGTTGGCTGCGGTGCTCGGCATCGTGCGGGGGCACAAGGGGGCGCTCAGCGTGGAGAGCGAGTCGGGCGTGGGCTCCACGTTCCGCCTGCTGCTGCCTCCGGATGAGGCGCCGGCCGTGCCTGTGCGCGCGCCCGATGCCTCCAGCGGGAAGCGTTGGCAGCGACTGGGCACGGTGCTCGTAGTGGAGGATGAAGAGCCTGTGCGCACCGTCGCGGTGGCGCTGCTCAAAAGCTTCGGCCTCACGCCGCTGCCGGTGGCCGACGGTCCCTCGGCGATTGCGCTCTTCAAACATGAGGCCATGCGCATCGATCTGGTGATCCTCGATCTGCTCATGCCGGTGATGCGTGGTGAGGAGGTGCTGGAGGAGCTGCGCAAAATACGTCCGGAAGTCCGTGTGCTCCTGATGAGCGGCTACAGTGAAGGAGACGTGATCGGGCGCATTCCCGCCGGCTTGGGAAGAGTGGACTTTATTGGCAAGCCGTTCACCGCCGCCGCGTTGGAGAGCAAGCTTCGCGAGCTGTTGCTGTAATTTCGACGGCAGGGCCGGCGGTTGGCCTTTGGAGGCCATAGGGGTCCCGGGATATGGGTGGAGCCCGTGAGCGATGATTGGCTCGCAACTTCGCCGCTCGGGCCGTTTGCGCCTTGGCGTCGCGGGTGGAGTCGTTTTGCTTGATCGTTTTCCTTCGTGTCCCAAGCCGCTCCCCATACTGCCGCGCGTCCCGCCCGCCCCCTTTCGCTTGGGGTCATTTTTCTTACCCTCTACATTGATCTGATCGGCTTCTCGATCGGCTTTCCCTTGGGGCCCGACCTGCTGGCGCATTACCTGAAGATCGAGGGCGAGAGTGGCGCGCTGGGCTGGTTGGTGGGGCAGGTGAATGCTCTGGCCGCCGCCTTCGGAATCGCAAGTTATGCGCCGGTGCTTTTCGGCGGCGTGGTGGCGTCGGTATTTTCGATCCTCCAGTTTATCTTCGCTCCGTTCTGGGGTTCGTTGAGCGATCGTCGCGGTCGACGCGGCGTGTTGCTTTTTACAGTCGCAGGCACGGCGGTGAGTTATCTCGTCTGGGTGCTTAGTGGCTCCTTCTGGCTCTTCCTCCTCTCGCGCATCGTCGGAGGCGCCTTTAGCGGCAATCTCTCGGTGGCGACGGCGGCCGTGGCCGATGTGACCTCGCGCGACGAACGCTCCAAGGCCATGGGCTTGGTGGGCGCGGCTTTTGGCCTCGGTCTCCTCACGGGCCCGATGCTGGGCGCCTTTGCGATGCGGGTGAATCTTGCGGAGACCTTTCCGGGCCTTGTGGCATGGGGAATCAATCCCTTTTCGATGCCGGCGTTGATCGCGTTTGCGCTGTGCTTGGTGAATCTCGTGTGGATATCGACGCGGTTCAAGGAGACCCTTTCTGCTCAGGCCAAGGCGGAGTCCCGCGAGCCTCGGCTCCGCAATCCGCTGGCGGCAATCCTGGGGCTCGACAATCCAGCGGTGCGGCAGGCCAACCTCGTGGCATTTCTCTTCTCGGTGGCATTTGTCGGCATGGAAGCGTCGCTGACGTTTCTCGGTCAGCAACGCTTCGGGTACACGGCCAAGGAAAATGGCTACCTCCTCGGTTTTCTCGGGCTCTGCGCCATCATCACTCAAGGCTACATCGTGCGCAAGCTGCTCAAGGTCGTGGATGAAAACCGTGTGCTCAACCTTGGCCTCGCCTCGGCTACCATTGGCTTTGTGATCGTGGGCTACTGCGCCACGCCATGGCAACTTTACCTGGGAGTGGGGGTGCTGGTCTTTGGCTCGAGTCTGGTGAATCCCGCGTCGACCGGCTTGATCTCGCTTTACGCGAGCGCAGCCGAGCAGGGGCGTGTGCTTGGGATCTTCCGCTCGCTGGGGGCGCTTTCGCGGGCGTTTACGCCTGTCTTGGCGGGCGTGGTCTTCTGGGTATTTGGCGCGCCTACTGTATTTGTGGCGGGCGCGATCCTCGCCATCGTCGCGCTCGCGCTGAGTGCGCGCTTGCCGAAGCCGGTGAAATGAACCTGCGCCTGCCCAGTCTGCTGATGGCGCTCGCTGCGCTGCTGGTGGCGGCGGGCTGCACCACGTCGGGAGGCCCCAAGCCTCTGCCCGCACGGCCCCTGCGCACGAGCTTTGACTCGGCCAAGGTCACCTTGCCCGCGCAGACGATCGGCAACTATCTGGTGATCGAGGTAAAATGGGACCGTTATGGGCCCTATCGCTTCCTCATCGATACCGGCTCTTCGGTGACGCTGATGAGTCCTACTCTGGCGCGGCGCTACCCGGGTTGGACCGTGTCTCCGATGTCGCGTCGCGTCATGGGCCCCGATGGCCGTGTGATCGAGCTGCCCGAGGCCGCCATGCGGCGACTCGAGCTCAACGGCGTGCGGTTCGACGATGTGCCGGTGCTACTCTACGATTGCGCCGCCTTCGGCGCGCATCTCGGCACGCGGATCGATGGCGTGTTGGGCTTCCCGCTCTTCCGCGACGTGCTGCTTACGCTCGACTACCCCGGCAGCAAAGTGGTGCTTCAGCGGCCTAAAACCGCGGCACCCGTGCCCGGCACCGCCGTACCATTTGACAACCCGCGTAAAACTCCGCTCGTGCCGTTGCGCCTCGGCGAGCGTACGTTTTCTGCGCTGATCGACTCGGGCAGCGATATGACCTTCAGCCTCAACCCCATCGGCCTGAATCCAAGCTTCGAATACGGTCCCGCTATCGGCGCCACCATTGGCTCCATCGTGGGAGATCGCACCCAGCAGATCGGTCGCCTGAGCGAGACTCTCACCGTCGGCGACCAAGCCTTCCCCCGGCCGGTGGTGGATCTTTCCGACGAACTCTCGGCCATCGGCGCGGGGGTGCTGCGGTACTTCACGGTCACCTTCGACCAGACGAGCGATCGCGTGATCTTTGATCGTGAGTCCAAGGCTCCCATCGTGCTCCCGGGGCGCCGCAGCGCGGGGGTGAGCTTCAATAAGACGCCCGCCTATTGGCGCATAGCCGGCGTGGTGCCGAAATCCCCTGCCGCGGCGGCTGGCGTACAGACAGGCGATCTGCTGATCAGGATCAATGGCGAGCCGATCGCAAAGTGGGATCTCAAGCGCTACGAGGAGATCGTGGCGAGTGCGACGGACCTCACGTTCACCTTCCTGCAGGGCACCGCCGAGACCGAGAAGGTCGTGAGGATCTTCGACCTCGTGCCCTGATGCGTGGGGCGGCTCGAGGGGGTTGAACCAACTGCCTCGGCGACACTGTTAGAAAGCGAAGAGCCGGCCTATGCCGGCGCTCGCTGCTTCGATTCCCACCGCCGATCAGTATTCCTCCGGATAGACGCTGCGCTCAATGGGGGAGACGGCGGATCTTTCAGGCACAAAAAAGCCGCGGCGCTTTCGCGTCGCGGCTTTGTGAATACCAAGTGCGCGCTTTTCAGCGGGCTCAGTGTTTACTGTTGGGCGGGGGCGCTCGGAGCCGGAGCGGCGGGGGCCGCCGGGGCTCCGCCTTGCTGCTGCTTCTGGGCGTCCATTTCCTTCATGGCGGCCTTGCGGGAGAGGCGGACCTTGCCGCTCTTCTCGTCGATGCCGACGCACTTCACCCAGATCATCTCGCCCATCTTCACGACGTCCTCAGTACGACGGACGCGGAAGTCGGCGAGCTCGCTGATGTGGCAGAGGCCTTCCTTGCCGGGCGTGCATTCGACGAAGCAACCGAAGTCCTTGATACCGGTCACGCGGCCATTGTAGAGCTTGCCAACCTCGATCGGCACGCCGCCATCACGGCCACCGCCGCCGCCGCAGAGACCGTCGATCTCGGCGATGGCGCGGGCCATGGCGTCGCCATTGTTGGAGTAGATGAAGACCTTGCCGGAGTCGTCCTCGGCGATGTCGATCTGCGCGCCCGTCGTCTCGACGATGCGGCGGATGGTCTTGCCGCCGGGCCCGATGAGCAGGCCGATCTTTTCGGGATCGATCTGGATCGTCTGGATGCGAGGGGCGAACTTGCTGAGGTCGGCGCGGGGCGCGGGGAGCGAGCCGAGCATGACCTTGAGGATCTCGATGCGAGCATCGCGCGCCTGGAAGATCGCGGTCTTGGCGATCTCAAAGGGCAGGCCGTTGATCTTGAGGTCGAGTTGGAAGCCCGTGATGCCCTTGGTGGTGCCTGCGAGCTTGAAGTCCATATCGCCGAAGTGATCTTCCTCACCGAGGATATCGGTGATCGTGACCCACTTGGAGATCGAGCCATCGGCGGCGCTCTCGGTCATGAGGCCGCAAGAGATGCCGGCCACAGGAGCGATGATCGGTACGCCGGCATCCATGAGGGCCAGACAGCCGCCGCAGATCGAGGCCATCGAAGTCGAGCCGTTGGACGACATGATCTCGGAGACGACGCGGATCGAGTAGGGGAAGGCGTCCTCCGGGGGCAACACCGGCACGAGCGAGCGCTCGGCGAGGGCGCCGTGGCCGATTTCGCGGCGGCCAGGCGAGCCGAAGCGGCCCGTCTCACCGACAGAGAAGGGAGGGAAGTTGTAGTGGAGGATGAAGCTCTTGGACTTCACGCCGCCGGTGAGCGCATCGAGGTCCTGGGCATCCTTGGTCGGCCCAAGCGTCGTGATCGCGATGTTCTGCGTGTCGCCGCGCTGGAAAGTGGCGGAGCCGTGCACGCGGGGCAGCACGCCGACCTCGGCATGGAGCTTGCGGACGGATTTGGAGTCGCGACCGTCGGCGCGCACACCCTTCTCGAGGACGTTCTTGCGGTAGGCTTTGTACTGCAGATCTTCGAAGACGACGTTGAGATCGACATCGGTGAACTTGCCTTCGCCGAGGCGGGCGGCGAGGGCGACCTTGGCTTCTTCCTTGAGAGCCTTCACGGCGGCGCTGCGCTCAGCCTTCTCCTTGCCGAAGATGGCGGCGACGAGGCGCTCGGTCGGTACGACCTCCTCGATGATCGCACGGGCCTCGGCAGTGGCGCCGACGAGCGGGAAGGTGCTCTTGGCCTTGCCGGCGAGCTTCTGGAGCTCCTCGATCGCGGCGATGATGGGCTGGATGGCCTGATGGCCGAACTCCAGCGCGCGGATGAAGTCCTCTTCCGCGATCTGGTCGGCGCTGCCTTCGATCATCAGCATGTCCTTCTTGGTGCCGACGTAGATGAGGTCGAGCGACGAGGCGAACATCTGCTCGATCGTGGGATTGGCGACGAATTGGCCGTCGATCTGCGCGACGCGCACGCAGCCGATCGGCCCATTCCACGGGATATTCGAGATCGCGAGGGCGGCGCTGGCGCCATTGACCATCGGGATATCGGCTTCGTTGATCTGGTCGGCCGACAGGAGCTGGCCGATGATCTGGACCTCATTCAGAAGGCCCTCGGGGAAAAGGGGGCGGCAGGGGCGATCGCAGAGGCGGGAGGTGAGGATCTCCTTCTCGGAGGGGCGGCCCTCGCGCTTGAAATAGCCGCCGGGGAAGCGGCCGGCTGCGGCGTACTTCTCACGGTAATCGACGGTGAGGGGGAAGAAATCCTGGCCGGGCTTGGTGCCTTGGGCGATACAGGCGGTGACGAAGACATTGGTCTCGCCGACGGAGACATTGACCGCGCCATTGGCGAGGCCGGCGTAGGTACCGGTGCTGAACGTGATCCCCAAGCCGGGGACCGTGACGGAGTGTTTCTGATTCATTATACTAGCTTTCTATTCGGATCGGATCGGACGGATAGCGGACGATGCGACGGACTGCGTATCGCGGGTGATAGACCGAACCAGCCAGCGATACGCGGCCTGGCGGGGCTCGGGTGACCTCCGGGGTCGGAGGCGGCAACGGCACCGGGGTACGGCACTGCTGCGGTGTGAAATGAGGGTTTTTGGAACTGTAGAACCAACTACCCCTTCTCTCCGCTCGTAGCGAGGCGAGAGATTTCCGTTTGGCGCCCGGTCCTCAACTGAGAACCAAACGGAAATGCCCCGACCAGCGCGTGCGAGTGTCAATAAAGACAGCGGGCGACCCGCGGATCGGGTCGCCCGTTGGAAAAGGAGCGTTACTTACGGAGATTGAGCTTCTGCAGCAACTCGCTGTACTTGGGCAGGTTATGGCGCTTCAAGTAATCGAGGAGCTTACGACGGCGGGAGGCCATCTGCAGGAGCCCGCGGCGCGAGTGGAAATCCTTGCGGTGCGTGCGCAGGTGCTCGGTCAAGTGATTGATGCGAGCGGTCAGGAGCGCGACCTGGACTTCGGACGAACCGGTATCCTTATCGTGAGTTTTGTATTCTGCGATGATTTCGGGTTTAACGACTGCGGTAGACATTGGTTTTTTAGTTGAACTTCACGACTGTAGGGCACCTTTGCAGGCACCGTGCCACCCGTCTTTCCCGATTGGAAATCGGGCTAAACCGGCGTCACCGTTCCAATCCAGCGGAGTGCTGGACCAGCCATGGTAGACATCCGCAACCGAGCGGATATCTACTGACGCAAGGACATAGACTCCCTGAGACCGGGAGCGGGCGCAAGCGTAATCTTGGGGATGGGAAGTCAGGCTGGAAGGAAGGCCTTGCAAGCAAGTACCGACAATCAAGATGCAAACAAAAGGCCTTGGGGGAGGCCAAGTTTAAAGTGAGTGGCTGGCTGCGCCCCGGGGTGCTTCATGCTCAAGATTATGGTGTGTAGAGGGTTGCCTGTTTTTGAGCAATGCCAACAAGGGAATGAAGAACAGGAGTCCGAGGCTGAGAATGAGGATGCCCTGCTTGCTCAGGCAGAAAGCGGCATAGCTGACGCTCGAAAGGGCGACCGGTTGGCTAAAGGCAAAGTAGGCCACGCCTTGGGAGGACGCGACGACGTGAAAGGGCTCTCGGGGCACCTTCACGTAAGCGGCGCGCCAGTGCGTTTGCGCATTTTTGGTGGGTGCGATGTCGGCCAGCACGGCGCCGCTGGAGGCTGATACGAGTTGGAGGGTGGCATCAGACCTGCCCAGATCCCCGGTCGTCTCGATTTTCCACCATCCACTACCGCCCGGGATCTCAGCGCTCTGCCACCGCGATCCGGATGGCACGAGCTTGATGGGCCGATGGGGGAGACGATCCGGGTCCGATTGGAGGAAACCCGCCAGCGGGAGCGGAGTGCGCACGCTTGCGGGTAGGATGCTTGAGATGCGCGGATTTCTGAGTTGGTCGCGGAGCCAGCTTGCGTGGGGAAAGGGGATCGCGCCGGGTTTGAGATGCGACTCGTCATCCGTGAGAAGGAAGGCCCGCACATTCGCTTCGTAGGTGAGTGAGTCGCTCTTCACTCGGAAGAGATCGTTGGCGAAGACCGTGCGGGTGGCCAGAGCACCTGCGCCGAGGATGAGGGTGAGGTAAACTCCGGCAGCCAACTGCCAGCGCAAGGGATGGCGCTGTGCGAGCCGTGCCATCACGATCAGCCCGAGCGCCACGCCCAAGCCGGTGACATCGCCATACCGGGCCGAGGGATAGATGCCCGATGCGCCCCGCGCGTAGCTGACGGCGGCGGCTTGGACCAGCACCCAAAGGCCGGATGCCAACAGAATATCGTCGGTGGCATCCCGCCGGCTTCGGAGGTCTTTCAGCCATCTGAAAAGCAGCACGCTCCACGGCGTCCAGATGACAAGGCTCAACCAAGGCCAGTCGTACCATGGCCATGACAGGCACCGGGCGAAATAGAGTAAAAACTGCGCCACCGATTGCGAACGCAGCCCAGCATGGTGCGGGGCCGGCACGTAGAGATAGGCTCCCATGCCGAGCACCGCTGCACCGAGTGCGAGCATGGCAAACGCATCGCGACGCCGCTCCGGATGAAAAGCCGCCTGCATCAGCCCGAGAAAAATGAGCGGTGCACCGCACAACATGCCCGATCCCATCGACACTACGGCGGTGAAACACGCGAGCGCTGCCAGCACCCACGGAAGGGACCCGGCCCGGTTGCGCACCACCCCGCCGATCCCCAGCAGCGAGAGCGCGATCAAAAAGTAAAATTGCGACTGGAAGCCCGCCAGGATGTTTTCCCACGCGATGGGGCTACCCACCAGCAGGGTGAGCACGACTGCGATGACGAGCAGCCATCCCCGGCTGACGCGCTTGCTGGCCCACCAGAGGAGCAGTGCCACCATCGTGGCGTGTAGGCTGGCGTTTACGATGCATTGTACCCGGGCATCCCACTGCCCGCCGACCAGCATCAGGGCGAGGCAGAGGGCCCGGGTGGGCGCGATGCGATGCTCATTATGCAACCCGAAAAGAGGTCCCCAAAATTCCTGTCTCTCCAGCCATGGCAGAAACGTGAGCATCCCTTCTCCCGCCCACTGATCCCAATACGGGAGGTCGCTGCCAAATCGATGGAGAGTGATCAGCTTGGCGCCGAAGAGGGAGAGAAATACCGCCATGCCGAGAACGGCTGCGAATTTCGTTGGCGTGCGGGTCGGTGGCATTTGTGCGTCGAGCCCGGCCGGTATGGCTGGGGACGATGCACCCCGAGACAATTGAAGGCGGCAATCCCGCTACTCGGAAAAGAGTCGTGAGCCAGCCTCAACGCAGCGTGCGGCCGGTGCTCCGCCCTTTCCATGTATGGGTAGCAGACTCGAAGACAAAGGCCTTCTTGCCGGGGACGGGCCTGGCCCAGGTCTTGGGCAGCCAGCGCGCGTGTTCTGCCTTGATCGTCGCGTAGGCGGGATCGGCAGCGAGATTCCTCCACTCGTGGCGATCCGTGCGGTGATCGTAGAGTTCCTCCCCGCCATCGTGGTAGCGGATATAGCGGAAATGCTCCGAACGCACCGCGGCATTGCCCTCCTCGAACTCGGTGACCGAGGGGTACCCCCAGACGGCGCCCGGATCGCGCAGCAGCGGCGTGAGGTCACGGCCATCCAGGCCCGCCGGTTGGGGCAGCCCCGCGAGTACGACGAGGGTGGGGTATAGGTCGATCAGGTTGACGGGGCGACTGCTGGTCTGGCCTGCGGTTGTGATGCCGGGCGCCACGACGATGAAGGGCACTCGCGTGGAGCGCTCCCAGAGGGTGCTCTTGTTCCAGTGATGCTTTTCCCCCACGTGGTAGCCGTGGTCGGACCAGAGGACGACGATAGTATGGGCATTGTGCCGCGAGCGCGCGAGGGCCGCAAGCACGCGTCCGAGTTGGGCGTCGGCAAAGCTGATGCTCGCCAGATAGGCTTGGATGGCCCGGGGCCAGGCGCCTGAGGCCTTGAGGGCGGGGATGATCTCGCTCGTGCGCGCGGCTAGCCGGCGACCCTCTTTCGGTATGTCGTCGAGATCATCGGCTGGCATTTCGGGGAGGCGGATCTGGTCGAGAGGATAAAGATCGAAATACCGCTGGGGTGCGTACCAAGGCAGGTGCGGACGGAAAAAGCCGCACGCCAGGAAGAAGGGCTTATCTGATTCGGCGCGATCGAGGTAGGCGATCGCGTAGTCGGCGGTGCGGGCATCGTCGTAGGCGCCTTCATCGAGCGGTAGCGCGCCCCAGTCAGACTCTGATTTCAAACCGTGTACTCCGGAAAATGGAAAGCCGGCTGGCGGAGGTGCTGGCTTTGACCACGGGTAGTTGAGTTTGTCGCCCCGAAACCAAGGATCGTCGCGAAAGAGCAACGGCCGGTAGTCGTGCCACTGATCCGGAGGATTGGAGCCCGCGGTATGATGATGAATCTTACCCGCACCCGCGACGTGGTAGCCCTGGCGTTTGAAGTAGTCGGGGAGCGTGACGAGATCCGGGTGATTTGGCCGCCACCACTGGGAATTGTTGTAGATACCCGTGGTCGAGGGCATCCGGCCCGTCAGTAGGGCGGTGCGCGATGGGTTGCAGACCGGTGATGCGCAGTGGGCATTGGTGAAAGCTACGCCCCGTCTCGCGAGGCCGTCGAGATTAGGGGTGAGGACTTGCCCTGGATAACCGCCGAGGTACGCAGGCCAGTCGTTCATATCGTCGACGGCTAGGAAGAGGATGTTGGGGCGTGGATGCTCCGAGGCGGCACAGGCCGCAGCTGCGAGGAAGATGACGGGAAGCAAAATTCGGAGCATGGGTGGGGCTAGTTTTTCTTCGGGCTCGGAGGCTTGGCGGAGAAAGCCGGGGTGGCCTTGGGCAGGAGCGCGGCCATCTCGCGGATGCGCGCGGCTTCGGTGGGGTGGGCGGCGATGTTCTCGGTCTCGAAAAGCTCGTCTCCCCTGTACGCATAGAGTTCGCGTGCGGCGACGGTGCCGTCGGCGGTGCGGCGCCACTCGATGTAGCGGTGGGTGGCGGTGCGGATGGCATAGCCCATGTGCTCGGGCCGGAAGTCGCGGCCCGTTACCCACGGACGCGGAAACTGGCTGAGCGCACCGCTGCGACCTGGCTTGTCGGGATGGCCGATCAGGTCGGCGAAGCTGCGGCCATCGAGCTCGGCCCGGGCGGGCAAGCTGGCGAGCTCGAGCAAGGTAGGATAGATGTCGACCAACTCGACCAAGGCTGCGGAGCGTACGCCCTTGGGCCGCGAGTCGGGAGTCGCGACGATCAGCGGCACGCGTGTATCGGCCTCGTAGTTGGTGGTCTTGGCCCAGAGATGATGCTCGCCGAGATGAAAGCCGTGGTCGGCCCAGAGTACGACGAGAGTGTTTTTGGCGAAGCCGCTCTGCTCGAGCGCGGTCAACACGCGGCCTATCTGCGCGTCGGCGTAGGCGGTGGCGGCATAGTAGCCGCGCCGCAGTCGAGCGATCTGCTCGGCCGCGAGATCGGGCGCGGTGGGCACATCCGTGTAGCCTCGCAACTCCACCGATGGGTGCAAGGCCACCGCCGGTGCGCCGCGTGGCGGTTCCGGCTGCTCTGGCGGTGGGATCGCGACCCCCTCGAACATATCCCAGTATTTTTTCGGGCCGGTGAAGGGTAGGTGTGGCTTGCGAATACCGACCGCCAGGAAAAAGGGCTGGCGCTGTGCCGCCGGAGTGGCGGCCAATCGCTGGATGGCTGCGGCTGCATCGCGCGCGACCCAGCCATCGCCATAGTCGTCGTCGCTGGCTTCCACGAATTCCACCGCTGCGGCCTTCTGGCCTTTGGTGGGCGCGCGATTCTCGGCGAGCCGGTAGTCGTCGCGTTTATCGATATGGCCGTACTGTTCCGGTACGGACCATGACTGCGGATCGTTCATGCCCTGGGTGCCATGGTAGATCTTTCCGAAAGCCTGGGCGAAGTAGCCATTGAGTTTGAAGTGTTCAGGCAGGGAAACCACTTCCGGAGTGGTGTGGCGGAAAAGGGTGGTGAGGTCCCACACGCGAATGCTGTCGGGCCGGCGGCCGCTGAGGACCGATTGGCGCGAGGGGTTGCACACGGCTTGCTGGCAATACGCGCGGGTGAAAACGGTGCCGCGCGCGGCGAGCGAGTCGATATGCGGCGTGCGCGCCACGGGGTCGCCGTAGCAGCCGAGATTGATGCGCAGGTCGTCTACCGCGATGAAGAGCACATTGGGCCGCTCGGCGGCAGGGGCTGCAAGCATCGCCAGCGCGGCCAAAATGGCGAAAGCGAGGATACGAGGGTACTTTGTCATGGCGTAGTCAGAATATGGATACACCAGCGCATGCGGAGGGGGAGGGCGGCGTTTGTTGTCGGCGCCTTGCTTCCCTCCAGGCGTGATGAAGCGGCGGCGTTGTCGGG
Source organism: uncultured Opitutus sp. (assembly GCA_964480585.1). Lineage (GTDB taxonomy): Bacteria > Verrucomicrobiota > Verrucomicrobiia > Opitutales > Opitutaceae > ER46. Next base: position 72,164 of record CAYZPV010000013.1, on the reverse strand, counting down.
CGTGCGCGCATGCATCCTATCTGGATTTCTTGGTGCCCTTGGGCCTCGGCATGTCCTTCGCGGGCGGTGCGTCCTTGCGCGGCAGCCAGCGTGCGAGGTCGCTTTTCACTCCGGCGAGATCAGGGCGGTCGGCCAGATTGGTCCATTCGTGCGGATCGGCGGAATGGTCGTAAAGCTCTTCATCGCCGTTGGCGTAGCGAATGTAGCGGTAGCGCTCGCTGCGCACCGCGTGATTGCCTTGCAGATAGGTCATCACGGCAGGGTAGTCCCACGGCGCTTCGGGATCGCGCAGCAGGGGCACGAGGCTCCGGCCTTCTAGGCCGGCAGGCGAGTTGATGCCGGCCAGCTCCACCAGGGTGGGGTATAGATCGAGCAGCGTTACGGGGCGGGGACATATCGTCCCCGCTGGTGCGATGCCGGGCGCGACGATGATCAGAGGGATGCGGGTGGCTTTCTCCCAGAGCGTAAATTTCTCCCACGCTTCCTTCTCTCCGAGTTGGTACCCGTGGTCCGACCACAGGACGACGATGGCGCGCCGACCGCGCTCGGTGGCCTCGAGCGCATCGAGCAGGCGGCCAATCTGCGCATCGGCAAACGAGGCCGCCGCCTGGTAGTGCCGCACGGCCTCCCGCCACGAGCCGGGCCGGTTTTTCTCGCTTTCCTTCATGCCCTGCCAGAAACGCCCTGCACTCGGCGCCAAGAGGGCTTTGCCTCCGGGTGGGATATCGGCGAGGTCGTCAGCGCGGAGCACGGGCATTGTGGTTTGGCCGGCCGGGTAGCGCTCCAGCCAACGCGGAGGGGCGAAAAATGGCATGTGCGGGCGGAACAGCCCGCACGCGAGAAAAAGCGGTTCGGGGCGCGCGTGCTTCAGTCGCTCGATGCACCAATCGATCGAGCGCACGTCGGGCGCATCGGCGTCGGTGAGCGGCCAGGCGCCCCAGTCGGTGTTGGCGGTGCCATAGGCGGGCAGGCCGTTGAGTTTTTCCGGTGGCATCGGAGCATCTGGCGGATCGGGCATCGGCAGAAACGCGTGAAACGAAGCATCGTCGTGAAACGCCCCGCCAAAGTGATGGTGGAAGATCTTGCCTGCGCCCTCTGCCCGGTACCCCGCGCGCATGAAAGCTTGCGGAAGCGTCACCACACCCGGCAAGGCGGCCTGCCAGTCGGTCGCGTTGCCATAGATGCCGGTGCTGGAGGGCGCGCGGCCGGTGAGGATAGCGGCGCGTGAGGGATTGCAGGCCGGAGATGCAGCGTACGCGCGGGAAAACGAGATGCCGCGCTTCGCGAGCCGCTGGAGGTGGGGCGTGGCGATGGGCGCTTTGGGATCAAGGAGTGTGATCCAGTCGTTGAGATCGTCGACCGCGAGGAAGACCACATCGGGTCGCGGTGAGTGGCCGCGGGCAGTGGTCGCGCATACGGCGGCGAGGCACAGGAGCAGGGCGAGGGGACGCGACATGCGGGGAGGGCACAGCGTGGCCGATGAGGCGCGTGGCGGCAAATGCCGGAACGGTGGTTCCGATAAAGGGCCAGATGAAAAGAGTTTCGTGGCTCTGCGGGGCCCTCGAGCGTAGACGCTTGTCGAAACCCCTCACCCGGAAGTGACCCCCTCCCGCCGTCTCCGCATCTATATCGAAATCCCTCTCACGCCCCGTGAGCGCGTGGCGCTCGACGAGCTCGTGCGCGATGACGAGGTGTGGTTCGCCGTGCCGGGCAAGCTACCGGGCGCTGCCGACATTGGGGCATTTGCGCAGGCCGAGGTGGCCTTTGGCGCGGTCCAGCGTTCGCTGTTGCCGCACGGGGAGGCGTTGCGCTGGCTGCAATTTCCCTCCGTGGGCGTGGATTATTATCGCGATTTCGACTGGTCGACACTCGCCGGGCGCGTGACGTGCACCAATCTCCGCGGCGTTTTCAACGAAGCCGTCGCCCAAACCGTACTCGGTGGCATCCTTGCCCTCTATCGCGGCATCGATACGCTCGCCCGCGCGCAGGGAAAGCGCTCGTGGTGCAAGATGGAGGTGCGGCCACGCGCCCGCGTGCTGCGGGGCGAGCGCGTGCTGATGCTCGGGGGCGGCGGGCTGGCCTCACGTGTGCGCGAGGTGCTAGCCCCGTTTGGCTGCACGTTTCAGACCTTTGCCCGCACCGGTGGCGACGTGCGCACCCCATCGGAGCTCGATGCGGCACTTGCCGAGGCTGACATCGTTTGCGGTGCGCTGCCGGATACCCCGCTCACGCGCAACCTGCTCGATGCGCGCCGGCTCCGGTTGCTCAAACCCACCGCAGTGCTGGTCAATGTCGGGCGCGGTACGCTGATCGACGAGGCTGCGCTTGCGGAAGTGCTGCGCGCGGGCGGCTTTGCCGGTGCGGTGATCGATGTCACGCACCAGGAGCCTCTGCCAGCCGAGAGCCCACTGTGGACGAGCCCCAATATCCTGCTCACGCAGCATACCTCGGCGGGCTCGAGTCACGAGATTCTGGATACGATCTCGTGCTTCGGAGAAAATCTCGCGCGCTACCGTGCAGGCGAGCCGGTGAAAAATATCGTGGAGTGGGGGCGGGGCTACTGAGGATGAAAAACAGCTCAGACGCACAAGCCTCGAATGTCTGCAATGGAGACGCAGTACCCCCATCGCGCGGGCTACGGCGTCCGCATCCTCAAGCTCGCGCGGTGAGCGTGCCGTGCCTCCATCCGATCGACGCATCGCTAGGTTTGCACCCCACTTCGATGTCATGAGCCGCATCGCCAAAATCCGTCCTGTCCTCCTTAGCGCGCCCTACGCGCACCCGGAGAGCCTGGAAGTGAAGCTCCATCTGCCTGCCGGGCACCGCACGTGCGGACTGGTCGAGGTGACGCTGGAGGATGGCACGACCGGCCTCGGCGAGGGCTACCTCGCGGTCTTTGCGCCCAAGGTGTTCTCCGCGCTCGTCGAGTTGCTCGCGCCGTATTTCATCGGCAGGGACGCGACGCAGATCGCGGCGCGCTATACCGAGGCGTGCAACATCGTCGATTACTGGAGCCAGCAAGGCGCGGCCCGACATGTGGTGAGCGCGCTCGAGATCGCCCTGGTCGATGCTGTGGCGAAGCGGCGCGGCGTGCCCGCGTGGAAACTCTTTGCCGAGCGCGTGCCGGATTCGGTCGCACTCTACGGCAGCGGTGGTGACTCGATCAACGCGCGCGACATGGCCGACGAGATCGCGCTGCTCGGAAGCAGGGGCATCGAGGTCTTCAAGATTCGCGCGCGCCCCGGCGAGGCGCGTAAAGCCGCGTGGACCGCCGAACGCGCGCGGCGCGAAGGCATCTCGGTCGCGGTCGATATGGTGCAAAATCTCGCCAATCCCGGCCAGCGGGTGGAGGACGTGCTGAGCTTCCTCGGCGAGGTCCGCACGCACACGAGCTCGCCGCTGGCCTTTCTCGAAGAGTCGCTCGGCACCGGTGACCTCGAGCGCTATCCTGCACTGCGTGCGCAGGCGGAGGGCGTGAAGATCGCCGGCGGTGAGATCGTGACGACAGGCCGCGAACTGTGCGCGCGAGTGCGCGCCGGCTGGTACGATTACGCGCAGCCTGACGCCACTGTGATCGGCGGCTTGGGCGAGACCCTTGCCGTTTTTGCTGCATGCCGCGAATCGGGAGCAGAAGCCGTGGTTCACTGCTGGGGTGCGGCGGTCGGCATGATGGCCAATTACCATGCGGCCTTCGCCGGCGGCGCGCGGCTTGCCGAGTGGCCGATGCCAGCTTTTGCCGTACGCGAGGCACTGATGGCCGAACCGCTGCGGATCGCGGGCGGCAGGCTCGCGCGGCCCGAGCGGCCGGGGCTTGGCGTACAGCTTACGCCAGAGCTGGAGCGGAGCTTTGCGTTTCGCGACGATGCGGTCTACCGCTGTCTCGTGCCCGCCCCCCACCTGCCCGCGGCTGAGGTTTGGTCGTAGGTTGCTGGATCGGCATTTCCATGTGTTACGCTCGCTTGCTCCTCTGTGTTTTCGTGCTGCTCGGCCTCGCCGCTCGGGCGGCGGAGAAGCTGAATGTGGTCGTGATCCTTGCCGACGACCTGGGGTGGACCGATCTAGCCAGTTTCGGCAGCGATCTCTACCATACTCCTCACTTGGATCGACTCGCTCGCGAAGGCATGCGGTTCACGCAGGCTTACTCTGCCTGCACCGTGTGTTCGCCGACACGCGCGAGCCTGCTGAGCGGCAAGTATCCCGCGCGTGTGCGCGTGACGGATTGGATTCCCGGCCGGCCGCCGGCCAACGGCAAGCTCACGGTCCCTGAGTTTACAAAGTATCTGCCACTTGAGGAGGTCACGCTCGCCGAGGCCTTCAGGTCCGCGGGCTATGCCACCGCAAGCATCGGCAAGTGGCACCTCGGCAGTGAGGCGTACTGGCCCAAGGCGCAGGGCTTCGACGTCAATATCGCCGGTACCGATGCCGGGTCGCCGACGAGCGGGTATTTTTCTCCATGGAAGATCGCGACGATCCCCGACGGCCCCGAAGGCGAGTACCTCACCGACCGCATGGGCTTGGAGGCGGAGCGGTACATCCGCGCGCAGGGTGAGGGTCCTTTCTTCCTTTATCTGCCGCATTTCGCCGTGCACACGCCGATCCAGGCGCCGAAGGCGCTCGTCGAAAAATATCAAAAGCTCATCAAGCCGGGCCTGCGCCATACCAATCCCACGTTTGCCGCGATGGTCGAGAGCATAGATGCCGCCGTCGGCCGCGTGATCGCCGCACTGGAGGAGAAAAAGCTCCTCCATCGCACCGTGGTCGTTTTTACCTCCGACAATGGCGGCCACCTGCCGACCACGAGTAATGCGCCGCTGCGCGTGGGGAAAGGCTCGTGCTACGAGGGTGGCACACGCGTGCCGCTGATCATTCGCTGGCCCGGTGGCGCAACGCCCGGCAGTGCGAGCGACGTGCCCGTGATCACGCCCGATATTTACCCGACCGTGCTCGCGCTCGCCGGCGTGCCTGTGCCGGCCGCGCAGCAGCTCGATGGAGAGAGTCTCGAGCCCCTGTTGCGCGAGCGTGGCGGGCTGAAGCGCGACGCGCTCTACTGGCACTATCCGCACTATCAGCTTTACCAGCAGGGCGGCACCGCGCCCTACGGAGCGATTCGAGCTGGCGATTTCAAACTCATCGAGTTCTACGATGGCCGCCCCTCGGAACTCTACAACCTGCGCGACGATCTCGGCGAGACGCACGATCTCGCCTCCGCCCAGCCTGCCAAGGCTCGGGAATTGCAGGCCCGCCTCGCCGCGTGGCGCGAGGACGTGCGCGCGCAGATGCCGACCAAGAATCCCGCTTACGACCCCGCCAAGCCGGAGCACGAGCAGAAGGGGAAAAAGAAAAAGCGCGATGTCCGGTAATCCAATTTCTGTGTACCATGATAAAAACCCTAGCTCCCTATGTGGCGGCGCTGATGTTGTCGGCGTGCGCGAGTGCCAATAATATCATGAGCGTAAACTGGGACACGCTGCCGCCGCTGCCCCCCTCGGCCGGGCAGACGAAGCAGCCTGGCGAAGCGGGTCCCTTCGCAGGCGTGCACGGCGATGCCTTGATCGTGGCGGGTGGGGCTAATTTCCCGGACAAGCTGCCGTGGGAGGGCGGCGCCAAGATATGGTGGGACGACGTGTGGGTGCTCGACGGGCTTTCCACGGCCTCGCCTCGCTGGTTCAGCGACCCGGCACTCAAGCTCCCTCGCCCGATCGGCTACGGCATCAGCGTCGATCTTTCTGAGGGCGTGCTCTGCGCGGGCGGTCACGATGTGGATCGCTGTTACGCGGACGTATTTATCCTATCGTGGGATGCCAAAGGCAGGAAGCTTATGAAGACCGACCTTCCGCCTATGCCCGAGCCTCTGTCCTTCATGGCTGGTGCGCTGGTGGGCGATACGCTGTACGTCGCTGGCGGCCAGACTACGATGAAGAACGCCGTCCCCGCGAAGCATTTCTGGGCGCTCGATCTGAGCAAACGCAAGAGCCACCCGGGCGAACTCAAATGGCAGGTGCTGCCTAGTTGGCCAGGCCCAGCGCGTGTGCTGCCGGTGGCGGCGGCTCAACGCACCGCGAAGGGCCCGGAGTTTTTCCTTTTTAGCGGGCGCACACCCGAAGCGGGCAAGCCGACGCAGATTCTTTCCGACGCCTATGCCTACGATCCTCAGGCCAAGGCGTGGCGCACCCTTCCGCCGGTGGGCGCAGGGTTGTCCGGCGTCAGTGCCCGCGGGCTGAGTGTGATGGCTGGCTCCGCGGCGGCGGTCGGCACCAGCGAGATCTGGATTTTCGGTGGCGATCGCGGCGATGTGTTCCTCGAATTGGAGAAGCACGATCTTGCCATCGCGGCGGCTCGTGCTGCGGGTAAGAATGCAGAGGTCGAGGCTGGTCTCGCTGCGAAGAAGGCGATCTACGCACGGCACCCGGGCTTCGCCCGCGAGGTGCTCGCGTACGACACCCTCAAAAACACCTGGCGTGTCGCCGCGATGACCCCGGAGCGTATCGCGCCGCAGGTGACGACCTTCGCGGTGAAGCACGGCAATGCGATCCTCATTCCGAGCGGTGAGATCAAGCCGGGCGTTCGTACCCCGGATATTGTGCGGATCCATCTCAAATAAAAGGGCGGGTCGAGTCGACCCGCCCCGATACGAAGAATCTATCGCGTGTTTAGAATCTCACACCCGTCGTAAACCGGATCGTGCGGCCAGGGTCGATCGTGGCGCGGTCGTAAGTAGCGAGATAGTAGAGGTCGGTGCGGTCGAAGAGATTCGTGACATTCAGACCGAAGTCGTAGCTGAAGCGGCCCTGCTTGGGGCGATACTTGTAGCCGAGCGTGGCGTCGAAACGCCACACGGCCGGCAGCGGGCCCCAGTTGGGCGCGTTGGCGGCGCCGCGAGCTGCCGTGGCCGTGAGCGGCCGGCTGCCGGTGAAGATCGCACCGAGCCCGGCGCTGAGGCCCTTGAGCGGACCGCTCGATACGTTGAAGCGGTTGAACATCGTGAGGCGGTTCTTCGGCACGAGCGCGATGGGCGCGCCGGTGCGGTCGTCGCACGCGTCGGAATTGGCAAAGCTGGCGACGACGAGCCATGAGTCATTCACGCGACCGTTGAGGCTCACCTCGACTCCCGTGCTGCGCTGGCCGCTGCGCTGGATGAAGTATCCGGGGCGATTCACATCGGCCTCGGTCACGTTGTCCTGGAGCAGGTCGTACCATGTCACGAGGCCGCCGATGCGACCGCGAAGGAGGCTGAAGCGGAGGCCGACTTCCTTCTGGTTTCCCTCCTGCGGATCGAGCGCGGCACCGTCGGGCTGCACGCGAAACTCCGGGTCGAAGGCGTTGTTGAGATTGCCGTAGAGCGAAAGGTTCTTGGCGCGCGTCAGGTGCCAGACGGCGCCGACGCTGTGGGTCTGGCCGTCGGCGTTTGTGACCACGGTGGCAGGGGCGGCAAGGCGGACTTTGTTGGGGAAGGCACCGCTGTGCCAGGTGATCACGCGGCGCTCGACCTCGGTATGCCGGAAGCCAGCCATGACGAAGAACCGCTCGTCTGCGAAGGATAGGACGTCGTTGATGTACCAGTCCTGGTTTTCGATCACGGTCTTGGTCTCGGTGTCGAGGTACAGCGGCGGCCGCGCGGAAATCGCGGGCAGCGGAGGCTCGGCGCCGCGGTTGAAGATGTTGATCGGGAGCAGGAGATTGGTGTTGTACCCCGCCAGGTTGGGATTGGCCAGAAACTGCGCGTAGGTGAGATTCGGATACGAGTTGAAGGTCTGGCCTGCCTGCGCGTTGGACAGACGGCCGGGGCCGGTGAGGTTGGCCCCAGTGATGCCGCCGTAGTTGCGCGACGAGAGATGCGAGCTGTTTTTGTCGTATTGCTCGATGAAACCGTGGCCGACGAGGAGGCGATGCGCGATCGGGCCGGTATCGACTTCCCATACGAGCTCGTTGCGGGTGCGGTAGTTCTTCGTGGCGCGCGGGAGCTGGCGCCAGCTCCTCGAGGTCAGGGCGGTGTCGCGCAGGATGGTGAGCGACTCGGGCGAGCCGAAGGTCTCCGAGAAGAGCTGCTCCTTGCCCTCGTACTGGAGCTGGGCGCGGAATTGGAGCCTGTCGGTGAAGGCGTGGCGCGCGTCGAGTGAACCGAGGTGGCGCGTGACGTCGCGGAAATCCTCCGGACTGTTCCACCGGGTGTCGCGCGGGATTATGCGGTACACGCCGTCGCCGGTTGTGATGCCGGTGGGGTCGCCGCGGTGGACTGGCGTCGCCCACCCGCCGGGGCGATTGGTCTTGTTGTAGAAGTACTCGGTGATGAGCTTGGTTTTTGGGGTGATGTCCCAGCGCAGCGAGGGTGCGATCGCATCCTCCTCGATACGGGTGTTAAACCAATCGTAACCGCGGCTGTAGATGCCGTTGACGCGGGCGCTGAGCTTCTTGCCGCCAGCAAGCGGGAGGGGGTGGTTGGTGTCGAATTCGACTCGGTATAGGTCGTGATCGTTGACGATGAGCCGGAGGCGGTTGAACGCGTTCATCTGCGGCTGTTTGGTGATGCGATTGATCGTGCCGCCAAAGCCGCCAGCGCCATAGAGCACTGCGGCGGGGCCGCGGATAACCTCGACGCGCTCGATATTGGCGAGCGGCTGCGAGCCAAAGCCGGCGGTCTGCGCAAAACCGTTGAGGAAGTTGCTGCCGGGATTGGCAAAGCCGCGCAGGAGGAAATTGTCGTTCTCGTTGGTCTTCACCGCGGCGGCCTCGTACGCGAGGAGCTCGGAGGTGTCGGTGGCCAGCAGGTCTTCGATGAACTGCTGGTTGTAGATCGAGACATTCATCGGGATGTTCTCGATCGGGGTGTTCATGCGCGTGGCCTCGGCGGCGTGCGACGAGAGGTAGCCGATGTCGCGCGAGGTACTCACTTCGAACACGGAGAGCGAGACGGGCTCTGCGTTGGCCGGCTGTGGGGCTGGTGCGGTCTGGGCCTGGAGGCAGGGCGTCGCCAGCGATGCGAGCGCGACGAGCAGGCAGGAACGTGCGGGGATGCTCATAGGGTTTGCGGGTTGCTTGGGGGTTAGGCGGGGAAGCTCGCGGGTAGATGCGCGGGCCGACAATGGGAAGCGAGTGGCCCTTTCCTTGCACCATTGGGCGGTGGCTTGCCCCGGAGGCGCGAGCGATGCGAGCGTGGTCATCTCGTCGATGAAACTACCCCTGCCTGTTTTCCTCCGAGGCGTCTTGGCTGCCTGCGCGCTCGTGTGCGCCGTGGAGGCCGCGCCGCTTTTCGAGACCGTGACGGTCCATGCCTCGACTCCTCGCAACCGGCCCAACTACCGCATCCCCGCGCTCCTCGCCGCGCCCAATGGCGACCTGCTGCTTTTCTCGGAGAAACGCCACGATGGCATCGCCGACATAGGTAATCACGACATCGCGCTCGTGCGCAGCACGGATCGCGGGCGCACGTGGAGCGCGGAGCAGATCGTCTTCGACGACGGCGATCGGACTTCGACCGATCTCACGCTGTGCGTGGAGCGTGAGCGCGGGCGGATTTTTCTCTTCTTCCTGCGAAATAAAAAGGAGTTCGCGTACCTCACGAGCGACGACAGCGGCCAGACTTGGCTCGGGCCGACTTCGATTCAAGCCCAGGTGACATTGCCGCACTGGGATCGCGTGGGCCTGCAGGCAGGCGGCGAGGCCAAGGCGGCCGAAGCGCACGCTCCGGAAAAGAAGCGGAGCAAGGCTCAGCTCTGGGAGGAGAATTGGGCGCAGCGCTACGGCATCGGCCCTGGTGCGGGGGGAGTGCAGCTCACGCAGGGGCCGCACAAGGGCCGGCTGGTCGTGCCTGCGCGGCATCGCGATCACCTGAAGGGCACGAGCGGCGCGACGAGCACATTTTCGCACGTGTTTTTCAGCGACGACCGCGGTGCCACGTGGAAACTTGGGCCGCGTGTGGCGCAGCACGGTAACGAGGGGCGACTCGTCGAGCTGGCGGACGGCACGCTCATGATGAACATGCGCAATACCACGCCTGCCGATCAGCCGGACAATGCGCGCCGACTCGTGGCGCTCAGTCGCGACGGCGGCGCTACATGGCCGGTGCTGTATCGCGACGACGCGCTCGTCTCCACGGCGGTGCACGCCGGGTTGCGAGTGTACGATGCGGCCGGTGCGGAGGTGGCGGATAGGTGGCTGGTGCTGTTTTCAAATCCCGCCAGCGCGATCCGGCAGACGGAGCATCCTTACGGGCGCTACAATCTCACCGTGCGCTGGAGCCGTGACGACGGGAAAACATGGAGTGCCGGCCGGGTAGTTTACCCGCACCCGAGCTCCTATTCGGACCTGGCGGTCCTCGACGATGGCACGCTGGGCATCGTGTACGAGCGGGGGCCAAAGGGAGGCACGAGCTATTGGGACGAGTTGCAGTTTGCGCGCTTTAATCTGGAGTGGCTGCTCTCGCCGCCGCACACGATGTTGAGATAGGCGGCGCCACCGCCGGGCCTGCGTTTTCGTTTACGGCTGGAGTTTGCCGCGAGTTTGAGGACGCTGCGAGGGCGTGTTGCAGAATCTTCCCCAACGACAATCCCTCGTCGCGCAGACTGCAGGTTTTTTGCGCGCCCAGATCGAGGCGGGGGAGTGGACCGGCTGGCTGCCAAGCGAGCGATCCCTTTGCGACCTCCTCCAGGTCAGCCGTAATACCTTGCGCGCGGCACTCGGGCAGCTCCACGAGGAGGGCCGGATCAAGCCCGTGCACGGCGCGGGCAATCAGATCCTCGGCGGCAGCACGCGCCCTGCGAGGCAGGTTGCCTCGACGGATGTGGCGCTGCTCTCGCCCGAGCCAGTCGAGCGACTGCGCCCGATGCAGACCTTGTGGATCGATGATATGCGGGCGCTCTTGAGCGAGCGTGGTATGCGGCTGCGCGTATTTCACGGTCCCCAATACTACGGCCCCAACCCGGGCCTCGCTCTGCAGAAACTAGTTACACGCAACCCACACGGGTGCTGGCTGCTCATGCTTGCGAGCGAGTCGCTCCAGCGCTGGTTTACGAAAAATCGGGTGCCCTGCATCGTCGCCGGATCGACGTACCCTGGCCTCGACCTGCCTTTTCGCGATCTCGATCATCGGGCGACCTGCCGCCACGCGGCAGGCGTGTTGCTGTCGCTCGGGCACCGCCGGGTTGCGATGCTGATGGTGAAGACCCGGCGCGCGGGAGATATCGAGAGCGAGGCCGGCTTTCTCGAAGGGGTGAAGCAGTCGCGCCATCCAGGCACCGAGGCGCTGGTCATCTCGCACGAGGAGAGTGCTGCCGGCATCGCGCAGGCGACGCGCCGGGTGCTCAAGCTCGTTCCTCGGCCTACGGCGCTGATGGTGGTGCATCCTTACCATTATCTCGCGGTGGTTTCGCGGCTGGCGCAGGCGGGCGTGCGCGTGCCGGAGGATATCTCCATCGTGTCGCGCGACGACGATCCCTTTCTCGGCTACATGTCCCCGGTGCCCGCGCGCTATGTGGTAAATCCCCATACGATGGCGAAAAGCCTTCTGCGGCCGGTGCTGGAGCTGCTGGAGGGCAGCCCCATCACCCAGCGCACCGCCCGGATCATGCCGGAGTTTGTCCGCGGAGAGTCGGTCGTGCCCGTCGGCTGATCCTGGCCAAACGGGCGTGCGGACAAATCGAGCCGATTTGCGCCGCCTTTAGTTAGAACGCGCGTACTTTCTTTAGCAAAAATGCTGCCGCCCCATCGTGACCGCTGGTCCAGGGATAGCTGAGCACACTCTTTTCGAGTTCGAAGGGCCCGCCGGCCTTGCTGGCGAGAAATGCCTTTACGACTTGGTCGTTTTCCTCGGCGTCGATGCTGCACGTCGAGTACACCAGCCGGCCTTCCGGGGCGACGAAGCGCGCTGCGGCATGCAGCAGCGAAAGCTGCTGCTGGGGATGTTTTTTGAAGTCGCCGGGCTGCAGCCGCCACTTCACGTCCACTCGGTGGCGCATGACTCCCGTGTTGGAGCAGGGCACATCAATCAGCACGGCGTCGTACTGCTCGGGAAGGCGGTGCTCACGGAGAGCGATCAGGAGGTTTTCCATCACATCCGCCTGCACCAGCGCCACGTCCACCGTGGTCGTGCGGGAGAGGTTTTCCTTGAGGCGCTGTATGCGGGTCCCCGGTGCGTCGTCGTCTTCGGGCTGGTCGACCGCGACGAGCTTGCCCGTCTTCATTGTGTCCGCGATCAAGAGGCTCTTGCCGCCGGGCGCGGCGCAGAGATCGAGCACGGTTTCGCCTGCCTTCGGCGCTAGCAACTCGACGGGCACGCGCGTGGAGGGGTCTTGTAGGTACAGCTGGCCGCCCTTGAGCAGCGGCTCCACCTCCGACCAGTGGCCCGAGGCGACTTCGTAGTAGCCAGGCCATGGGGAAGCCGTGAGGAAAGACGGTAGGGTGGCCGCAGCTTCTCCGCGCCAGCGCGCGTAGACAGGAGCAGGTTGCTGATTCCACTCCAGCAGAGCGCGGGTGGAAGCAGGGCCAAACTGAGCGAGCCACGAACGGACGAGCCAGGCAGGATGCGAGAAGTATGTGCCGATTTCCTCCGCGCTCACATTGAGGGTAGGCGGCTCTTGGTCCAGCAGGCCGGCTAGCTTGCGCACGACGGCATTGACGAGACGGGCTTCGGCGGGGCTCGCGAGGGTCTTGGTCTGCTCGACGGCATGGTGGACGATCTTCGCCACGCGGCCGAGGTCGCTATCCTGCCGCGCCTCGATCAGCTCAAATCCTGCGATAAATAGCACGGCCCGCGTCGAAAAGCGCGGTGGATGTGCGATCAGCTTGGTCAGCGCAGCCTCCAAGCGGCCAAAATGCCGCACCACACCGAGCACAAGATGCTGGCATCGCGCGCGATCCGGCCCGGAAAGCGTGCGGGGTAGCGAGTCCAGCAAGGTGTCGATACGCTCGCGGCGATCCAACCACCGAGCTATGAGTCGAGCTGCGGAAGCCCAGGAACCAGAAGGGAATGAGGAGTCAGGAGTCATGCTGCGGATACCCGGCGACGAAAAATTGCCGCCACCGGGTGGTGCGGCCTGGGTCGGAGCCTTTTGACAGGCTGTTTGACAAGGCGAGACATTGTCCGCTCTACTCTCCCGTTCAGGCCCTTACTTTCGCAATCATGAATTCTGAAGCAGTCTCCGCGCTCATCGCCAAAACGCCCTCCCTTAAGGCGGCCAAAGCCAAGCTGGATGCGATGGAGGCCGGTGCGTATGTGATCCACCGGAGCTGGGGCTTCGGCCAAATCAAGAGCTACGACGAGGCCGCGCAGCGTCTGATCATCGACTTCCAGAGCAAGAAGGGTCACCCGATGGACCCGGCTTTCTGCATCACCACGATGGATGTGCTGCCGCCCAAGCATCTCCTTGTCCGTAAGCAGACTGATACCCGCGCGATCGAGGATCTCATCGCCAATAACCCCGCCCAACTCGTGGTGGAGGCCCTTCAGGCCTATCCGAACAATGCCGCGACCGCCATCGAGCTGGAAATCACGCTGGCGCAGGTGATTGGCGAGGAAAAATTCAAGAAATGGTGGTCTGCCGCCAAGAAACTCGTCGCCAAGGATCCCCGCATCGCCGTACCCGAGAAGAAGACGGAGTGCTACGTCGTCCGTGAGACACCGGTTTCTGCTGAGGACGAGATCGTCGAGCAATTCAACGGCACCCGCTCTGCCCGCCGCCGTATCCAGCTCGCCGAGGAGCTGCTCTCCTCTGTCGGCAAGAAGGATATCAAGGGCGACATGACAGGCGTGCTCAAGGGCCTCGCCGAGTCCGTCAAGGACTCCAATCAGATCGACACGGCCGAGCGCCTCTACGGTGCGGCCGTTCGCGATGACCTCGCCAAGGCGATCGACTCCCAGGAACAATTCGATCCTTCGCAGTCCTCCATCATCGCCAACGTGCGCGACTTGCCGGCGATCGCGGAGAAGATCCCGGTGCAGTTCCAGTCTCGTTTCCTCGACCTGATTCAGGAGACGCATCCCATCGAGGCGCGCGACATCCTCTTCAACCTGCTCAAGACCTCGCAGGGCAAGTTCACCACTGAGTGCATCAATTTCCTCGTGGAGCACGACCACGCAGACGAGTTGGCCGCCACTCTCCAGCGCTGGCAGACCGAGCAAAACCTCCGCGCTCCGGTGCTTCTCTGGATCGTCAAGAACCGCCACTCCAAGAAGTTCGCCAAGCTTCTTAACGACCTCATCACGCCCCGCCTCCTGAGCGCCATCTTCTACGCGATCGATTACGAGGCGCTGCAGGCCTCGAGCGCCCGTCGCATCCCACTGGCCGACATCCTGAGCGAAGATACCGAGCTTATCTCGGACCTCCTCTCCATGGCTGATCCGGAGACGGCTCGCGATCTCGCCAATACCTTGATGCTCAACCAGGGCTTCGAGGAGCTCACGAAAAAGTCTCTCCTCGCGCGCTTCATCAAGATCTTCCCCAATATCCAGTCGCTCGTCGCCGCCGATGCCGAGAGCAAGGAGGAGCAGCTCCTCGTCTCGCGCGAGAGCTACGACCGCAAGGCCGCCGAGTACGAGCTCATCAAGAGCAAGAAGATCCCGGAAAACAAGGCCGCCATCGCCACGGCCCGCGAGCACGGCGACCTCAAGGAAAACTCCGAGTACAAGATGGCCAAGCAGGACCAGCAGGTCCTCATGGCGCAGAAGACTCTCCTCGAGCGCGACCTCGGCCGCGCCCGCGTGACGGATTTCAAGGAGGCCACCAGCGACACCGTGGGCATCGGCACCATCATCGAGGTGAAGCACGCGAGCACGGGCTCGACCACCAAGTACACGGTGCTCGGCGCTTGGGATGGCGATCCGGAGAAGAACATCATCTCCTACAAGACCGCCCTCGGCGCTGCGCTCCTCGGCAAAAAGGCCGGCGAGTCCGCCAAGGTGAAGACTGGCGCTTCCGAGGAGGAGTACTCCGTAGTCTCCATCCGCCGCTACGTCGACTCGCTCTAAGCGATCCCTGCCAAGTCTAGCTCACGCCAAAGGCGGCCCTCGGGCCGCCTTTTTGCTGCCAGCATCGGAGCCTTCTTGTGTTGGCCCGACGCTTACGGCACCAGCGCCAGAAACAAATATGCCGCAAACAAAACAAGATGCACCGCGCCCTGCATGAGGTAGGTGCGGCCGGTGCCGAGCGTGATCGCGCTCACGAGGAAAGTCATCGCCAGGAGCGCGATCTCCTTGGGCGCCAGCCCAAGTACCAGCGGTAGATCGAAGGCGATAGCCGCGATCACCACCATGGGTACCGTGAGGCCGATGGTCGCGAGCGCCGAGCCCACGGCGAGATTCATGCTCGTCTGGAGGCGATTGGCCCGGGCGGCACGCACTGCGGCCCATGTCTCTGGCAGCAGCACGAGCGCTGCGATCACGATGCCCACGACTGCGCGAGGCGCGTTGGCCGCAGCCACGGCTTTTTCGATCGTGGGAGAAAGCATCTTGGCGAGACCCACGACAGTCACCAAGGCGAGTACAAGTAGCCCGAAGCTCGCCCATGCCTTCGCCGTGGAGGGCGGTGCGGCGTGCTCCTCGGGGTCCGCGGAGTTGGTTGCCGGGATGAAGTAGTCGCGATGGCGGATCGTTTGGACAAAAACGAAGATCGTCCAAAGGACCGCCGAGCACACGGCGACAAAGGCGAGTTGCGATGTATTGTAGGTGCCCCCCGCGGTGCTCGTCGTGAGGGCGGGCATGACGAGCGCGAGCGATGCCATCACGATCAGCGCCGCAAGGCCTGCCCCCGCGCCTTCTACCCGGAATGTCTGCTCGCGATGAGCGAGTCCTCCCGCGAGCAGGCAGATGCCTACGACGCCAGTGCAGATGATCATCACGGCGGCGAAGAGCGCGTCGCGGGCGAGCACCGCAGTGTCTTTTCCGCCAGCCATCATCATGGAGAGGATGAGTGACGACTCGATGGCAGTCACGGCGAGCGCCAGCACGAGTGTGCCGAAGGGCTCTCCTACGCGATGGGCGACCACTTCTGCATGATGCACCGCGACGAAGACTGCCCCGCCTAGGGCGAGGCCGCATACCGTCGCCAGCACCGGGCCCACGGTACTGGCCAGGGCTACCCCTAGGCAGGCGAGAGCGAGGAGCGGGACTAGCCAGGTCCAGGTGGGCGTGTGTGTCGTCTTCATAAGCGTCGGAGTGGAGGGAGATGAGCTGCGTCGGGTGCCAGGCCAGCGCGCTGTTTCCGCCAGCTTGGTAGGCGGCGGTGGCGGGGCGCGCCGTCGCGCTTTCGCCGGGCGCATTGCTGACCCGCACTGCTTACGGGCGCGAGCGCTTTTTATATGAGCGCACTCGCCCGCTCCCCCGATCTAAAGGGGAATTGCCTGACCGCTCCCATGTCTCTCGGTGCCGCCAGCCCGCGAAATTGTTGTGAGCTGGTAACTCAGTCGAAGAGGCGCCCGCGATTGAACCGCCAGATCGCGATGCTCATCACCCCCCCGGCGATCGACAGCAGTATGCCGAGCGTGGGCAGGATCTGCGTGACGCTGTTTCCCGCCCAGAGCACCTGCGTAAATCCATCGATCGCCCAGTACGTCACCGTGAAGCGCGCTACCTGCTGCATGAATTCCGGCATGAAGCTGATGGGAAACCACGCCCCTCCGCATGCGCTCATGGTGAGAATCACAAACGTCGCGAGTCCGCTCGCCGCCTCCGGCGATGACGAGACCGACGCGATCAGCATGCCAAGCGCGGTGCAGGCTGCCGCCGTCGCGATAGCCACGAGCGCGAGCCCACCCACGTGCGGCAAGACCTCGATGCCATAGAGGAGGCTGCCAAAGGCGAAGATCGTCAGCAGTTGCACGAGCCCCAGCAGCACGCCGAAGACAAAGCGGCTCCAAAGGATGTCCGCTCGCGTCACCGGTGCGGCGAGCAGCCGGTGAAACATGCCGGATTTTTTCTCCTCGAAAAGTGAGATTGCGCCACTGCTCAGGGCAAACATGAGAAACATGATCGCCCAGCCACCTACCAACCGCGTTGCGCTCGGGCTCTTCACCTGGGCGCCTACGATCTGCTCCTGCTCGATTTTCACGATGCGCGAGAAAAAGTCGGGTGCGCCGCCGCTCTCGGTGCGGGTGCTGCTCGCCGGGCCTCCCGCCGCGGGTAGACTCTCTCCAGTCACGGCGGAGGTGATCTCATCCACCTCGCCGCCGAAGCTTTCGATCACGGTGCGGGCGATGCCGGAATTGAACGCCTTCAGCCGCTCCTCGCCAATGTAGGCCTTTGCCCGCGATTGCAGCGACTGCAGAAGGAGCTGCGGCACGTTGGAAAAAAGCGTTTTCTGCAAGATGCCGTTCACCGTCTGCGCCTCTATCTCATTGGCGGGATCGGAAAGGATCTTGAGCGTCAGTCCCATCCCGCTCGTGACGTCGGGGATGATGATGGCGTAGCGCAGCACACGATCACGGATGAGCCGCCGCGCGTCGGCCTCGGTCAGAGGTCGGGTCGATTTGTCAGGGAGGGTATGCTCCGTCACTACGCGAAAGGCCTTTTCGCTCCTGAGCGCATCCACCAGCTTCTGCGTGGCTGCGCTGGGACTGGCTGCGACGACCGCGAGCCGCACGCCTGCGGGGCCGGAGTCCTTGCGGTTGATGCCAAAGACCTGCCCGAAGATCGTGATCATCGCGATCGGCACGAGAAAAGTGAGCGCCACTGCCGTCTTGTTGCGGACGAAGCGGGCGAAGCTCTTGTAGAGAAGTACGCGTAGGATGGTCATGTTATTCGCGAAGTTTGCGGCCCGTGAGGTGGAGGAAGACTGCCTCGAGCGTGGGGCGGTCGTGGGTGAAAAGCCGGGGCGTCAGACCGTGGTGCTCTGCGAGCGCGTAGAACTCGGAGGTCTTGAAGGTGCCTCCCGGCCCAAAGCGGTACTCGTCTCGATCCTGCGCGATCGTGCCGAGGGCGGCCAAGGCTTCGGCAAAACCCTTCGTGGCTGGCGTCGCGGGGAAGGCGATGGCGTCGGCAAAGGGGAGCTGGCCGAGCAATGCCTCGAGCGAGCCGAGCCCCAGGATTTTGCCATGGTCGATGATGCCGATACGCGAGCAGAGACGCGTCGCCTCCTCCATGTAGTGCGTCGAGTAGATGACGGTGAGCCCCTCTCGGTTGAGCCGCTCCAGGAGATCGAAGATGGCATTTCGCGACTGCGGATCGACGCCCACCGTCGGCTCGTCGCAGAGGAGCACCTTGGGCTTGTGCAGCAGGGCCGCGACGAGATTGAGGCGGCGTTGCATGCCTCCGGAGAAGGTCTTCACCGCGTGCCTGCGACGGTCGCTGAGTTGCACTGCCTCTAGCGCCTCGTCGATGCGAGCGCGCAGCGTGCCGCCGCGGAGACCATAGAGTTCGCCGAAGATTCGGAGGTTCTGCTCCGCGGTGAGATCATCGTAGAGGGCGATGTTTTGGGGCACCAGGCCGAGCTCGGTGCGGGTGGCTGGAGCCGCAGCCGAGAGCGGCGCACCGTCGAGCATGAGCGTGCCTCCGTCGGGCGCGCGCAGCCCCGAGACGAGGGACATGAGCGTGGATTTCCCCGCGCCATTCGGGCCGAGGAGTCCGAAAAACTCGCCGGCGCCGATTTCAAGGGTGATGCCGTCGAGCGCCGTGAGGGCGCCGTATCGCTTGGTGACGGAGGTGAGCTGGAGCATCCAGCGATTCCAGCTCGGAGTCGGTGAGAAAGCCATGCGGCAGAGGTCATCATGACTTTGGTCATGGTGCCTCGCGGGCTCTTAGCGGCCTGCACGGGTGAAGAAAAAGGCGGACACCCGGGGGCGTCCGCCTTTGCCTGAGCTGATCGTGCTCAGCCGTGAGTTCTGCGGGTTTAGAACGATCCCTTCACGCCGATCGTGTACTTCGCACCGAAGGCGCCATGGCGGATGAGGTTGGCCTCGTGCACCGAGTAGCGCACGGAGGGCTCTCCGGTGAGATTCGCGATGTTCATAAACACCGTGGCGTAGCGGCGGAGCTGATAATCGACATTCACGTCGATCTGCGTGCGGTCCTTTTCGTACTGTGCGACGCCATTGGCGCCCGCGGCGGTGAGGAGGCGGCGATCGACCCAGTTCAATTTTACCTGGCCGCTCAGCCGGCCAGCCCGGTAGCTGAGGCCGCCGTTGCCGCTCTGCTTGGGCGCTCCGCTGCCGCCGACGAAGAGCGCTTCGTCATCGGGCGTGGTGCGCGTGTAGTTGGCAAATACGCCGAGGCCGCGCAGCAGGCCGGGGAGAAAGGAAAGCTGCTGCGCATAGTCGATCTCGAAGCCCTTCACCGCCGTCTCCGGGCCGTTTCGGATCGTGGTGTACTGGGCTGAGTTCGTGAGGAGGGTGTCCTCGGTGAAGCCAAGATCGAGTATGTCCTGCGGGATGTTGCCCGCGGTGAAGTCGGTCGTGTTCGTCACCTGCACATCCTTCAGCTTCTTGTAGAAGAAGCCCGCGGAGACCAGCCCTACGGGCTCGAAGTAGTATTCCGCCCGCACCTCGAAGTTGTCGGCAAACTCGGGCTTCAGGTCGGGATTGGCCGTGGTGAAGTTGGTCTGTGTGTCATTGATGACCAGGCTGCGCGCGATATTTTGCGCATCGGGGCGCAGGATCGAGCGGTAGTACGCGCCGCGGAAGATCAGATTCTGATTGTACGAGAACCTCGCCTGCATCGATGGGAAGAGGTCGGAGTACGATTGCTCCTTCCACAGGCGGCGGCCGAAGCGTGCCTGGATGTAGTTGAAGTTATTGGTGTCGGTTGTGCCCGATTGCGCCACGGCGAGCTGATTGCCGATGTCGTCAAACGCGCGGCCCTCCGTCTGGGTCGATTCCACGCGCAGGCCTCCCACGAGTTGCAGCCGCGCGGTGGGCTTCACATTGGCCATCATGTAGGCGGACTGGATCGTCTCCTTCATATCCCACATGTTTTGTAGGCGGTTGCGATAGTTGGTGGCCGCCTGAGCCTGCGTCAGCGTGAAGGGCTGTTGCGCCGTCGTGGTGACGGTGAAGGGGTCCGTATTGTACGTCTTGAAGAGATCGTAGAGCTTCCACTTGTCGAGCGAAGCAGCGTGGCCGACTGTGCCGTTGATATCCGTGATGACCTCGCCCTTGTTGAAGGAGGGGACGTACGGATCGGCGTAGCTCCGCAGATCGATGCCGTTGGCCGCTGGATTTACGTTCATCGACCAGACCTTCGTCCACGTATCGATATCCTTTACGAGCATGCGCCGATCCGTGCCAAACTTGAAGACCGAGGGCATCGCGAGCTGTGGCAGGCGGATGGTCACGTCGGCGCGTCCGGTGTACACTTGGTCTTTGGCGTCGCGGTGCGCAGTTTGCGCGGTGGTGTTGTCGTTGTAGTTCGCGAGATTGAAGAAGCTCCCGGGATTGCTCGTCGGGCCGCCGGTCTGGCGGAATTGTAGATTCGGTTCGCCCACCGCGCTCGTGTAGCCCCAGCTCACGCCGCGCATGCGGGCGCTCACGATGTTGAAGAAGCCCTCCGCATCGGAGTCGTACCATTGGTAGGAGCGCGAGTAGGAGAGCGAGCCGTCGAAGGTCACGTTTTCCCCGATCCGCCAGTTCACCGCGGGATTGGTGGAGAAGGTCGCTCCGTACTTGCGGAAATTGGTGCCCGCGATGGTGACGGAGTTGGCCGTATCGGTGAGGCTCGTTGCGGTGGTGTTCATCGCATTGTAGCCGGGCGTGGTCTGCGTCGTGGCGCTGGCGGCGAAGGTCCAGTTGCGGTTGTGAAACGGCGCGTCGTAGAAATTGTAGCTCGTCCGGAGCGAGAGCGTGAGATCGTTCGTCGCTTTGTAGTCGAGATTCACCAGCACGGAGTCGCGGAAGGTGGGCTTCAGGCCATCCTGCCAGTTGACCTGGGTGATGCGTGGGATCTCGGTGGCATTATTGGTGGGATCTGCGTCGAAAGTGCGGCCCAGGTTGGCGATGATCTTCTGCTCCACATAGGTGCCGGTGTGATTGATCGAGGCGACGACGCCGAGTCGCCCATTGAGATAGGTGTCGGAAAATTCGAGCGAGCCGTTGGGTAGCGCCTTGTAGTGCTCCTGATTGTCCCAGCCCATCGTCTTGCCGAGCTGGAAGGCAAACTCGTTGAAAGTCATGCTCGCGCTATAGCGGATGCGGCGCCCCTTTTGGTTGAGTGCGCTCTTGCTCTTCACGTTGATCGTGCCGGCGAGGCTGTCCGCCGGCTGGTCGGCGAGCGGGCTCTTGTTGAGCTCTATCGTATCGACGGTGGAGAGCGAAACCTGCTCAAACTGGAAGCTGCGCCCCGTCGCGATGCCAAAGTCCGCCGAGGCGACGGGATTGCCGTCGATCGTCACGCTCGCGTACTTGGCCGAGAGGCCGCGCACGCGCACCTGCCGCGCGTCGTTTTCCACGTAGTCGATCGTCAGGCCCGACATATATTTGAGAAATTCACCCACGTTGTCCTCCGATACGGAGCCAAAGGCGTCGGAAGCGATCACGGTCTTGAGGTTGGTGGCCTGCTTCTGATCGACGATCGCCTTGGCATTGCCCTCGCGCTGGCTGCCCACGACAAAGGCAGAGAGCTTCTGCACCTCGCCGTAGTCCGCCGTGGTCAGGTTGAAGTCCAGCGTCGCCGCTCCGCTCGCTACGGCTACCGTCTGCTGCTGGGCATCGAGGCCCGGGTACGTTACGGAGATTGTCACCGAGCCGGCCGGCACACCGGCAAACGTGTACTGGCCATTGTCGGCCGTGGTGGTGACGCGGTCGGTGCCCACGATTCGTACCTCGGCGTTGCGCAGGTACGCGCCGGTGCCGGCATTGGCAACGCGGCCGGAGATGGAGCCAGCCTGGGCCATGGCCGAGGCCGCAAAACACAGCAGGCTGAGGCACGCCAGAAATGCGTGGCTGAGCCGCTGGACGGTTTTCTTAGGGTTCATGAGGGGGGATCGGGTTATCTGTCGGGGAAAGGCGGGGTGTGTAGCCGCTCAGCGCATGGGTACGCTGGGCGATGCATTGGATGGGGGAGCGTGAGCCATGCGCCGGTGAGGCGCGCAGCCAGGGTAGGGGAAAAGGGGAAACCGAAGGTCGCCCCCAAAATTTACGGACACGTGTCCGGGTCAAGGTAGGCTGGCGGCTTTTTTTTCGGACACTTCGAAATAGCGGGTAATTATTCCATAGTTCCACGTTGCCCCGTGCTCCGGGCGGGGTCGTTGACAGGGCAGCGCGAGGCCAGCCATCTTCTCGGCTCTCCTTCACTGCGTGCCTTCCCGTAAATCCAAGACTCCCCCGGTGCTCCGCTCCACGGCGGATTTTGCCCGCCATGTCGGGCTCGCACGCACCACCGTCTCGCGCGTGCTCAATGGCCAGCCTGGCCTCAAGCCCAAGACGATCGAGCGCGTGCAGCGTGCCCTCGCCGAGACCGGCTTCACGCCCAATGCCCATGCGGTGCATCTGAAAGGCAAGCGCACCTCGATGATCGGCGTGTGCATGCAGGATCTGCTTACCCCGCCCGGCGTCCGCAAGCTTGCGACGCTCCAGCGTGTCCTCCGCGCGCGGGGTATTTCGTCGCTGATCGAGGTCTTCTCGCCCGGCACCGGGCGCGATGTCGTACGGCATTTTCAATCCCTGCGCGTGGAGGCCGTCGTCTTCATCGGCCAGTTTCACATCGAGGAGATCGAGGCCCGCATCGCGGAGCTGATTGCGCAGGGCACGCCCCACCTTGTCATCGACCACTTCGGTTTGAAGAATGCCAACACCGTCGCGATGGACCGCGCTGTCGGCATGACCAAGGTGATGAATCACCTCATCGACCTCGGACACCGCCGCTTCGGTCTGCTCGGCTTGACCAATCAGCCCACCACCCGCATCGACCGCCTGCCCGGCATCCGCTCGACACTGCGCGCCCGCGGCCTCGATTTCGATGCGTGCACCGTCTCGCTCGACCATCTGCACGAGCGTATCGAAGACTTTGAATACGGCCGAAAACTCGCCGCGAGCTTCGCTTCGCGTGCCGACCGCCCCACAGCCTTCGTCGGCCTCAACGACGCCATCGCCATCGGAGCCCTCCGTGGCTTTCAAGATGCCGGCCTGCGCGTGCCCGCGGATGTTTCCGTGACGGGTTTCAACAACCAGGAAATCTGCCACATGACCTCGCCGACCCTCACCACCGTCGACCAGGCCATCGATGCCACCATCGCCACCGCCGCCGAAATCATCCTCGCCCAACTTGACGGCGACCGCCCGGAGAAACCCGTCATCAAGACAATCCCGCCGGAGCTCGTGCTCGGCGAGTCGACGGGGCCGGTGCGGTAAGCGAAACTAGGATGCGGCAATGAAGCTCGGGCGCGTATTTTTGCTCTTCCTCGCATTGAGCGCGGCTGGCTTCGGCAAAGAGATTTTCGAGGCGCGGGCGATTCCTGCGTTGGCGACGGGCGAGACTGTGTGGCGGGTCGAATCGGCGCGCCACGGCTTGGTCGTTCGGTTGACCCACTTGGGAAAGCGGTTCACCGCCCATCTTCCCCATGCCGAGTCGCAGGTCCTTCGCGTAAAGATCGCCGGCCTCCGGCTATCCCCTGCGGATATGGCAGCGTTGCACGCCCGTGAGGTTCACAAAGATGGCCTGTGGGTGCTCCGTCCTTTCGATGGGGTGACGTACAGATTTAAGATCAGGGGGGAGGAGATCTTGGCGCCCAATCCATCTCACGATTTTAAGTACCACGCTCCGCTTGAAGAGACTGCTCGCCTCGGTGAAGTGATGGACATGCTGCCGGAGCTGACCCGTATCGCCTCGAAAGAGCGTGCTGAGCAACGCAAGTAACTTGGTCGTGCGGTTGCTACGAGCGCGCGAGGCGAATCTGCAGCTGATTTGGTCGTGGAAGCGTTTTTTTGCCCTCTCAAGTAGCCGCAGGCGCGAGAAGGGGGCTGCATAGGCAACAGAGAGCGTCCAGACTTTCCCTGCCTTGAATGCGGCGGTCGGTGCGGACCGCCGCTACCTGGCTTTCCATCCCAAAAGCTACCCCCAGTTACTCCCCCAGCGCCAATGCCCGCGGTTGGATGAGCTGCCAGTGCGTATCCGGGATGATCGGCCCCACATGCATCACCGTCTCGGCGCCAATCAGAGACGCGATGGCGCCGCACTTGGGTAGCGACCAGCCGCGAAGGTAGCCATATAGAAAACCAGCCGCCCAGGCATCGCCCGCGCCGTTGGTGTCGATTACATCGGCGACTGCCACCGGGGCCACGCGATGGAGTGCGGCGTCCTGCGCGATCCATGCGCCGTCTTTGCCGATCTTCACCGCGGCGAGCACGCCAAGGTCGGCGAGCTTCTTCGCGAGCACCGAGTAGTCGGAAGTCCGATCCTGAAAGAGCGCGCGGATCTCGTCCTCGTTGGCGAATACGACGTCGATCCCGCGCTTGAACTGGCTGAAGAGCCAGTCGCGCGTGGCGTTGACGACTTCGAATGAAGAAAGGTCGAGACTCGTCGTGCAGCCTGCTGCGCGAGCCGAGGCGAGCACCGCGTCGGCGAGCGCTTGGTTAAAGACGAGGTAGCCTTCGATGTGCGCGTGCTTGCACCCGGCAAAGTCGGCTGCACTGATCTCCTCCGGCGAAAGCGTCATCGCCGCGGCGAGCGACGTGCGCATCGTGCGTTGCGCATCGGGCGTGACCATGATGAGGCTTCGCGCGTTGTTGATCGTCGGCGACTGCTTGAAGCGTGCGCCGTGCACGCCGACCTTCTCGAAGGCTCCGCGGTAGACTTGGGCAATGGTGTCGTTGCCCAGCTTGCCGAGAAACGTCGTGCGCAGGCCGAGCCGCGATGCGTTGTAGGTGGCATTGGCCGCCGAGCCCCCCGTCGAGTACGCCGGCTCGCCGTCGAGCAGCGAGATGATGCGCCCCATCTCGGCATCGTCGATCAGTACCATGCCGCCTTTCTCGCCCGCCACATGGCGGGAAAGAAATTCGTCAGGCACGCGGGCGACGACATCCATGATCGGCGAGCCTACGCCGATAAGATCGAAAGTGGGAGACGCGGTGGCCATGGTGGGAAGCGATTAGTTGCCGCTCTCGGTCGTGGCGGGATTCATGCCGGTGACGATCAGGCTCGTTACCAGGATTGGCTCCTCGTCGATCTCGATTTGGAGATTGTATTCGCCGGGCGCCGGCATCGGCAGGTTCCGGATCTCGTTGATGAGGTTGATGCGGTGGAGCGGGCTCTTGGACTCGAAGGGCCGTTCGATCAGCGGCTGGGTGGGCGCCTCGTTGAGGCCGATCAGGATGCGGAGCTTGTGCTCGCCCGGGGCCACGTCGGTGATGGAGAGAAACCACACCATGTGCGGGTGGTTGATCGGAAATTTAGCCGAGTGGATGTTGGAAAAGATGCCGAGGATCGTGTGCTTGCCGGAGCTGGGATCGATGTGAACACCGTCGCATGTGAGCCAGGCAAGGACCTGCGGTTTGGAAGAAGATGCCATAGAGGGGGTCCAGCAGGGCGGGCGGGCGGGCGGGGGGCAACGATTTTTGCGGGCCTCGGATTTTTGCCTAAACGATGGCGATAGATTCGCGTCGTGTCTGCCGCGGCTTCGTTCAATCGTCGGGATAGCGCTCTCGATGACGCCCTTCCTTCATACCCGAGAAATTCCCGCTGATACTGCTCAGGTCTTTGCCGCCTTCAGCGATCCGGCCCGCCTCGCTCGCTGGTGGGGTCCGGAGGGCTTTACCAATACCTTCACCATCTGCGATTTTCGTAGCGGTGGCCGCTGGTCGTTCGTGATGCACGCGCCCAACGGTCGAGATTTTCCCAACGAGAGCACGTTTGCCGAAGTGCTGGCTCCACAGCGCGTCGTCGTAGTGCATGCCTCCGAGCCCAAGTACCGGCTCACCATCACGCTCGCCCCCACGTCCGCGGGCGTGGCGACGAGGGTGACGTGGTCGCAGGCCTTCGAGGAGCCGGAAACCGCCAAGGCCCTCGAGCACATCGTGCTGCTGGCCAACGAGCAAAACCTCGACCGCCTCGCTGCCGAGGTGGCGCGTGGCTTGGGCGTCAGTCGCCGCTGAGTCTTGGTAAATACCCTCAGCGGCGATCACGAAGCTCGTACCGGCGTCGCTCGCGGTTCCTTCGTGTCGATGGGTGCCCGTGGGTGGTTCACTGCGTTGGCTCAGCTCTGCCGCTGATTTTTCTTGGAGTCGGCGCGAGAGCGCGGCTAGGTGGCGGCGTGTTGCTGGCCCAAGCCGAGACCAAGACGTATTTTATCGATCTCAGCGCCTACCCCGAATGGCTGGTCGTCCTTGTCGGCACGCTGCTTGCGGTAATGGCGATCTGGATCGTCATGAAGCTCCTGAAGTGGACGCTTTGGCTGCTCCTCTTTGCCGTCCTTGTTGGCGGCCTGCTCTGGGCAATGTACCTGCTGGTCGGGCCGACTCCCCCGCCTAGCTCTCGGCCCAAGTCGGCTGTGGTGCTTCGGCTTTGAACGTCGCAGTCCCTTCGCTTTGTCCCCCCATCGTCTGCTCCAGACTTTGGGCTCTTCGCTCTAAGGTAGCCTCTGGCTCTCCTCCTCACGCCAACTTTTCCTTGCGCGCTGGATTGGCCGGGCCTCAACCTAGTATCCCGTGAAATATATTTTCGTGACGGGCGGGGTGGTTTCCTCCTTGGGCAAGGGTCTTACGGCCGCTGCTTTGGGCGCGCTGCTGGAGTTGCGTGGCCTTACGGTGCGCATCCAGAAGTTTGATCCGTACCTCAATGTCGATCCGGGCACGATGAGCCCCTTTCAACATGGCGAGGTGTACGTCCTCGAGGACGGCGCGGAGACCGACCTCGACCTCGGGCACTACGAGCGCTTCACGAGTGGCAAGCTCTCGCGGCTCAATAGCCTCTCCTCCGGCCAGGTCTACGAGAGCGTGATCCAGAAGGAGCGGCGCGGGGAGTACCTCGGCAAGACCGTGCAGGTGATTCCGCACGTGACCAACGAGATCAAGGAGCGCATCTATGCGGGCGGCAAGGATGCCGACGTGCTCATCACCGAGATCGGCGGCACCACCGGCGACATCGAGGGCCTGCCCTTCCTCGAGGCCATGCGCCAGTTTGCCCTCGAAGTGGGTCCCAAGGACGTGGTCTTTATCCACGTCACCCTCGTTCCTTTCCTCAAGGCTGCCGGCGAGCTCAAGAGCAAGCCCACGCAGCAGTCGGTCGCCAAGCTCCGCGAGATCGGCATCCAGCCTCACGTGCTCGTTTGCCGTACGGATTTCCCGCTCGATCACGACCTCCGCGACAAGCTCTCGATGTTTTGCAACGTGCCCGTAAAGGCCGTCATCGAGTGCCGCGATGTGGATACCTCCATCTACCAGCTTCCGCTCGCCTTGCAGAAGGAGGGCATGGATCAGCTCGTGCTCGATCTCTTTGGTATCACCACGCCGCCCCCTGAGAAGAATATCTGGGAGCAGATCGTGCAACGCATCCTCACGCCCAAGCACGAGGTTACGATCGGCGTCGTCGGCAAGTACATCGAGCTCCAGGACGCGTACAAATCCGTCTACGAGTCGATCACGCACGCCGGCATCGCCAATAACTGCAAAGTCAACGTCCGCCGCATCGACGCCGAGGACCTCGAGAAAAAGGGTGGCCTCAGTCTCCTCAAGGGGCTCGACGGCATCCTCGTCCCTGGCGGCTTCGGCGACCGTGGCACCGAGGGTAAGATCGCGGCGGCCAAGTACGCGCGCGAAAACAAAGTGCCGTACTACGGCCTCTGTCTGGGACTCCAGATCGCCGTCATCGAATACGCCCGCAACGTGCTCAAGCTGAAGGGCGCCAACAGCACCGAGTTCGATGTGAAAGCCGAGCACCCCGTGATCAACATCATGGAGGAGCAGAAGAAGATCATCGATAAGGGCGCGACCATGCGCCTCGGCAGCTACGAGTGTGCCCTTACTCCCGGCACGCTTGCGCACAAGGCGTACGGCGCCGAGAGCGTTCGCGAGCGTCATCGCCATCGCTACGAGGTCAACAATGCCTACGTCGGCCAGCTCCAGCGTGCCGGCATGATCGTCTCTGGCGTCAATCCCCGCCGCAACCTCGTCGAGGTCATCGAGCTCAAGGATCACCCCTGGTTCCTCGGCACGCAGGCCCACCCCGAGTTTCAGTCCAAGCCCAACAAGGCCCACCCGCTCTTCGCCGCCTTCATCGGCGCGGCGCTCAAGCAGAAGCACGGCGGGAAAAAGCCGAAAGCCGTTTCCGCCAAGCCGGCCAAAGCAGCGAAGGCTTCCGCGCCGAAGGCAGGCAAATCAGCCAATAAGAAGTAATCACGAAAGAACTCCAGAAACCGCGACCGTCGCAGCGGCTTTTGATTCATGTTCATTTGTGTGCCTTCGTGGTTCACTAGGCTCCCATGCTCTTCGATCCGAAAAAACTCCTCCTGATCGCCGGCCCCTGCTCGCTCGAAAATGAGCGAGTCTGCCGCGCGGTCGCGGAAGTACTCGCCGAGCAGCGCCGCGCGCAGCCCGAGCTCAACATTGTTTTCAAGGGCTCCTTCGATAAGGCCAACCGCACCTCGCTTGCCGGCGAGCGCGGCACGGGCATCGAGGAAGGCCTCAAACTCCTCGCGCTCATCAAGCGCGAGTACGGCTTTCCCGTACTGACCGACGTGCACGAGTCGACTCAGGTCAAGCAGGTCGCCGAGGTGTGCGATGTGATTCAGATTCCCGCTTTCCTCTGCCGCCAGACCGACCTCCTGCTGGCGGCCGCGGCGACGGGCCGGATCGTCAATGTGAAGAAGGGCCAGTTCCTCTCCCCGCAGGAGATGGTGCACGTCACCGGCAAGCTCCGCGAGGGCCAAGCCGCCGAAATCTGGCAGACTGAGCGCGGCACGACCTTCGGGTATCAAAACCTCGTGGTCGACATGCGCTCTTTCTCGATCATGCGGCAAAATGGTTTCCCGACCGTCTTCGACGCCACCCACGCCGTGCAACTCCCCGGCGCCGGCGGAGGCAAGAGCAGCGGCCAGCGTGAATTTGTCCCGCCCCTCGCCCGTGCGGCTCTCGCGGCAGGCGCGGAAGGTCTCTTTATCGAGACGCATCCCGATCCCACCAATGCGATCAGCGATGGCCCCAACATGATCGCACTAAAGGACCTGCCTGCACTCCTCGCTAGCTGCCTCTCCATCTGGCGCGCGGTGCGCGCGTGAGCTCCCTTAGGGTTGCAAACGTGGTTTCTCGACGGAAAGAGAAAGACTTACGATAGCTCCCGCCTCCCTTGACCGCCGCTCATCGGCGCGCACACTTCCAAGCCAACAAAACCTCCGGAATGGAAACCTTTCTGATCGATGTCCCTATGCCTTCCATGGGCGCCACGGTGAATGAGCTCACCGTCGTCACCCTCAAGACCAAGGTGGGGGATCGCGTCACCAAGGGCCAGCGGGTGGCCGATCTGGAAAGTGACAAGTCCATATTCGAGTTTGAGTCGCCGTGCGAAGGCGTAGTCCGGGCCATTTTGGCCAATGCCGGTGATGTAAAGCCCTCTGGTTCGCCCTTTTTGCAGATTGAGACGAGCGATGATTCGCTCCGTCATCTCACCTCCAAGGCCGCCGTCGGGGCCACCCCCCTGGTGGCCCCTGCCAAGCCCGCCAAGGCACTCGTCTGGACACCCCGCGCGACTAAAATGGTGCAGGAGGCCGGGCTCGATCCCGCCACCATCACCGACATCGAGGCCACCGGGCCCGGCGGGCGTGTATCGGGCGATGATGTGACGAAGTATCTTGCCAGCCGGAAATCTTGAGTGGACCCGCGCCGCCGGGTCTATCAGTCTTTCAGGTAAAGCCGATTCACGTATGACCGACACCGTTTGTATTGCCGGAGTAGGTTACGCTGTGCCGAAGAATATTCGCCCCAATAGCGAGATTCTAAAGGCCTTCCCGCACCGGACTGAGGAGGAAATGGTGCGACTCACGGGCATCAAAGAGCGCCGCTATGCCACCGAGGAAGAGTCGGCCACCGCGCTCGCCAAGATCGCGGTCCACCATGCCCTCGAGCAGGCCGGCATGCAGGCGAGCCAGATCGACGGCATCATCATGGCCACGATCATTCCCGATCAGCCGGTGCCTTCCGCCGCGAGCGCGCTCGCCAAGGAGCTGGGCATTCCGCGAGCGCTCGCCTTCGACCTCAATGCCGCGTGCTCCGGCTGGCTCTATGCCCTCGAGGTCGGCCGCGCTTTCATTCGCTGCGGCACCGCAAAAAACGTGATCGTCGTCACCGCGGAGCTCCTTTCCCGCATCACCAACCCCGAGTGCCATGACACGGCGTTTCTCTTCGGCGACGGCGCCGGCGCGGCGATCCTCACCGGCGGCACGGGTGGTCATCGTCTCTACCAGATGGGCCTCTCGGGTGATGCCTCGCAATTTGAAGCCATCCAGCGCCCCGGCGGCGGCGCGCTGATGCCTTGGCCTGAGAATGCAGGCGTCGGTATGGAGGATTTCTACCTTCAGATGGACGGAGCTGCGGTCTTCAAGCACGCCGTCATCGGCTTTGCCGAACAGATCGAGCAGACGCTCGTGCGCGAAAACCTGAAGCCCGACGATATCGCCTGGGTCGTGCCCCACCAGGCCAACGAGCGCATCCTCAAGGCCGTGAGCAAGCGCGTGGGCATCCCCTACGACAAGTTTATCGTCACCATCGCCAAATACGGCAACACGAGCGCAGCCAGCGTCTCCATGGCGCTCGGCTGGGCCGCCGAAGAGGGCATCTTCACCGAGGGCGACAAGATCATCTTCTGCAGCGTCGGTGCGGGGCTGACGTTTGCGGGCGGTCTGCTCGTTTGGTAAGGGAGAGCGCGGGTAGCCCGCGCTTGGCCGGCGGCCTGTCTCGCGGATGGTGCTGCAGTCGACGACCGTGCGTTAGCTCATTAGCTCGTAGCTGAGGATGCTTAGCGCATACGTCGCCGCCGTCTCGGAGCGCAACACCAGCGGGCCGAGGGTGATCGGCAGCCAGCCGTTGGCGGTAGCCGCCTGATACTCGGACGGGCTGAAATCGCCCTCGGGCCCGATGAGCCAAGCCGCGGTCTTTGGTGCGCGACCGTGTTCGGCGCGAAAATGTGCGAGCGCAGTTTTTAGCGAGCGGGCGTCCGGCGTGAGGCTGGCGATCAGCTTGAGATCGTAGTCGTGCGCGGAAGCGAGGAAAGCGGTCGCGGTTTGCAGCGGAGCGATGTCCGGCAGGAAGGGATTTCCGCACTGCTTGGCGGCTTCGAGGGCGGCGGTCTGCCACTTCTCGAGCTTCTTGTCGGAGCGGTCGCCGTCGAAGTGCACTTGGGTGCGCTCGCTTTCCAAGGGCACGATCCGCGCCGCGCCGATCTCCGTGGCCTTGCGCACGATCGCGTCCATCGCCGGCCCCTTGGGCAGTGCTTGTGCGAGCGTGATCCGGTGGGGCAGCGCCTCCCGCACGTGTCGCGCTAGCACTTTAAGTACCGCCGCTTGTTTACGTTCGGAAACCAGCTCGCAAGTCCATTCGGTACCCCGCCCGTCAAAAGCGATCACCGTAGCCCCTGTGCGCGCCCGGTTGACCACCACCAGATGGTGCGACTCCTCCGGTTGGAGCGTGATCTCTCTTGGCGCGGGAACTGACGGGCGGCAGTGGACGCGAAAGTCAGGCATCGGTGTGAAAACAGCGTTAATTTCTATTACAAGTTTGAATCTTTTTGCATCTTGTGTCGTCTATCAACGTGCGGACCGATTGGTAGTCGGTTCGGACAAGGCAAGAAAGCCCAAGAGGTGCATTGGCGTGCGACTCTTGGGCTTTTTGCTGAAGGGTGCGAGCGGGTTGTGGCGCGAGGGATGTGCCGCTTGGGGCGGCCTTTGCGTCAAAATTTGCCTTTCTCGTTCCCGCTCCTCACGTTCGCACCTACGTGAACGCTTCCTGGGATATCCTTAAAATCCTGTCCGACCCCACTCGTGTCCGCCTCTTGGCCTTGGTGATGCGCGAGGAACTTTCGGTGGCGGAGCTGCAGGAGATTTTAGGGATGGGTCAGTCCCGCATCTCTTCTCAGCTCGCGCTCTTGCGCACGGTCAACCTCGTGAGCGATCGCCGCGACGGAAAAAAAGCCTTTTATTCCCTGCGGGCCGACTTGCCGCCTCGTACGCTGGGGCTCGTCAAGGCTGCCATCGATTCGGTCAGCGAGCTGCCCATCATCGGCGAAGATCGCGAGAATCTCGGCCGTATCCTGCAAAAGCGACGCCGGACGCAGGAAAACTACTTCAACATGATCGCGGGGCGCCTCGGCAAAAACTACTGCCCGGGCCGCTCGTGGGAGGCGATTGGGCATCTCGCGCTGCGGCTCACGCCGGCGATCGACATTGCCGACCTGGGGGCGGGCGAGGGCATGCTCTCGCAGCTCCTCGCCCATCGGGCACGCCAAGTCTGGTGTATCGACAATTCGCCGCGGATGGTCGAGGTCGGCACGGAACTGGCGAAGAAGAACGGCCTCGCCAATCTCACTTACAAGCTGGGCGATGTTGAGGATGTGCCTTTGCCGGAGGCGTCGGTCGATCTGGCGATCCTGAGCCAGGCCCTCCACCATGCACAGCGGCCTCAAGCCGCGGTGGCGGAGGCATTTCGGATCCTCCGGCCCGGAGGGCAGTTGATCATTCTCGATCTCAACGAACACACGTTCGAAAAGGCCCACGAGCTATACGCCGACGTGTGGCTGGGTTTTTCGGAAAGCGCGCTGCACGGCTTTCTCAAGAAAGCAGGCTTCGGCAAGGTGGAGGTGACCTCGGTGGCCAAAGAGACCGCGGAGCCTCAATTTGAGACGATGCTCGCCAGCGGCACCAAGCCCGCCAAGTGACCGTTCAAGTCGCTGCAACGATTTGCCGAAGCCGGAGTCATACGTGGACATGACGATCCAGTGGAGACTCTGGCTGTTCGCGCTCTGCACCCTCGCGGGTACCACCCAGGCGCGCGAGGAACTCCTGCCCATCGCAAACGGCCGCACGCTCACCGTCCACGTACCCGATGGCTTCAGCTACAACACCGGCGCCAACGCTCAGGGCGAATTCGGCTTTGTGCTTATCGACCACAAGGCGGGTGTGAAGATGCAGGTGATGCTGCATGCCGACGAGGACGGCGTGTTCAAGGATGCCCGTGCACGGCGGGAGCGACTGCACGAGGAGTTCAAGGGCTACGTCGAGCAATCGCGCGAGGGCGGCATGCAGTTTGAGGAGTTGGCGCCCAAGATCGGCGCTATGACGACATGCCTCTTTACCGACAAACTGCTCGCCGGGAAACAGGTTGGCGAGTATCCGGAGGGTGAATACCTGCACCTGACGGTTGCGGTGAAATCATGGCCTGGCTTCGTGGGCACGGTGATGCTCTTTAGCAACGATCTCCGCGCGCCGCAGCATCTGGCGGCCATGCAAGTGCTGCTCGCGAGCATTCACGAGAAGCCCGTGCCGCTGCTTTGAGGCCGCCTGCCTACCGCGGAAACATCGCTTCCCAGCGCGCAAACTCGAGGCTCTGTGCCTTCTCCAGGGCGGTGAGCGCCTCCATGGGAGGGCGGCTGCGGAGCCGCAGAAGGTGCGCGATCGCGGCTAGGGTGAGGCGGTACTGGCCTGATGCCGGGACGGTGAAGGCTCTGGCAAGAAATTCACGGCACCAGACGCGACGCCCGTAATCGGCAGTGGCGAGGAAGTCGTGCCGCCACTTTTTGGCGAGACGGTATGAATTTTGTTCGTCGCGCGCTTTGCGTCCTGGCGAGGAGCTGACGTGGTGGCGGATGACGCTACGCAGCGCGACGGCGTTGGTGCGGCCAGCCGCGCGAGCGCGGAAACAGAGATCGATGTCCTCACCGCCGTTCATGAAGGCTTCGTCGAAGCCGCCGAGTTGCCGCCAAAGCGCGCGGTCGAGAAACATGCAGGCCCCCGTAAGCGCGGGCGGAGTCCAGGCGCTGCGGGTGGCGCGCTCGCCGCGGGAGGGCGCGCGGCGAAGGTGGATGGGTTTGCCCTGCTCGTTGATGACAATGCCCGAGTGGTCGATGATACCGCTTTTCGCGTCGAGTTGGATGTTGCCGATCAGGCCGGCGCGGGTGCCGAGCGAGGCATGGAGCTCCAGGATGGGCTCGAGCCAGCCGGGCTGGAGCACGAGGTCATTGTTGAGCAGTGCGAGCAGTTCGCCTCGGGCGAGTGCCGCACCGCAGTTATTCGCCCCCGCGTAGCCGAGATTGCGCGGGTTGAGGACGATGCGGAAGGGAGGCTCTTTTAGCGTGGCGAGCCAGTCGCGGGTGCCGTCGGTGCTGCCGTCGTCTACGTAGATGATCTCGTAAGGGAGGTCGGCCGGAAGTGTGGCTTGCAGACTGGCCAACATTGCCTGCGTCAGCGGCAGGCAATTGTAGAGGGGGATGATGAAGCTGACGCGCACCGGGGCGCAGCGTGGCGGGAGGAGGCTGCGGCGTAAAGCCGCAGCTTGCTCAGGTCTCGGCCGCGATCTTCTTGAGGTAAGCGCCGTATGAGGACTTGCCGAGGCGGGCGATATTGGCGTCGAGGCCGGCGCGGTCGATCCAGCCCTTGCGCCAGGCGATTTCCTCGAGGCAGGCGATCTTGAGGCCCTGGCGATTTTCGATGACGGAGACGAACTGGCCGGCCTCGAGGAGCGAGTCGTGAGTGCCGGTATCGAGCCAGGCGGTGCCGCGGCCGAGGAGCTCGACGTGCAGGGTGTTGGTCTCGAGATACAGGCGGTTGAGGTCGGTGATCTCCAGTTCCCCGCGCTTGGAGGGTTTGAGCGTGCGCGAGCGGCGGACGACGTCGCCGTCGTAGAAATAGATGCCGGGGATGGCGTAGTTGGATTTCGGGTTGGCGGGTTTCTCCTCGAGAGAGAGCACGCGGCCATCGGGCGCGAACTCCACCACGCCGTAGCTCTTGGGGTCGGCTACATGGTAGCCGAAGATCGTGGCGCCGCTCGTGCGCGCGCTGGCGCGCTCGAGGGACTTCACGAGGTCGTGGCCGTAGAAGAGGTTGTCGCCGAGGACGAGGGCGGCGGGCTCGTCCTTGAGAAAGCCGACATCCTGCGCGATATGGAAGGCCTGGGCCAGGCCATCGGGGCTGGGCTGCTCGGCATAGGAGAGCTTGAGGCCGATGTTGGCGCCGTCGCCGAGGAGCTTTTTGAAAAGGGGGAGATCCGTGGGGGTGGAAATGACGAGAATCTCACGGATGCCGGCGAGCATCAGCACGGACAGCGGATAGTAGACCATCGGCTTGTCGTAGACCGGCATTAGCTGCTTGGAGACAGCGATGGTGAGTGGGTAGAGCCGGGTGCCGGAGCCGCCGGCGAGGATGATGCCTTTGCGATTCATTTTGTTGGAACGGGGCCAGTGCTCAGGCGGTGCCGAGGCGCTCCCGCTGATATTTCTTTTCGGTGATGTCGGCGGCCCACGCGCGGTTTTTCAGGTACCAGTCAACGGTCTTTTCGATGCCAGTGGCGAAGGACTCCTTGGGATTCCAGCCCAGCTCCTTTTGGAGCTTGGCGCAGTTGATCGCATAGCGGCGATCGTGGCCCGGCCGGTCGGCGACGTAGGTGACTTGAGAAAGGTAAGGCTTGCCGTCGGCGCGCGGGCTCTTGCGGTCGAGGAGCGCGCAGATGGTTTTCACGATGTCGATATTGGGCTGCTCGTTGAGGCCGCCGATATTGTAGGTCTCGCCGACGCGGCCTTTCTGGAGGACGAGCCAGATTGCGGCGGCGTGATCCTCCACGTAAAGCCAGTCGCGGATCTGCATGCCGTCGCCGTACACGGGGAGATTCTTCCCCTCGAGGGCATTGAGGATCATCAGCGGGATCAGCTTCTCAGGGAAATGATAGGGGCCGTAGTTGTTGGAACAGTTGGTCGTGAGCGTCGGAAACTTGAAGGTGTGCTGGTAGCTGCGGACCAAATGATCGCTTGCGGCCTTGGATGCCGCGTAGGGGGAGTTGGGCGCGAAGGGCGTCTCTTCGGTGAACGCCGGGTCATTCGGCGCAAGCGTGCCGTACACTTCGTCGGTCGAGACGTGGAGGAATCGAAATGCGCTCTTCTTGGGCTCGGGCAGCTTGGCCCAGTGGAGACGCGATGCATTGAGCAGGCGGAGCGTGCCGACCACGTTGGTCTGGATGAAGGGCTCGGGCGAATCGATCGAGCGATCGACATGCGACTCGGCGGCAAAATTTACGACCGCATCGATCTGGTGCTCGGCAAGCAACCGCGCGACGAGTTCGGCGTCGCCGATGGAGCCGTGCGCGAAGACGTAGCGCTTGTCGCCTGCTAGGTCGGCAAGATTGGCCGGGTTGCCCGCGTAGGTGAGTGCGTCGAGGTTGACGAGCTTCGTCAGCGGCGAGTTTTGCTCGAGGAGACGCTGGCGAATGAAGTTGCTGCCAATGAAGCCGGCGCCGCCGGTGACGAGGAGGTTCATGTCGTCGGAAAGAGGGTTCGCGAAGAGGTCGTTTACGCCTTTTGCCAGTTCTTGAGGTCGCGGGCCACGGCCTCGTGGACCTCGGTCATCTGGATGCCGGTCTTGGCGAGCTTGGTGGAGTCCATCGTGCAGTTGGAGCGCGGGGTCTTGGCTGCGGTGTTCATGAAGTCCGTCTCATCCTTGAAGAAAACGAACTCCTTGTTGGACACACCGGACTTCTTGATGAGGTCGACGACCTCGTGCGTGGTGACTTCGCCAGGGTTGGTGACGTTGTACGTGCCGAAGGGGATGCGCTTCTCCCAGCACGCGAAAGTCGAGGCGACGAACTCCTCGAGCTGCGAGATCGAGTTGGTGGCCTCGAGCAGGCGCTGGTAGCGGATGAGCTTGGTCAGGTAGTTGCGTGGGCCGTCGATGTTATTGAACGGGATGCGCAGGCGCCAGACGTAGAGGCTCGGTTTGCCGGCGAGGACTTCTTCGCCGAGGGCCTTGGTGCCGCTGTAAAAGGAGCAGTTGTTGGTGCGGAAGCTGAAGTTGGGGGTGTCGGTCTCGGTGAAGCCTTTGCCGTCGGGGCGCGAGCCGGTGTAGATACAGCCGGAGGAGACATGGCCCCACGGCACGCCTGCGGCCGCGCAGGCATCGGCGATGATGCCGGGCAACACGGCATTGCCGAAGAGGCACTGGTGCTTCTGGAGCTCGCAGGCGTCGACATTGGGCTTGCCGGTGTAGCCGGCGGCATTGATCAGGAACTCCGGCTTGTCGCGCAACAGGGCCGCACGGAGGGTCTCTCCATTTGTGTAATCCACCTCGGCCCGGCGCAAATTGCGGAAAGGGATGTTTTTGCGCTGCAGCAGCGCCTGATAGGCTTGTCCGACGTAACCGGAACCTCCGAGCAGGTAGATCATGGAAGGGTTGAGGAAATCGGGGTCGCGCGGGGTAACAAGCGGTTTTTTGCGATTGGAATAGGGTAGGGAGGTCGCGTCGGGAGGGGCATCTCACGCAGTTCCGCGCTACCCAGCCTGCGGGCTCATGAGCCCCGGGGGATAAAAATTGGACGATTTTTTGGCGCGCAAGGGCAACCCACTGCAAAATAGCCCGGAAATAGAGGAGATTATCGGAGGCGTTTGGGTGGGGCGCAGTGCCGGCTTTTCTGAGGGCCGGATTTCAAGCGGAAGCGATCCGAGTCCTTTTTTGGTGGGAGTGTCATTGGGCGAAGCTGACTCGACTGAGTATACCTTGATGGAGCCTGGAGTGAAAGAGGGAGCCGGGAGTTTGTGCGCGCGCGGCTCCGCTCCCAGAGGGCGGGCCTAGGTAAGACATTTGGGAAAAGAAAAACCGCCGCACTTTTCGAGTGCGGCGGTTTGATGCTGAGAATCAGGCCGATCCTGCTCCTTACGGAGCGGGCCACCCCGGCAGATCAGAAGCGCACCGTGGCGCCGAATTGGACGCGCCAGCGGCTGGCGATGTTGTCGATCGTCCAGTTGCCGGGCTCGGCGGTGTAGGTGGGTACGATGCGGCCGGATGCATCGTAGGAGGCATTCCCCATCAGGCGGCGGTAAAAGACGGCGTTGTTGGTGTTCGTCAGCAGCTCGGTATAGCCAAAGGTGCTGCGGCTCAGCCAGTAGCCGAAGTTGATGAAGTCGAAGAAGAGCTCAACCTCGACCGGCTGATAGATCGGCAGCTTCTGCGTGATGCGGAGATCGAGCTGGTTGATCCAGGGCTGGACGAAGGCATTGCGGGGGGCGTAACTGCCGGCGTACTTGTTGAGCCCGCTGCGTTGGATGAAGGCGAAGAAGTCGGCCTGCTGGGCGGCAGTCATGCCCGCGAGGCTGATCTTGGGATCGGCCGCGCCCGTGGGCACGTACACGAGATCGTTGGCGGCGATGCCGTCGCCATTGAGGTCGTTGCCGTAGGTGAACGAGTACGGATTGCCCGTGTGGCCTTCGTAGTAGAGCGAAGCGGTGGTGCGCCAGCCCTTCTTGAACTCGAAACGCTTCGCAAGCGAGACTTGGACGCGATTCTTCACCTCGAAGTCGGAGCGCTGCACCTCGACGGAGTTCTGGTTGAACACGGCGTTGCGGCTCCAGCCATCGACCGCGACCGTCTGACCAAAGGACTGGGCTTCCTTGGAGCTGCCGCGGGTGTAGGTGACATTGTAAGACCAGTTATTGCGCATCGGGCGATCGATGCCGATCGAGGCGTAGGTGCTCTGGCCCTCGCTGATATTGCGCACGCGGACGACGTTGGTGAAGGCCGTGCTGGTCGCGCCGGCGGAGGTGGCGCCGCCATTGAAGCGCTGGCGGCCATCGAGGCCCACGGCCGGGCCGCTCGTGGCGGTGACGACGAGGGGCTTGATGTTGAGATTCTCAGTGAACAGCGCCTTGTCGTTGATCGTGTGGATGAGCTCGGCGGTGAAGACCGAGCCAAGGAAGGGCAGCTTGCGCTCGACGGCGATATTGCCGCGCCAGACGGAAG
Source organism: uncultured Opitutus sp. (assembly GCA_964480585.1). Taxonomy (GTDB): domain Bacteria; phylum Verrucomicrobiota; class Verrucomicrobiia; order Opitutales; family Opitutaceae; genus ER46. Next base: position 33,339 of record CAYZPV010000013.1, on the reverse strand, counting down.
GGAGCTTCAGGCCATCCTGCAGGAGGTTTATCTCGCGGCGGGCGGTGGGATCGCCGTCGGTGGCGGCGACGCCGATCGGGTTGGCGAAGTCGAAGCTGTTGCGGAGGTAGGCGCCGAGCTGCGGGGCGGCTGCGCCGGTGCCAGTCTGATTGAAGCGGCCGACGCCGGTGTTGCCGTACGCGTTGGAGATGAAGACCCACGGAGCGCGGCCGGTGAAGTAGCCATAGCCGCCGCGGATCTGCGTGGTGCGAGCCTCGTCCAGCGCCCAGTTGAAGCCGATGCGGGGCGATACGATCTGGGTGCCATCGATGTTGCCGTCGTTACGCACACCGAAGGTATTGACGAAGGCCTGATTCAGCGGCGGCCGGGTGTCGGACTCGACCATGTCGAAACGCGCGCCAAACGTGAGGTTGGTGCGGGAGTTGAGATCCCACTTGGCTTGGGCAAGGAGGCCGGTGATGGCAAAGTCGGAGACGTCAGCGGCCGGCGTGCCCTGCACCACCATGGCGCGGACGTAGGCCGCGGGACGATCGGCGGCAAAGTCCGCGAGGCTCGCGTAGTCGAAAAGGCCATACGAGGACTGACGGAAGAGATTGTAGAAATCGCTCTGCTCGCGGTCGAAGCCGGCAGTGAAGGTAAAGTTTTTCCAGAAGTAGTCGGCATTGCCGCTGTAGCTCTCGGTCTTCACCTGGATCACATTGCCGTGGCGGAACTGCTCGGTGCCGAGCACGACGACGCCGGTGCCATTGACGGCGCGGCCATCGTTGCCGACGCCGCTGGCGCCGAAGATGCGGACTTCGGGGAAGATCGTGGGCGAGGCGGTGAGCTGCTCGTACGTCGTCTTGGACCACTTGAGCTCGGACTTCAGGCTCTGCGACCATTGGCTGTTGAGCGTGGCAGCCCAGACATCCTCGGTGCGATTCTGCGAGTAGAAGTTGGAGCTGTACGCGGTGCCACGGGTGGCGGAGGGACCGGCCGCGCCGAGGATGCCCGTGAAAGTGCCGCCGATGCTATTGGAACGGCCAAACTGCGGGAGCGTGCCGATGGTCTCGTTGTAGCGAACGGAGAGGCGGTGATCGGCGGTGATATTCCAGTCGATCTTGTAGAGTTTCTTTTCCTCCTCGGTGATGAGCGAGCCGCCGCCGCCGAAGGAGCCGATGTCGAAGGTCTTGCCGGATGCGGTGCGGATCGCGCCGATCGCGCTGTTGATCGCGGAAATGGTTGCGGCATCAGGCACCATGGTGGGGGCCGAGGCGACCTGGGTGCGCTCGAACTTTTCATAGTTGCCGAAGAAGAAGAGCTTGTTCTTCCAGAGCGGGCCGCCGAGGGTCGCGCCCCAAGTCTTGCGCTCATCGGGCGGGCGGGTGCCGGCACCAGCGCCGATCACATCGGCATCGGCGTATTTCTCATCGGTGTAGTAGCCGTAGAGGCTCCCGTGGAAGGTATTGGTGCCGGAGCGCGTGACGACGTTGATCGCAGCGCCGGTGAAGCCACTCTGGCGGACATCGTAGGGCGAGACGGAGATCGAGACCTGCTCGGCGGTCTCGAGCGAGAGGGGATTGAAGAATGACTGGAGGCCCGAGGCATTGAGGCCGAACTGGTCGTTGATGCGCGCGCCGTCGAGCGTGATGGAGTTGAACCGGTTATTCTGGCCGACGGCGGTGAGCATGGCCTCCTGGCGATCGCCGAAGACATTGCGGAGCGTGACCTGCGAATTGGTGCGGGCCATGTCGGCGAAGGAGCGCTGCGCGGTGGGCTGCGCAAGGAGCCGCTCGCGGGTGAGCAGCGAGGCGGCGCCGGTGGCGGTGGAATCGAGCTCGTTGGCGGCGGCGGTGACGGAGAATTTATCCATCACGACCACGTCGGTGGGTGCGAGGGTGACATTCACATCGAGATCCTGACCGAGTTGGGTGACGACATCGGTGATCTCGCCGGCCTTCATGCCGGGCGCGGTGGTGGCGACGGTGTACGGGCCGCCAACAATGAGGCCGCGGAAATTGTAGCGCCCCGTTTCCGAAGCGACGGCCTTGTAGACGGTGCCGGTCGGCACGTGCGTGGCGGTGACGGCTGCGCCCGGGAGCGGTTTGCCGTTTTGGTCACGAACAACGCCGGTGAGGCCGGCGGAGACGAGGCCTTGGGCAAGCGCGAGAGGCGCGAGGGCCAGGGCGAGTGTGCAGAGGAGGGCGCGGATGAAGCGCGCCATCGCTCCGCACTGGCTGGTGCAGTGGTGGGTGTGCATGGGTGTGGGTTGCGAGGTGAGGTTCAGGCCGTTTATGACGCAGGTCTAGTGCCCAAACGTGCCAAATCGGTCGCAATGTTACGCCTACGTTACGCAACCCCCGGTAGCCAGCCTGTTTGGAGCCAGCTATTTGCGCTTGTAGTCGCCGCGGCTGAAGTACTTTTCGAGCCAGACGTAGGCGCAGATGAAGAAATAGCGGCTGCCCATCTCCTTGATCTTCAGCTTTGCGACGCCGTACTTCCGATTCTGCCAGGAGATGGGGGTGATCGCATAGGTGTAGCCGCGCACGATGGCTTTGAGCGGGATCTCGACGGTGAGATTGAAATGGGGCGCGAGGAAAGGCCGGCAGCCATCGATCACGGTACGGCGGTAGGCCTTGAACGCGTTGGTCGTGTCGTTGAGGTCCAAATTGAAACCCACGCGCACGAGGAAGTTGGCGATGCGGTTGACGAAGAGTTTGAGCCGCGGGTAGTCGATCACCTGGCCGCCCTCGACGAAACGGCTGCCAAAGGCGCAGTCGTACCCCTCGTTGAGAAGGTGCCAGTATTTGATCGCATCGTTGGGTGAGTCGGAGGCATCGGCCATCATGATCACCACGGCATCACCGTGGCTGTGGTCGAGGCCCCAGATGATCGCGCGGCCAAAGCCATGCGCGCCGCTCTTGTTTTGCGTGGGCGCGAGCGAAGGAAACTTCTGTTTCAGCTCCTGCAGCACGGCCCACGTGCGATCGCGGCTGCCATCGTCGACGACGACGATCTCGTGCGGGATGCCAGCGCCGCTAAATGCGGTGGCGATATCCTCCACCGTGGAGGGCAGGGACTCTTCCTCGTCGCGGGCCGGGATGACGACGGAGAAAAGCTTGAGCGGAGCCGGAGGCGTGGCGGTGGACATGCGAAGCGGGAAGGAAAAGCGCGCGAGGCGGGCGAAGAGAAGCCGGGAATTTTAAAACGGCGCGGAGAGATCGAGCCAGTCGGGATGCTTCTCTGCGTGGGTAGCGATCTCTTCGAGGATGGCGGCGGTGGGTGTCTGTGGCTGCCAGTCCCAAAGGCGCTGAGCCTTGGCCGAATCGAGCACGATCCATGGAATATCGAAGGGCCGGGGCGTGAGATCGGCAGTGACGGTGTGCGCGCCAAAGCGGCCCGCGCACCAGGCGCTGAGCTGATGAAGAGACATGGCGGAAGTGATACCCCCGGAAAAATTGGCGATGCGCTCGGAGGCTTGGAGCTTGGGGGCGGCGAGCTGGCGCTCGAGGGCCGGGAGGAGATCGCGCGGGTGCAGGCAATCGCGCACCTGATAGCCGGTGCCGCCAAAGCCGATGTACTTGAGCGGGCGGCGACGCAGCCAGGCATTGAGCCAGTAAGCGAAGATACCCTGATCTGCGCGGCCAAACTGGCCAGCGCCGGCAAGCACCCCGCAGCGATTGACAAAGACAGGCAGGCCAAACGTCTCTCCGTACTCGAGGGCGAGCGCCTCGCTGGCGAGCTTGGTGGAGCCGTAGAGTGAGATCGGCGCGCCGGTGGGAAACTGCTCGGTAAGGCCGGAGGAGGAGAGGGTGTGATGCAGCGCGGGCGGGATCGGGAGCGCCGGCTTGAATGCCTCGTTCTCCTCGAGGATGGGCAGGCTGGCGAGCGGCGCGATGGAGTAGACGCGGCTGGTGCTGAGCAGGATGAAGCCCGCGCGGTGCTGCTTGCAGAACTCCAGCATGTTTACGGTGCCGCCGAGGTTGTGCTCGATGAGCTGGCGGGAGCTAGTCTTGCCATCGACGCCGGCGAGCACACTGGGATTGGCCGCGGCATCGATGACCCAATCGACGGCCGGAAGCGTCTCGAGATCGCTGGCGGAGCGGAGGTCGCCATGGAAGAGCTTTACGCCGAGGCGCTTGAGCGCGGCGCGGTTGGACTCGCTGCCTGGTCGTATAAAATTATCGAAACCGAGTATCTCGTGCTTCGCGCCTGCCTCGGCCAGGGCGTGAGCGAGGGTGCTGCCGACGAAGCCGCAGATGCCGGAAATCAGGATGCGCATGAACAACTTAAAAGCGTAACCCGGAGCGAAAGGAAAAGGGAAAGTTGGGCGGCCGTGGGTGGGGGCTACGCACTTTCACCTTCCCTCCCCGGCGGGCTTCGGCTTTCACTCGCGGGCGATGAGTCAACTCCGCGGCGACTACAAATCGGTCTGGAACAGCCTCTCGGGCTCGAAGCGCGAGGCCTATCTCGTCGTCTCCGGCTACACGGATGAGGACAAGTTTCACGCCGACGCGGAGGACACCGCCGACATCCTGCGGCAGACGGTGGGCGTGAAGCCCACGGATGTCTTCCTCGAGATCGGCTGCGGAGTGGGCCGGGTAGGGCGCGTGCTCTCCCCGTTCGTAAAAGAGTGGGTGGGGTGCGATGTGTCTTCCAACATGATCCGGCTGGCGGGACGCCGGCTGCTGGGCCTGCCCAACATCCGCCTGCAGGAGATCTCGGGCTACGACCTGCAACCGATCCCCGACAACTCGATCGATGTGGTCTACACGACGGTGGTGTTCATGCACCTGGAGGAGTGGGATCGCTACAACTACGTGCTGGAAGCGATGCGCGTGCTCAAGCCGGGCGGGCGCTTCTACTGCGACAATGTCGACATCGCCTCGCCCGTGGGGTGGACCGTCTTCGAGGAAAGCCGGAAGAATTTCCGCCCCGGCGAACGCCCCGCGCAGATCTCCAAGTGCTCCTCCAAGGCGGAGCTGGAGACTTTTGTGAAACGTGCTGGGTTTGTGGATACGCATGTGGCGGGCAGGCTGGACTTCTGGGCTTACGCCTGGGGCACCAAGCCGGGCGTGGCCTAGCCGCCAGCGCCGAAGAGCGCGGGATGGCGAGGCGATAGGTGCGGAGCCCACGCACGGATGACACCACAGGGGCCGAAATCCGCTATCCCCGACATGGACTGGAGGCCCATGCACCCGCGCGCGCCCGGATACGGAGGCCTGACGATGGGGCCTCCAGGCGCGGTGGCTGCGCTTTACTTGGCCGCAGGCTGCGGCGTGGTGGGTTGCGCGTTTTCCGGAGAGGAGGCGGCCTTGCGCTGCTGCTCCTCGTAGGCCCTGCGCTGGGCCATGCCGATCTCGAGCAGATCGCTCACGAGCATGCGCGCTTCCGTCTCGGCCTTGGCCTGAGGAGTCTGGGGAGTGGCGGGAGTGGGCAGCGGCGTGAGGCCACCGGCCTGCGCGGAATTATCTGCGACCTGAGCCGGCGGCGGCATCGCGGGCATCGGCAGCGGGCTCGGCATCGCGAAGCCCGTGGCCGGCTGCAGCGGCGCCACGACGTGGCCGGGCGTGCGCGGCGTGGAGGCGGCCTTGCGCATGGCGAGCGTCTTCTCCGCGCCATTGTGCCGGATCGTGACCTGCTCGATGCGCGAATCGTAGCGCACAATGGAGATGCCGTCGGTGGTCTCGCCCTCCTTGACCCAGCGCTGCTTCTTCGCGGCCTTGTCGACGAAAACAAAATGGACCTCCTTGCCGATCTCGCTCATCCCGGCGAACTCGAGGCCATCGGCTGTGGCCGAGGCCGCCCCCGGGCTGGCCGCCGGCGCGCTGAACGGGTTGCTGATCTGCGGCGTTTGCGCGACAACGACCGTCGAAGGGCCGAGGGCGAGGAGGAAAAGGAAGGCGAAGCGGCGCATGAGCAGCGGATAAGACGATGACGCGGGGCCGAAGCTACGTCAAATGTGCGGTGGGTGGCAATGGCGGCGGCGCTCGCAAGCCCGGGGATGCGGGAGGAGTTCTCGAAACTCGTTGAAAAATAGAGGCTAAGCCTCGGCGCCTCGCCTTCGCCGGAGGCTCGCCCCACTACGGAATTTCGTAGATCTCGACGAGTGCCACCCCGGTCGCGCCCTCGAAGCCGGTGACTTTGGCCGTGTAGGTGCCGGGCTGGAGGGTGATAAGCGTGGCGGCATCGAGGCCGGAGCGCAGCGCCGTATCGCGCTCCTCCGTGAGGTTAAAGGCGCCGACGCGCTGGGCGGCCTGGCGGAGAGCGGCCTGGCCGGAGGCGGGGGAATCCCAGTCGTCGTTTTCGCGCAGGAGCGTCTCGTCTTTGTAGATCTGCAGGAAGGGATCGAGCAGCGCATTGGTAATGCCGAAGGACTTCCGAAGAGTGAGCCCGACTGCGCGGACGAGATAGGTGCGGGGACCGGGGCCGCTGACGACGAGGCCGGCGATCAAGACATTGTCGCCGCTATTGACCGGGCCGCGCGTGGCGATGTTGACGAAACGCCGGGTCTGCTGGGCCGCGGAGATATCGTCGTCGTCGTACGCTTCGACGAGGGCGATACCGGTGGTATTGTTTACTCCACTGACGACGGCGGTGTAGGCTCCGGGGGGGAGGCTTGCGAGCACGGCGGCATCGCGACTGCCGGCCTTGAACTGAAAGGCGCCGCGACGGGCCTCCGCGGCCCGGATGATGGCGGGCGTGGCGGTGCCCGACTGCGTTTCCCAATTATCATTTTCCATCACGGTCTGGCCGTTGGAATTGACGATGCGGAGGGTGGGGTCCAGGAGCGCCCCGGCGACGCCAAAATCCGAGAGCGCGGGGCCGACAGCTCGGACAAAGATGTTTTTTGCCATGGTGCCGCCGACGACGAAGCCGGCGATCATCACGGAAGCATCGCGACCGACAAAGCCGCGGGTGGAGAGGTTGACGAGTTGAGTGGCGGGCGTGGCGACCACGGGCGTGACGGTGAGGGTCGCTGGCTCGCTGACGACGATGTCGGACGTGGGGGTGCTGATAGCGACGGTATAGCGACCGGCGTCGACGGGCTGGACGGAGCCGATGGTGTAGGTGGGGCCGTTGGCGAGGTCGAACCGCACGGGGGTATTGCTGCCTGCGGGGGTGAAGGACCAGGTGTAGGTCATGTTGGGCGGCCCTTCGGCGGTGACGGAAAGGGTGTACGGTTGGCCGACGGCGACGCTGCGGCTCTGGGGCTGGACGGAGATAGTCGGGTTTACGCCGGCATTGGCGCTGTAAAGGATCTGGGTGCCGGCGATATCGTCGGCGGTGAAGGCCTCCGTGCCAGAGCTGACAGTGCTGTTCATCAGGGCATTTACCCGCTGCGGGGGCGATGCCTCATCGGGGTGATCGAGTCCGAGTACGTGGCCAAACTCGTGCAGTGCGACGCGGCGAAATTCCTGGATGGTGGGCCGTAGTGCGCCACGGTAGGAGTTCCATGTGAGGGTGGCATTAAAGATCACATCGGCCTCCGTGGTGCGGCCGGTGGTGGGGCTGACATCGAAAAGCGTGACGGCGAGGGTATTGGCATCGAAGCTTCGGCCATAGATGTTGATGGCGAAAAAGACGTTGTTCGTGCCGTTTTCCAACGAGCGCGGCGCGTCGAGATTGCGAGTCCAGGTGAACTTGCTGCGCGTCATGTGCTGGTTGAGATCGGCGAGCGCGGACTCAGCGACGGCGTGGTAGTCGGTCGCGCCGTCGAGCAGGGGCTGGGCGGGCGCCACCCCGAGGGCGAGCGTCATCGGGATATCGCCATTGGGCCAGGTAAAGCCGATGAAGTCGTAGGCGCGAGCGGCGGTGCAGGCGAGGAGCGCGCAGAGGGAGGAAGCGATGAATCGACGGAGAGAGGGCATGAGGCAGGAGGGGCCGGGTGCGGTACGGCGGCGAGGAGGCCGGAGGCGCGGACGGCGTTAAGGGTCAGTTGGGGTTGGCGCGCTGCTCGAGGCGATCGAGTTCGGCGACGATACCGGCCTCGAAGGCCGCGGGCGCGAGGCCGCGCGCTGCATTGGCTGCGCGTACCGAGGCGGGCAGAGCCGTCATGGGGAGGCCTACTTCCGCGGTGTCAGTGAGGGGGGAGCGGTTGTCGCGAGCGACGAATTCCCGGGCAGTGGCCTCGTCGCGCAGCACGCGGTAACGGCCGTGCATCATCGCGACGAGCGGGCAAAACTGCACGCCGTTCTTCTGTACAAAGACAAACTCCCGGTCGCCCACGGCAAAGGTGGGCATGCCCCGCACGATCAGCCGGTCGTCCCCAAGCGTGCCGCCGACAAACTCGAGCGTGACCTCCTTGGAGGTGGCACCCTTGAGCGTGCGCTCGATGGCGACGGTGACGTAGGTCATGATAAACGTGCCTGAGCCATCGGGCGTGGCGACGCGGCGGGCCTCCACGGCAGTGACGGTGCCGCGATGGATCGCATCGGCATTGCGCACGAGATCGCTGAACGAGGGCGGCACGACCGTGGTCGCACGCGCGAGCGGGGTGATCAAGAGCGCGAGGCCGAAGAAAAGCCCGGCGGCGGCGCGCGCCATCAGGCGCGGAGCGCTGCGGGGTGAGGGAGAGGTGGGCATGAGTGGATAGGCTAGTGATTTCGACGCACCCGCGCCCTCCGAGTTTCGCTATTTTTGCCGGTGCCGCCAGGACTCGACGATCTGGCGGATGGTTTCTTCGAGCGATTGCGTGATATCCCACGATGGGTAGTGGGCACGCATCTTGCGGAGGTCGCTATAGTAACAGATGTGATCGCCGGCGCGGTTTTGGTCGACGTAGGTGTGGAGCTGGGCCTTGCCGGAATATTTTTCAGCGATGCCGAAGGCCTCGAGGATGGAGCAGGAGTTGGCCTTGCCGCCGCCCAGATTGTAGACCTCGCCTGCGCGGGGAGCTGCGACAAAGGCGGCCATGAAGCGGGCCACGTCGAGGGAGTGGATGTTGTCTCGCACCTGCTTCCCCTTGTAACCGAAAATCTTGTATTCGCGACCCTCGAGATTGCACTTCACCAGATAGCTGAGGAAGCCGTGGAGCTCGACGCCGGTGTGATTGGGGCCGGTGAGGCAGCCGCCGCGGAGGGCGCAGGTGGGGAGATTAAAATAACGGCCGTATTCCTGGACCATCACATCGGCCGCGACTTTCGATGCGCCGAAGAGCGAGTGCTTGGATTGGTCGATGGTAAATGTCTCGGCGATGCCGTGCGCGTATGCGGCATCGGCGTACTCCCAGCGGGTCGGCAGCTCCTTGAGGGCGATGCGGTTGGGGGCGTCGCCGTAGACTTTGTTCGTCGACATGTGGACGAAGGGAGACTCGGGGCAAGCCTGGCGCGCGGCCTCGAGCAGATTGAGAGTGCCGACGGCGTTGGTGTCGAAATCGTCGAAGGGGATCGCCGCGGCGCGGTCGTGGCTCGGCTGGGCGGCGGTGTGCACGATCACACTGGGCTTCACTCCCGTGATGAGGGCCAGCACACCGGCGCGATCGCGGATATCGAGCTCGTGGTGGACGAAGCCTTTGAGCTCGGAGGCGAGGCGCTGCTGATTCCACCGGGTATCGCCCTGAGGGCCGAAGAAAACGGCGCGTTGGTTGTTGTCGACACCGTGGACCGTGTAGCCGAGCTCGCGCGCGAAGTACGAGCAGACTTCCGAGCCGATGAGGCCCGAAGAACCGGTGACGAGGAGCGTTTTCGACATAAACAGGGAGGAGAGTGAGCGGGAAAAAAGAGTGGGAGCGAACCAAGAAACGCGGTGAATCAGCGTTTTGTAGGGCGGCCGAGGTATTCGAAGTAGAAGTTCTCGGGCAGCGTGGGGATATCGGCCGGCACGCCTTGGCGGATAGGAGTGACGTAGCGGGCCCAGTGGTAATTGGTAGGCGAAGGAATGAAGTATTGGCCGAGGTGCACAACCAAGGTGAGCACGCAAGCGAAGCGAGCGAGCCGGCCAACGCTGCGCGGCGTGCTGGAAAACTCCCAGATCAGGAGCCAAGCGAAGAGCACGCGCGGGATGTAGAAGTAGCGATCGCCGACTTCGAGGTCGTCGAGCGCCCAAGCATCGGGCCGGGTGCGAAAAAGCCCGGCGAGCAGGATCAGGGCAAAGGCCGCGAGCGTCCAAAGTCGCAGCGAGCGATGGGGGTGTGGGCGGCAGCACCCGATGACAACGGCGGCCAGGGCGACCAGACCCACCGCGGCGACGAGCCCGTGCGGCAGGCTGGAGGCGAGATGATGGCCGAGCAAGGGCCATACGATCAGTCGCCGCGCGAGGACGACCAGCAGAGGCCAGAGCGAAAATGGCTGCGACTCTGTGGAGAGCCGGGGGGCGGCGGCGAGGAAGTACACTTGTGCGGCGGCGCACAGCCCGAGCGCAAGGCAGGCAAGGAGCTGGGGCCGGGCAGCGGCGGAGAAGAGCCGACGGAAGTCGAGGCCCTTGCCCTCGAGCCGGCGTGCCTGGAGCGCCCAGCGCACGCAGAAGAGGGGGGTGAAGATGAGCCCGAAAGGCCCGGTGAGACCGATGAGGACGAGTATCGTGATGTCGGATACGCGCTGGGTCCGCGTTTTCGGGGCGGTGGCGAGGAGCTGTTGCACGAGCACCACGCCGGTGACCCACTGGAGGTTGGTGATATTGAAGAAGACCTCGCCGCCATGGGGCAGGGCGAAGATGGCGAGGGCCATCCAGGGCCGGCCTGGCAGGTGGTCGAAGCGTGCCGTGAAGAGCCGCAGCACGGCCCAGAGCCAGCCGGCGAAAGCCACGCCGTTGTAGAAGAGGGGCCACCACAACGGGTCGAGCGCGGAGCTGGCGAACTGCGCGACGAGTCGCGGGATCAGGTGCAGATAGCCCATGTAGGGCAACGTGAGCGCGGCGGCGCCGTGCAACTCCGCCTGCATGAGAAAGACGGCGCCATCCTCGGCCCACAGCTGCGGCATGGCGAGCGCATGCGCCTTGCGCAGGAAGAGCAGCGTGCTGAAGAACACGATCGTCCACCCGGTGACGCGCGGCTGCCGCCACCAGGCCGCCAGCCTCGGAAGAAGGGGAGCCGGCGAAGCGGGAGGTCGGGGGCTGGTCGCGGGCAGCGCACGCACGACGAGCCATATGATGACCGACGCGGCGACAAGGACGTAGGGCAGGCCGTAGAGAGGACCGTCGATCACGCCGTTGGGCACGGCCCAGGTGGTGACCAGCGTGCAGGCTTGTAGGGTGGCGAGGATCGGGAGCCACGCACGGCCGAAGCGCTCCAGGGCGACGGAAAAAAGCAGGAAGAGCCCAAGCATAAGGCCGAATGAGCCATGGTGCGATGCGGTGCTTTCGTGGCCAAACATCACGGCGCACCAGACCACCAGCGAAGCGAGGAGCCACGCGGCGAAGCGGGCTAGATCGCCCGCCATGGATACGGTGCGCCAGCCGGCGATCGCGCCGGCCACCAACGCCAGCGCCGGCCACCAGGCAAGTCCGCGCGCGGTGTGGAGAAACTCGTCATTGGCACGCTGCTGCGCGCCAGTGCGCGAGATCTCGACGAGCGAGTGCCAGTCGCCGGCAAAAAGCATCCGGATATTGGAGATCTTGTTGGCCACGGCTTGGGACCAGCCGATGCGAGAGTAGTTGGCGCGGATCGTTTCCCAAAGCCCCTGCCCGGCGGGTGCGATGTCGCCGGCGAGGTGTTCTTTGAGGAGAACCTGGGTGGGCGGATGGATCGCTTGTGTATAGATCAGCCACGGAAGCAGCAGCCCGAGGAGCACTGCGAGGCCTGCGCCCCCGGGGCGAAAAGAGGTGCGCCAGCCGCGCCATAGCGCCCAGAGGGCGAGGGGCAGCAGCGAGTGCAGCGCGCTCACATGCGTGAGCCAGGCGAGAGCGCCAAAGATTGCCGCCCAGAGGGCACGGGCCTGACTGGTCGCGGCAAAGCCCGGCAGGAGAAGCGCGGCGGCTGCGCCGAGCACGAAAGGCGCGGCGGCGAGGCGCGCCGATGTGTAGGCAGTGTGCTGGACGAGGAAGCCCGCGAGCGCGATCGCGGCGACCCACCCGCTCGCGCGCCGGACCTCCACGGCGAGCGCGCGCAGTACGCCGTAGGCAGCGGCGATCCAGAGAAGTTGCAGCCACCACGCAGCGGTGCCGCTGAAGGTGGTGGCATCGAGGCCGGCGAAGCCGCCGATAGGGCGGACGAGGAGCTGCCAGCCGATTTGCACGGGGCCGGAGTCGGTAAAGCGCCAAAGCTCGTGCGCGAGCGTGAGCGGATGCCTGCCAGCCACCCGCTCGGCGGAGTGGTGGGTGACGACATTATCAGTGGGCAGGTGCTCGCGATACCGATTGGCCGCGAGGGTGTAGAAATCGTGGGTAGTGGGAAAAAGATGGAGTAGCGCCAGGTAGAAAGCGCCGATGCCCGCGATGAGCGTCACCACAGAGCGCAGTTCCGGAGCGTCTGCGCGGGGGCGACGCAGCAGGGCCGCTCCTGCGGCCAGCAACAGTGCGCCACACAAGTATGCGCCGAGCTTGGGAGACGCGAGCCACACCCAGTAGGCGGCATACGCGGCGAGCCCCACCAAGGCGCCGGCGGCAAGCGGCTGCCAGTGGGGCGCCACCACGTCGCGAGCGGCGACGAGTCGGGCGGCGGCAAAGAAGAGGAGACCAAAGAAGAGGCCGGTGAGCGACCAGGCGGTGAGCGATTCGAGGAAGGCGTTGCTGCCGTTGCCACGTGCGCCCCGCAGCGGCTCGGTAACAGCCAGCCACCCGCCGTAGCCCGTGGCTTCGTCGACCACGATGAGGCGCACCGGCTGGCCTTCCCAGGCGGGTGGGAGTACGTGCTCGGTAAGCAGCCAGCGCTCGCCGATGGCGGGTAGATTCAGCGGGTGGCGTTCGCGGGAGACGGCGTGCTCGAGGGCGATGGCGTTGCCGGGTTTGTCGGGGTAGCCGCTGACGCCGAGCCGCAACTGCCGAGGAGCGGCAAAGGGACCGAGTTCGAGACGGCCCGTACGATCGTCATAGCCGGACCACGAACCCCAGGCGCGCAAGCCCCGGGCGATGGCCGTGGGGCCTTCGCCAAACCAGGAACCTATCCCCTCCGCAAAGGAGCCCGAGAGATGTGATTCCAAGTGAGCATACGCAGGCGCGGGCTTTTGCGCCCGGTGCAGCAACGCGCACAGTGTCGCGCAGGCGGCGAGGGCGAGCAGGAAATGGCGGAAGCGGGCAGGCACGGGATCAGCGTCGTGCGGCTGGAGCGCGGAGCGCCTGGAGGATGATTCCCACCAGCCCCAAGCCGGCCGCAGCGGCCAGCACGAGGGGGAAGTAGCGTGGTGCGCCCCCTACAACGGGGCTGGGTACGGCCCAAGCCGTGAGGAAGGTGATGGATTGCAGCACAGCGACGGCGCCGAGCAGCCAACGGCTGGCAAGGTCGAACCACGACGAAAGAAGCGCAAAGGCGGCGAGCATCATCGCATAGGAGCCTTGATGAAGGATGGCAGACTGCGGCGCAAACATGAGCAGGCACCATACGGGGATGGTGAGGGCGACCCAGATTAGGCCGGCAAGATGGGCGCGAAGGAGACTGGCTGCGCCGCGAAGCCGCCGCCATGCCAGCGGCGCCAACACCGCGGCAAACGCCCACCAGGTGAGCGCCCGGCTGGTGTGGAAGAACTCGGCATTGCGGCGCGTGACACGGTCTCGCTCCGAGAGGGTGAAGAGACTGGGCCAGTGCCCCACCTGCGCAGCGAAGTTCGAAGCGCGCGCCGTGAGATGTGCCCGAAGATCGAGCTTGGCGTAGTTTTCGCGCAAGCTCTGCCACACCCCGCGCGCGTCGGGCTCGATTTGCCCCGCCAGGTGCCATTTGAGCAGCCGGTTGCCCGGTGGATCGTAAAGGCGCTGGTACGCTGTCCAAGGCAGGGCGAGAACAGCAAAGAGACCGGCAGCCGCGACCCAAGGCCGCCATTCTCCGCGCAGCACACGCCAAAACACCCACGGCACCAGCACGAGAAACGAAAAGGCGACGCCGCCGTGAGCCAGCCACGCAAGCGCGGCAAATCCCGCGCCGATGAGCACGGGGCGCAGCGTGAGGGTGGCGGGGAGAACCCAGAGGCCGAAGGCGCCGCAGGCAAACGCGCCGGCGGCGAGCTTGGGCCAGGGAAAGGCGGTGTTTTGCAGGAGAAAGCCGGTGCACGCGAGGAGCGCCGTCCACCCGCAGGCTCGCGAGAGAGAGAGCCCGAGCGCTTGCAGCAACCCGTACGTGGCCGGCACCCAGGCGATTTGAAACCAGATCGAGGCAGTGCCGCTGGCGACCTCAGGATCGAGCTTAAACGCAGAGGTGACCGGGAGTGTCAGGAGCTGCCACCCGGATTGCAACGGAGGGCGGTCACTGGAGATCCAGTCGCCAAAGAGCGACGGCGAGCGGAGGCTCTCTCCGGCCAACAGTCGCTCCGCCATCGCATAGGGTATGCTGTTGTCCGTCGGGAGCGTGTGGCGAAAGCGGTTGGCTGAAAGCTCGTAGAAACTAATGGCGGAGGGAAAGACGTGCAGGAGCGCGACGTAGAGCGTCCCGATCAGCACAGCGAGGCGGACAACAGCGCTCCGGGCCTGGATACGCTCCGGCGCGGCCTCCGTTTTCCGTGCGCGAATGAGCGCGGCGACGGAGGCGGCATAGAGCAGGCCGACCCACAGCCTGCCCACCAGCGGGCTGGCGAAAAAGGCCCAGAAGGCCAGGTAGCCTGCCAGGGCCACGAGCGCGGTCGCGAGCAGCGGCTGCCAATAGACGGGAAGATCGGCCAGGCGTGGCACGAGGGCGTACGCCGCCAGCCAGAGGAGGCCGAGGAGCGCGGTGTTGAAAAGTCCGGCGGCGAGAGTGCTGAGGAAGGGGGCGAGCGTGCCGCTGCGATCGCCGACGATGGGCTCGGTGACGGCGATCCAGCCGGCTTCGGCGATGCCCCGATCGATCGCGTGCAGCACCACGAGTTCGCCCCGCCAAGCAGCCGGCACGGGGTAGTCCACAATACGCCACTCTGGGCTGCCCCCGGGCACATGCATGCGCTCGCGTTGGCCGGTGGAAGCGCGCTCCAAGTGGAATTCGTTTCCGGCCCAAGGATAGCCGCGGAGGCCGAAGCGGATGCGATCGGCAGCAGGAAAGGGTCCGAGCGCGAGGGCGCCGGTATTCGCTTCGGCGCCGGCCCACGAGCCCCACGCGCGCACCGGGCGATGGGCCGGGAAAGGCTTGTCGTCACCCCAGCCCCGGCCCTCGGGAAACACGCCCTCGGTGCGCGCCGGCAGTTCGGAAAACGCCGGTCTGATGCGGTAGTCGCCCCGGCTGGCGAAGTGGCACACCAACCCCAGCGCGACGGCGAGCAGGAGATAGCGTATCTGATACATGGATACTGGACGCGAGGCCCCGGGGCCGAGGCGGATGCGGCGTTCAGATGCGTTGAAAGCGGTACTTGAACAGCGCCCACATCCACGTCATCGGATCGCGGAACATGGAGATTTTTTTGCCTTCCTTGAAGGAGCGCGACTTGTAGCTGATCGGGATCTCGATGGGCCGATGGCCGCTCCGGACGAGCTTGATGAGCAGCTCCCAATCGAAATCGAAGCGGTTGCACTCGAAGGAGAGCCCGTTGAGGCAGTCGCGGCGGAAGACCTTGTACATGGTAAACGGGTCGCGCAGCCAGATGCCGAGCGAGGCATTGATCATGAAGGTAAAGCCCCAGTGGGCGCAGTTGAGGATGAGCGCCTGCAGCGGCTGATCGGAGAACTTGCGGATGGCCCAGCCGCCAGTGCCGTGGCGCGAGCCCAGCACGAAGGACTGCCGGCCAGCGGCGAGCGGGGTGAGCAGGATGTCGTAGTCGTTGAGGTCGTACTCGAGATCGGCGTCCTGGATGAGCAGCACGTCGCCGGTGGCTTGGGCAAAACCTGCGCGCACGGCATGCCCCTTGCCGCGCGGCGCATCCTCAAGGATGAGTTTTACGCGCGGATGCGAGGCGTAGGTCTTTACGATATCGCGCGTGCCATCCTTGGAGTTGCTCTCCACGAGGATGATCTCGAGCCGCCAGCCCGGCACCTCCTTGGCGAGGATTGCGTCGAGCGCGGTGCGCACGGTCGCGGCTTCGTTGTAGATCGGGACGACAACGGAAAGGACGCCTTGATGAATCGGAGCAAACGGTAGCGACATGGCTAGAAGATCCCAAGCTTCGCGGGCCGGGGGCCGAAAACGGTGCGGAGATGCGGAAAAATCATGGGCAGGGAGGCTTTACCGCGCAGGGCATGGCCGAAACGCCATAGAGGGAGTCGACGACGCGGGTAAAAAAGGGCAGTGCCAACGCGCCAGCGGCGAGGGCGCGCAAGCCGCGCTGATGACGCAGGCTCTTCAGGACCTTGAACTGCACCGCGCCGTGATAGCGTACCGGGAGCGGCACGAGGCCGACGCGACGGTAGAGCGCCTCAAGGCTGCGCGGATTGAAGAGACTTACGTGGATCTCCGGCGCGCAGTAGCGGTAGTGGATGCCCTGCCGGCGGGCGATGGGGCTCTCGAGATTGCCGGTGGTAAGGAGGAGGAGGCCGCCGGGCTTGAGCAGGCGGGCGACAAGCTGGAGCGGCTCGAGCGGAGCGGGGAGATGCTCGATGACCTCGATCAGGCTCACGACATCGTAGCGCGCCTCGGGCTCGCGGCCGAGTTCTTCCAGATCCAGGATGCGGAAGCGGTCCTGCGTTTTGAGCAAGGTCGCGTACGAGCCGACATCGTGCCCGGTGAGGTCGAGAGGCCGGCCGGCGATCTGGCCTTGTTCGCGGAGATACTTAAGAAAGCCGCCCGCACCACAGCCAAAGTCGAGCCACCTCAGGGTGGATGGAGCATCGGGTCCGGTGACCGAGTGAAGGTGGCGCTCGGCGATCTGGTGGAGGTCGCGAAACTCGCGCACCCGGTCGGTGTGCCGCCAGTTCTCGTATTCAGACTGGTAGTCGACGTAAGGATCGGGGCCGGCGCCGCGGTAGTAGGCGTCGTTGTAGATTTCGAAACCGGAAAAGGGCTCGACCATCATGAAGCCGCAGTCGGCGCAGGCGTGAAACTCGAACTCGCGGGAGAGGAACTCGCCGGCTTTTTTGCCGCGCAGCGTCACGCGCTCGGAGCCGCAGCAGCGGCAGATGGGAGGGGCGATCGTCATGCGGTGGTAGCGGGCGCGTGGGGCTTGAGCCGGAGGCGTGCCGGGCGCAGGGCGAGGAACAGCGAGACGGCGAGGAGGCCCGCCCCAGCGCCGCAAAGGAGCAGATTGCGCGGCAGATTCTTAGGCTGATACCAGAAGCGCACGGAGTGCTCGCCCAAGGTGGTCACGGCGATGCCGCGGAAGGCGTGGTTTATGCGCACGACAGGCACGCGCGCACCATCGAGCTCAGCGCGGATATCGCCGTGCCAGTAGGCCTCATTGAGCACGATCATGCCGGGCTTGTCGTTGCGGATGCGGAAGGCTGTGGCGTTTTGGGTGAGCTGGTAACCGGTGGCGGCCGCAAACGTGCGGTGGGCGGGATCGCGTGGTATTGCCGCGAGCCGGGGCTGGGCGGGGAGATCGCTGGCGTGAATCGCGGCGAAGGGGCGGCCCTCGGCGGCGCGAAATTTGGCGATGAGCTCCTCGGGAGTGCGATAGGTATCGAGTTGGTCGGTAAAAAAGGCGCGGGGCCAGGCGGTGGGACTTTCGTAGACATCCATGTCGGCGCCGTGGGCCGGCCGGAGGATCTGGGCGAGGGCAGGATCCTTGCGGGGGTAGTCGAAGTAGAAGCGGACGTTGAGAGCGTCGAAAAAGGGCCGCGCGAGGGCCATGTGCGAGGCGCCGAGGTGGAGTCGCCAGTCCCACACGCGCTCAAGCCCCGAGGCGCTGACGAGTTCGCGCACGTACGGGTTTACGAGGGCGTCTGGGCCATGGATCGTCTCCAGGTCGTAGACGCCCGTCCAGCCGGGGAAGAAGTTGCCTTCGAGACCAAAGCCACGGCCCGGCTCCCGCACATGCGCGGCGTGGGCAAACTCAACCGCCGGGGATTTGGCGTGGAAGTCGACCCGGGGAGGCAGGCGCAGCGTGTACGCCTCGAAACCGATCGCACTGCTATGGACGCCATGCCGCCAGATGAGCGCCCAGAGGCAAAGGCCAAGCAGCAGCGCGCGGCTGGGACTGAGAAACCCGATCGAGAAGCTCCGCTGGGCCAGGGCCAGAAGCAGCGCGGCGGAGACAAGCAGCACGGCGAGGTAGCCCCAGATGAAGGGAGCCACGGGCAGCACCTTCCCCGGGGGATGCACGGAAAAGATCGGGCCATAGATCGGGCGGTGGGCAGCCTGGCGAAACGCGATCCAGCCGAAGACCAGCACGAAGAGCAGAAGGCCCGCCACGAAGAGATCGTGGCGTCCCTCGCGGGTGCCGAGTCGCTGCGCGGCGGTGGCAAAGCCGACACCAGCGACCGCCGACCACAATACGATGAGCGCGCACGAGAAGGTATTGTCGAGGTGCGCGATATTGCTCAGGAACGGCAGCCGTACAATCAAGGCGGGTGGGACGAGGCCAAAGGCGAGCGAGAGCGGAAGCACCGAGCTGGCGGCAAGCGCGAGGATGGCGGGCCGGCCAAACTGGAGGCGCAGGGTGGCAAAGAAGTAAAGCACCCCCAACAGCAGGAAAAAATTGAGCGAGGGGCTGTAGACCCGGTCCTCCGCCATAAGCGGCCGATAGAAGATCTCGTCGAAGAAGCCGAGCAGCAGGGAAGGCTGTATCTGGAAGGCTGATACGGCATTGTAGCCGGTGTACGACTGCTTGAGCGTCTGGAGGAAGCTGGCCCAGATGGGGGCGGTGAGGAGCGCGAAGAGCAGCGCCGTCCAGCCAAGCGCAAGGAGCTTGAGGACGCGCGGGCGGGCGGCGCCACCGGAGGCCAGCAGCACGCAGGCGCCGGAGAAATTCACGCAGACAAGGAGCATGTACGCCTCTTTCACCGTGCCGCTATTCATCAGCGCCAGATTGGCGGCCAGCAGGCCCGCGAGCGCGAGGGCCGAGCCGCGCACCGTGGACGCCTGGGCAAGGCGGATGAGGCAGTAGAGCGGCCAGGGGGCGTAACAGAGGCTGAAGAAAGCAGGATGGTTGATCCGGTAGAGGAAGAACCCGATGAACGGCACCGTGCCCGCGACCAGCAGGGCGGGAATGAGCGCACCTGGAGCGGAGGCGGACAGCGGCCGGACAAGGGCGAGCACGATGAGACCGAGCCCCGCAGCGAAGAGGAACTTGGCGATCAGATACTTGATGTCCCAAGCCCAGGCTGCGCCGTCGGCGGCGATGACAAACAGGTGCAGCGGGTCGCCAAACATCGACTGGCCTTGGGCGAGGAGCGGTACGCCGAGGGCGTTGTAGCGATTCCAGAACGGCAGTTCACCTTCCGCGAGGGCACGCCGCTGCATCATGGAAAACGGCACGTGCTGCCACATGACCGCGCCGACATCGGACAGCTTGGCGTCAAAAGCCTCGGTGGTCTTGTCGCCCGGCAGCGTAGGGTAGTGCCCGTAGAGCAGGACGGTGCCGAGATTGGGGGCGACGTAGCTCTTGCCGAGAAAAACGACCGGGTAGGCGCTGACGATCACCGCCACGGCTGCGATGGCGATCACGGCCCGAACCGGCCGAGCGGCGAGGATGACTCCGAGGCGCGCCGGGAGGGGGCGGAGCCAAGGCGCACGATCGAGCAACAGGAGCAGGACGACAAGCGGCACGAAAACCGCCGCAATGGGGGGCACGGCGCTCCGCACGTAGTCGACCCACGTCGCCACGGCGACTACGGGAGTCTCGAGGGGCAGAAGCAGTTGCGGGTCGTAGTCGCTGGGACCTACCGCGATCTCGAGCGCGCCACCCTGGAGCTTCGAAGATGAGACTTGATTGACGGGGACCAGGCGCTCCAGCGGAAACGCCGCGATCTCGCGACCGGTGGGCGAAAGGATGCGGAAGGAGGAGACCGAGACCGTCGCGGGCCGATCGATCGGATCGAGGCGGAAGGCCGTGTAGGTGCCGGGGGGCAGAGCGACCCGGTAAGCGGTGGGCTCGGGCGACGCGGCAACGGCAACCTGCCCGGAGAAGCTCTCCCTCGCGCCCTGGCCATCGTCGAAATAGACTTGGAGCTGCCCAGCGACGCTGGAGCTCATGCGAACCTCGACGGAAAAGATCCCGGGGATGGCCTTGGCACCCGGCAGAAACGGCAGCGCCACGACCACGCTAAAAAGCGCGGCCGCGAGCAAAGCCGGGACGGTGAGCCACTTCATGGACAAAGGGCGTCCAGTGTCGGCGAAAGGCGGAAGGGGGGACAAGGAACTTTGTGCCTGGCTTTACCCCGCCAGCGCCGGCGCGGGACGGGGCGGACGGCGTACCGCCAACATCAGGGCGACGAAGATTGTGAAGCCGGCGACGATCTGGAAAAGCAGGAGGCCGTGCTTGGTGGCCTGCCAGGCGAGGTAGGATAGCCGGCCCATCTCGACGGGCGGACTGAAAGCAAACCAATGGCTGGTAGACTCATCGCGTGCGACGATGATGAAAGGCTCTGCGGGGGCTCGGACATAGGCTGAGCGCCAGGTGTCGCCGGGCAGACGAGCAGGGCGAACTTCTGCGAGACGTTTGCCCGTAAGGGCATCCTCGAGGGTGAGTGAGAGCTGGTGGCCCGCCGGGTGCCCGAGATCGCCGGCGACCTCAAACTTGAGCCACGCGCCCAGGGGCGATTGCAGTGGAGCGCTTTGCCAAACCCCGGTGGCTGTGCCGCCAGGGGCCGTGTCGGCGTGCGAGCCCCACGTGTAGGTATAGTCGAGAGGAGGTGTCGCAGGTGAGAGACCGCGACGCGGAGGGTGATCGGGGTCGCTGCGGATGGCGTGGTTGGAAATCCAGCCCGGCTTGGTGGCGCGGGAGGCGGGGACAATCGATAGCGGAGGACGGACCGGCACGCCCATGATCGCGCGGATGCTAGGAAATTCCAGCCGGGCGATCAGACCTTCCGCGGAAGGGAAAGGGACATCGCCTTTCTCGAAATGGACCGGGTCGTTGGTGGCGAGGAAGCGGCGCAGGTTTCCCTCGGCCTTCGCCGTGTAGCGGCGCGAGTCGGCGAGTTCGTAGCGCACGTAGTTGGCGAGCAAGGAGTGCACCCCGAAGCCGAAGGTGAGGAGCCAGCCAAATGCGACGGCGGCGAGGGCCACCGTGGCGCCACGACGGCGCTTTGCCGGCCGATGTGCCAGCAGCCAGAGGAGCGCCAGTGCGTTGACCATGGCGGCAAACGTAAGCGTATCCATGTACCGCGAGGCGGGGTAGTCGGCGCCTACGCCGCGAGCGTAGGCAGTCGCGGCGAGCTGGAGCAAAACCCAGCCGCCGAGTGCGAGAACAGCCCGCGCAGAATAGAGCGAGAACGGCGCGAGCGCCCTGATCTGAGACGGATGAAATGCGCGGAGAGCGAGCAACAGCCACGGCAGCCAAAGGACGGCGGCGGCCCAATCGCGTTCGCGCCATGGCCATTGCAGGCTGTGCACGATGCTGAAGACGAAATCGTGCACGCTCCGCGCCTTCAGCTCCGCGTGCCACTCCACCTCGACCCGCGTGAGCACGCCGATGGCGACACATAGGAGAGCGACAGAAAACGAGGGCAGAGCTGCGCGCCAGGTGAGTTCGCGAAGCACGGCGCGGTAGCCGAGGACGATGAGCACGGCGATGCTCGCGAGGAAGCCCGAGCCCATCGAGCCGAGGACGAGGAACGCGGACAACGCGCCCAGCCACCACGTGCCGCTCCAAGCGCGGGCGAAGGGGAGCGCCAGGATGGTGGCGAGGGAAAAGCCGACGAGCCAGAACTGCTGAGAGTGAAAGCCGGCAAGGACGTTTTGCCACGCGACGGGAATGGCAAAGAGCGCGATCGCGACAAGGAAGAGCAGCGCGAGCAGCAAACGGCCAAGCCATGGGGAGGGAGGTGCGATCGTGCCGCCGACTCCGCCAGCGTGCCGGACGATGCGCGCGCCGAGGAGCCAGAGGGCGACAGCGATCGCGGCATGGATCGCAGCATTAGTCGCCGCCTCCAAGCGAGCATCCCACTGGCCATTGAGCAGTACGAGCGAAAGGTGCTGGAGCTTGGTAAGCACGACGCGATGCTCGTTGTGCGCGTGCAGGAGGTGGTGAAGGAAACGATCCTTGGTGAACCAAGGGAGATATGTCTCCATCGCCTCCGCATCCCACTGATCCCAGTCGGGCATCGGGGAGCCGTAGCGATCAAACGTAGCCCACTTGCCCGTGACGATGAGGGCGAAGAGGCAGGCGGCGAAGAGGGCCGTCAGGACTTTGTTCGACACGGGTGAAAGGTCTCGACTGACCGAGGCAGCGTGCGACTGCCTCGGTGAAGATTACGACCTCCCCAGTGCTGCGATGAGACCGGGGAGGCCCAGCGGTGGCATCACCACCCCAGCGGCGCCCAAGGCTTGGGCGGGGAGGCGAGGGTGAAGTCGTTGATGTTGAGCGTGAGGTTGGGATTGTACGCGGGATCGGCGTCGAGGAGAGGACCCCAAGTCGCGCGCATGTACTCAACCTCGCTGCGGAAGCGGTCGCGCTTTTCGAGGGTGTCTTCCTTGCCGCGGCTGGCGCTCTCGTGGTGGTAGAGCTCGGCGTAGGGCGTCCAAAGATTGCGGTAGCCGGCGGCACGGACCTTGAGGCAGAAATCGACGTCGTTGAAGGCGACCTTGAGCTGCTCGGTGAGGCCACCCACTTCCAGGTAGGTCTCACGGCGAATAACGAGGCACGCGGCGGTGACGGCGCTGAGATTCTGCTGGAGCAGGTTGCGGTGCGACTTGCCGGCCGCGCCGCGCGGGTGCGTCTGCCAGGCGTGAGCGGCGACACCGCCGATGCCGAGGATGACACCGGCGTGCTGGATCTTATCGTCGGGGTAGTAGAGCTTGGCGCCGACGCAGCCAATCTCGGGGCGCAGGGCATGGCTCACCATCTCGTCGAGCCAGTCGCCGTGGATGACCTCGAGGTCGTTGTTGAGCAGGCCGACGACGGGAGCGTTGGTCTGGCTCACGCCGAAATTATTGATCGCGGAGTAGTTGAACTCGCCGGGGTACTGGACGACGCGGACGCGACGCTGATTGGCGGCAAGGGCGACGGGCGGATAGGCTTCGGTGAGTTCCTTGAGGTAGGCGAGCGTCTCAGGCTCGTCGCTGTCATTGTCTACGATGAGGATCTCAAAGTTGCCGTATGTCGTCTTCTCCAGAAGGCTCTCGATGCAGGGCTTGAGGACGTTGAGCCGGTTGCGGGTGGGGATGACGAGGGTGACGCGCGGGAGTGGATCGGGCAGCGGGTAATGGACGCGCCAGTAGGAGCCCTTGGTGGGCGAGATGGTGGCGCTCACGCCCATGCGCTCGAAGTGCTCGGTGATGACTTTTTCCGCAGCCTGAGTGGCGTAGCTCTTGGCGCCGATGACCATGGCGGTCGAGCCGGGCACGCTGCGCCAGTGATAGAGGATCTTGGGGATGTGACGGATGCGATCGGGGCCGCTGCGCTCGATGACGCGCATGGCGAGATCCCAATCCTGAGAGCCTTCATAGCCGACGCGGAAGCCGCCGACCTCGCGTACGAGAAGGGTGCGATACACCCCAAGGTGGCTGATGTAGTTCTGGACGTTGAAGAGATCGGGGTTCCAGTCGGGCTTGAAGTACTCGTCGTAGCGGTCGCCGTTTTCGTCGATCTTGTCCTCGTCGCTATAAATTAGATCGGCGTCGGGGTGCTCGTTGAGCTCGAGCGCGACGCAGGCGAGAGCGTGCGGGCGGATGACATCATCGTTGTCGAGGAGGGCGATAAATTCGCCGCTGGCGAGCGCGATGGCGGAATTGGAGTTGGCTGAGATGTGGCCGTTGGTCTCGCGATAGACGACCTTGATCTTCTGCGGGTACTTTTTGACGTAGCGGTCGAGCACCTTGCGCACGTGAGGCGCGGGAGAACAATCGTCGGCGAGGCAGAGCTCCCAGTTGTCGTAAAGCTGATTGAGGACGGAGTCGATCGCGGCGACGAGATGGCGCTCCTGCTCGGGCTTGCTGTTGTAGACCGGGACGATGACGGAGATGAGCGGGCGGTACTTGAGCGCGGCGACCTTGGCGCGGATCGCATCGGCAAGCTCGGGGGTGAGGCGATCGTACTGCGCGGCCCAGGCGGAGAAGGTATTGGGCGGCGGCGGGGCGTCGTCGGCGGTGCGCTTGATCGGGCGCGAGACAGCGATGTGCCACTCGCCGGCCTCATCCTGCATCTCGATGAGAAGCAGGTGCGTGCCGCGGCCAGGAACCTTGACCTTGACCTGCCAGCCACAGTGGCTGGCCTGCGGGTAGTCGCGGAAGTGATCGAGCACGTCGAGGCGCTCGCCGCCAAACTCCACGAAACCGGGCTGGCCGCCGAGGCTGGCGCGAGCGGCCTTGATCGTACCGCGATCACGGAGGAGCGACCAGCCGCGCACATTGAGCGTGGGGGCGATCTTACCCCAGCTATGCGGGTAGTCGACGTTGCCGATCAGCTTGGGCGACGGGCCGGGAATGGGCTTCTTGTCGAAAAAGAGGCGGCGCAGATCGCGGAACGGAGAGGTGACCTTCCATGAGAAGGACGACGTCATCTTCTTGATCTTCTCGTCGCGGGAACGGAGTAGCGCCTCGGCCTGGGCGAGCTTATCGGCGGCGATCGCGGCGGCGACGGCCTGCTCGTGGCGGGCGGCGGCGAGCTGCTGGGCGGTATGCTCGGCGGCGGCGGCGAGCTGGGCGCGAAGTTCGGCCTCGGTGGCGGCGGTGGATTTGCGGGTGGCTGCCAGCTCCTGCTGGGTGCGCGCGAGGGAGTCGCGGAGATTGTCGACCTCGGCGTCGGCGGAAATGAGCGCGTTTTCGTACGCGGTGACCTGCTGTCGGGCGGTGCGAAGCAGGATATCGGCCTGCTCGCGGCGGTGCTTATGGTGCTCGCAGTCCTTGGCGATGTTATCGGCGTAGACCTGCGTCATGTCGCGGGCCTTTTCGAGGCCGGCGGCGTGCTCGCGGGCGGCGGCGAGAAGGGCCTCGATGTTCTTGACGTGATCGAGGGTGAGCTTGGCGCGGGCGGCGACCTCATCGCGATCGGCTTCGACGGCGGCGATACGAGAGCGGGCAGCGACCTCGACACTCTGCTCGAGCTGGCGGACGACGTGGGCGAGAAGATCCGTCTGAAGGGCGAGTTGGCGAGCGGCGGGATCCTTGAGCTCCTCGGCGGCGTGGCCGACGTGGGAGGCAAAGTTGGCCGCGAAAAGGGTAGCGTCTGACGTGGTGGGGTCAGCAGCAAGGGCCCAATTGGTCGACGGGGGGCGAGCGAGCGCGGCTCCGTAGAAATCGAGCAGGCCGCGCGTATTGGCCTGCAGATCGAAATACTTGCGGGCGAAGACGACGGCATTTTCGCCGAGGCGCTGGGCGAGATCGGGGTCGGCGAAGAGCCGCTGGCAGGTATCGGCGATCTCGGCGGGGGTGCCGGTAGGCAGGAACGCGGCCTCGCGACCATCCTGCATGAGCGCGGCGAGGTTGGAGACGGGGAGAGCGACGGGTTTCCCGCTGGCGAGAAACTCCGGAAGCTTGGAAGGCAGGCGGTAGTCGTTGAACGCGCCGGCGCGGCCGGGCTGCACGAGCACATCGGCGAGGGCGATAAGCTTGGGAAGCTTTTCCTTCTCGATGAAGCCGAGGTCGAGCACGTGCTGCTTCACATCCTCAGGGAGGCCGGCGAGGAACTTCGACGAATTGAAGCCGGTGCGAACGAGGCGCGTGGGCTGCCCCCGCTGGTTGAGGAGCGCGACGGCGAGGTACAGCTCGCGCATCTCTGGCTCGTTGGCGAAGGTATTGCTGCCGGTGAAGACGATGATCTTCTCGCCATCGCGCAGACCCAACTCGGCGCGGAACGCGGCATCGGCGGGCGACGGACGGTAGAGATTGAAATCGACGCCGGGGAAAAGGAGATGCGTGGGAGTATCGGGCGGCGCAAACTCGGCGAGCTTATCGATGATATGCGTCACGCCGTCGGCGATGCGCAGGAAACTTTCGCTGCGGAGCGGATGGGGGAGGCTGTCGTTGAGCTTCTTTTCCAGGTCGCTGGCGGAGACCTCGCGCAGGGCATCGAAAGGCTGGCCGGTGAACCCCTCGAGGAGGAAGTGCTCGTTATCCTCGAGGTGGATCAATACACGGGCGGCGTGCTCCGGGATGCGGTGGGCGAGGGCGGCGCGCTGGTAAGAGATGGTGAACTTGCGGACACACTCACGCGGGGTCCACGCGTGGATGAGGTCGGCGGTCTTCCCATTGGGGAAGATATTGGGACGGGCAAGCAGCTCTTCGTAAGTCGCGGCGATGAACAGAGGATGCGCGATGTGCTGCAGCGTCTCCTTGCGGTCGGGAACGGCTACGACGCAGGCATGACCGGCAGAGCTAAGCGTATTAGCAAACCCGCCGATGTGGTTGAGGCTGTTGGTGGTGAAGTCGCCGTAGTTGACGAAGAGGATGTTCAAGGGCGGAAAAAACGTAATTGAACAGGAAGAACGGGACCCACGGCAAGGCTCAAGGCTCGTCAGCACGCGGCAGGGTGAGACGGCGGAAAGAGACGGAAAAGGCAGCCAGCGAAGGACGCAGGGCTGCCTTGGTGGGTTGGAGTTGTTTGTGGCGGCTTAGAGCGTGAAGCCGGCGTCCTGAGCGTCCTTGGAGAAGGTCTTTACGGTATCGAGGGAGAGCTCGGTGAGATCCTGGCCGTACATCTTGGCGGCCTTGGCGAGGATATCGTGCGGGACAGTGATGATCGCGCAGCCGGCCTCCTGGGCCTGGAAGATATTAAGGACCTCACGGGTGCTAGCCCAGAGGAGCTCGGCCTTGGGCTGCTCGCCCAGGAGGGCACCGCAGGCGCGGACCATCGGCACCGGGTCCACGCCCGTATCGGCGATGCGGCCGGCAAAGACGGAGACGACGGAAGGCACGGCAGGATTGAGGGCGGCGGCGACGCCGGCGACCTGCTTGAGCGTGAGGAGGGCGGTGACATTGAGCTTCACGCCCTGCTGGCCCAGCTCCTTGATGAGCGGGAGGCAGGACTCACCGCGGGAATTGGTGATCGGGATCTTCGTGTAAACGTTCTTGGCCCAGCCATTGATCTTGAGGGCCTGGCGCTTCATCTCGACGAGGTCGTCGGTGAAGACTTCGAGGGAGATGGGCTTGGCGGTGACGGTCTGGAGGACGTCCTTGGCGAAGGCCTCGTAGTCCTTGATGCCGGCCTTCTTCATCAGCGACGGATTCGTCGTGAGGCCCTTGATGTAGGGCTTGGAGTAGAGGTCGAGGATGCCGGCTTTGTCAGCACCGTCGGCGTAAAGTTGGATCTTAAGGTCGTTGAGGGAAGGCATGGGAGGTGTCTTAGAGGGAGTGAGGGATTAAGGGAAGGAGGGAGTGCGGGGCAGGACCGGGCAAGGGGGAAGTCCGTCAGCGAGTGGCGGACGGTCGGATAGTTGGGGAACTGGAATGGAGGATGACGGCGGCGGCCTCGGCAAAGTTCTTCACGGTGAAATCGGGTGGGGCGCGAAGTTCCTCCGTGTAACCGAAATCGATGAAAACGGTGCGGACGCCGGCGCGCTTACCGCAGTCGATGTCGCGCCAGCGGTCGCCAATCATCCAAGAGCGTGAGAGATCCAGGCCGAGGTCGCCAGCGGCGTCGAAGAGCATGCCAGCCTCAGGCTTGCGGCGGGGGTCGGCGGGGAGGTGGGGGAGTGATCCTTGCCCGGGGCGTAGCAGGCCTCAACGCGGGCGATCTCGGGGATGAGGGACTGGAGCCGGGCGTGCATCGCCTCGACAACGGCCTGCGACTGCGTGCCGCGGCCGACGTCGGGCTGATTGGTCGCGACGATGAGGACATAACCGGCGGCGGCCAGAGCAGCGCAGCCTGCGGCAGCATCGGGAAAGAGGCGGAACTCATCGACGGTCTGAGGCGGGTAGGGTTTGCCGGCTCGGATGACCTGGACGTTGAGCGTGCCGTCGCGGTCGAGAAAGATAGCGGGACGGAGGGCGGGGGAATTAGCCACGAGGTTGCTGAAAATTAGGCCCGAAATAGCGCAAAATAACCCGGATATAGAGGGGAAGTTGACGCGTAAAAGCAGACGGAGAGGGCGGGAGAGGCGGAGGAGGAACCGTGGCAGGAGGAGGGGCTAGATGGGCGCGAAATTCGGTGCGGGGTGGCGTGGAATTTTTGGCCCGATTTTGCCGGGAGGAGTGCGAAATAGCCCGGAAATAGAGGGGATTTGCGGTAAATTTCTCGACGGGTGAGGCGCTTTTAGGGGCGAAAGAATCCCCTTGGCGTCCCTCCATTCCGCAGTTGGGTGCTGCGACTTTTTTGACACGTTCGGGATGCATCAGCTGAAGGGTGGTTCGAGAAAGCCAGCCTAGCGGAATCCGACGAGTTTGTCACCTAGGTGACGGGAGAACGTGATCTGGCGGGCGAGCAACCTAGTGATACGGGCATAAAAAAGGGCGGGTGAAAACCCGCCCTGCTGGGTCACTTGGTGGATTCCCACTTGGTCTGGTTTACCTTGAGGTCGGGGTGCGACACGAAGAGGTGCCAGATGACGGCTTGGAAGGCCTCGCTGTGGGGGGTGACATTGTTGGCGTTGACCGTGGGGACGATCACGCAGGCGTCGGCGACCTTGGCGGTGTAGCCACCGTCCTTGCCGACGATGCCGATCACGCGGGAGCCGACCTGCTTGGCGAGTTGGAGGGCGTGGACGAGGTTGGGGGAAACGTTCTTCTCGAGATTGCCGCCGCCGACGGAGAAGATGAGGAGGGTGTCCTCCTTCTTGAGCCGGGAGCCGCGGAGCCACTCGACGAAGACGGAGGCCCAGCCCTCGTCGTTGGTGCGGGCGGTGAGCTCGGAGACATTGTCGGTGGGGGCGTAGCACTCGAGGCCAGCGATCTTGCGGAAATCGTTTACGGCGTGGGAGGCATTGGCCGCGCTGCCGCCGACGCCGAGGATGAAGAGACGGCCGCCGCGCTCGCGGGTGGCCTTCAATTCGGCGACGCATTTTTCGCAGTCGGCGGGATCGATCTTCGAAACGATCTCGGCGGTCTCTTTAAGATGTTGGGCAGAGTAGGACATTGGGTTTTTAGTTGGGCGGACGTTGGCCTTTGGTGAGGAGGGCGTCCAGTTCGTTCAGGCCCTCGTGGGAGCCGATTTCGTAGAAGCGTTGCTTGATCTCGTAGCCGACGAGTTGGTGGCGGGCGACGAGGGCTTTTTGGACTTCGGCGAGGTCGACGACGGCGTCGCGGGGAAGGCCATCGAAGGCCGAGGCGCGGAAGACGCCGAGGCCGTAGTCGATGTAGTGCATCGCGGGCGTCTTGTTTTTCTTGTCGTAGCGGATGATTTCGCCGCCGCCGAATTCGACGTTGGAGGTGTCGTAGCGGCCGTGATTCTCGTACACGGTCATCAGGCCCTGGCGGCCGCTGCGGAGAAAGTGATCGCCCACGGCGAGGTAATCGATGGGGAGGTAGCTATCGCCGTAGAGGACGTAGAAGGCGTCGCCGAGCTTGGGAAGCGCGGCGATGAGCGCGCCGCCGGTGCCGAGGAGCTTGGGGCCATCGAACGCGTACTCGATCTTCACGCCCCACTTGGAGCCGTCGCCGTAGAGATCAACGATCTGCTGGCCGAGATAGCCGACACAGAGGACGATGCGGGTGAGGCCGGCGGCCTTGAGCAGACGGAGCTGGTGGGAGAAAAAGGGCTCGCCGGCGACCTCGACGAGGAGCTTGGGAATTTTTTCCGTGATCGGGCGGAGGCGGGTGGCCATGCCGCCGGCGAGCAGGGCGACGGGGAGAGCGGAAGGAGTCACGGAGCTTAGTTCTGCGCGACGACTTTGCTGCCTTCAAAGTCGAAGCGGAAGCGGACTTCCTGGAGGCCTTTTTCGCGCATGGCGTGGCGGAGCTTTTTCTTATCCTCGGCGTAGAACATAAGGAAGCCGCCGCCGCCGGCGCCGATGAGCTTTCCGCCGAGGGCACCGTGCGCCATCGCGTAGTCGTACCACTCGTTGATGTGCGCGTTGCTCATGCCGGAGCTGCGGGCCTTCTTGCGCTGCCAGTGGACGTCCATGAGGCGGGCAAACTCATCGAGGTTGCCGGTCTCGAGGGCGTCGAGTGACTTGTAGCCGAGCTCCTTGGTGAAGTGCAGATTGTCGAGCATGGCCTGGTCGTTCTGCTTGGACTTGTCGTTCTGGTCCTTGAGGATGGCGGAGGCGCTGCGGCTGTAGCCGGTGAAGAAAAGGAGGAGGTTATCCTCGAGATTGAAGAGCGTCTCCTCGGAGATATTGCAGGGGCGGTACTCGACGCGGCCATCCTTGTGGAAGGTGAAGGCGGTGATGCCGCCGATCGCGGCGATATATTGATCCTGCTTGCCGATGGGCTCGCCCAGCTTGTTGAGCTCGATGTCGCAGGCCTGCTCGGCCAGCTCGGCGGGGGAGACGAGATTCTTCTTATAAGTGTGCAAGGCCTTCAACAGCGCCGTGGTGAAGCTGCCGCTGGAGCCGAGGCCGGTGCCGCCGGGGATATCGGCCATCGAGGTAAGCTCGAGATGAGGATCGGTGACGCCGGTGAGCTTGAGGGCCTCGCGGATGATCGGGTGCTGGATCTCGCCGACGCTCTTCACGCGCTCGAGCTGGGAGTACTTGAGGATCATCTCCTCCTGGAACGTGCGGTGCTTGGTAATGTAGACGTACTTGTCGATCGCCGCCGCGACGAGGAAGCCACCGTGTTCACGGTAGTAGGACGGCAGGTCGGTGCCGCCGCCGCCGAGGGAGACGCGCAAGGGAGAACGGGTGATGATCATCTGGGCTGTGAGAGACTAGGACTGGGCGGGAATGAAGCGGGCGGCAAGCCTTCGGCCGGTCGCGTGCAGCGTTGGGGAGGTTGACAAGCGGAAGTCACAAACCCGCTACGCTCACCTCGAAGCCGCTTTGCGCATAGATATGCTCCACGATTTCGAGGGTGCGGATACCCTCGGCGAGGCCCGGAGCGGGCTCGCGACCGAGGCGGATATCGTCGACGAAGGCACGCGTCTCGACGGCCCACGATTCGTCGCCGCGCGGATACTCCCACGAGGTGATGTCGGGTGGGCCCATTTCGGGCAGCATTTTGTAGAACGTGATCTTCTCGACGCCGTAGCTGCCGCCGAGGCCATCGATGGCGATCTTGGCATCGCGCCCGTAGAGCTCGAAGGAGAAGAGGTTTTTCCATTCGGTGCAGCTCACCTGAAGCCAGGCTGTTTGGTTGGCGGGAGTGCGGAGGGAGAGGAAGGCGTTATCGTCGACCTTCATATCCCAGAAGTAGGTGGCGGCGTGGCCGTCGATCTGGTTGAAATCGCCCAGGAACCAGCCGGCGAGATCGATGAGGTGCACACCCTGATCGATGAGCTCGCCGCCGCCGGAAAGCTTGGGATCAGCGCGCCACTCGCGGTCGTAGCCACGGCGACCGCCGTGACCGTAGCGGGCGCGCATGAACATCAGCGGCCCCAGCGCGCCGGAGTCGACGAGCTCGCGAGCCTTCAGGAGGGCGGGATGGTAGCGGTGATTGTAGCCGAGGCGCACGCGGGCGCCGGTCTTTCTAGCTTCGTCGCGGATGGATCGGAGCTGGGCGGCGTTGAGCGCGCCGGGCTTTTCGACGAGCACATGCTTGCCGGCGCGGACGGCGGCGAGCGTGATCGGAGCGAGCGAGGCATTGAGCGTCGCGACGATGACGGCAGTCACGCGCGGATCGGCGAGGACGGCGTGGTAGTCGGTGAGGGCGGAAGCGCCGGGCGCGAGCTTGGCGAGGTCGGCCGCGCGGGCGGCATCGAGGTCGCAGGTGTAGAGGAGTGGCGGATTCTTGCCCAGGGCGAGGACGCGCTTGCGGCCGATGAGGCCGCAGCCGATGACGGCGAATTGAGGTTGCTCGGAGCTGGCGCGGTTCATTGCGTGGTCGTAAATGACGAAGGCGATGCGAAGCAGCCCGGCGAGGCAAGTGAGGTTTTGCGGGGCATGAGCATGGAAGCGGCCATGGCGATGGCGGGGGCTGACGCGTCCACGCAAAGGAAGTTAGGGGGAGGGCAAAAGTGAGCCGAGGGGGCGCATCCTGGCTGGAACGCGCGCTGGTGGCGGGCGTGTGCATGGCGGTCGCATGGTTTTACCTGTGGACGGTGGAGTCCAATCGACGCCCCTGGGAATGGGGGAAGGAGCAGCGCGATTACTACAACCGGCTCATCGATGGCTGGCTGGAGGGCCAGCTGCATATGAAATTGGAGGTGCCGGAGGCGCTCAAGGCGATCGAGAACCCGTACGACCCCGCCAATCGCCCGCCAGGCCTGGCCCTGCACGACGCGTCACTCTACAAGGGCAAGTACTACGTGTACTTCGGCATGGCACCGGTGATGACGCTGATGCTGCCGGTGCGGCTGCTGACGGGGGCGGATATGCCGCTGGCGGCGGCGATACTGGTTTTTGTGTACGGGGGATTTCTCGCGGCACTGGGTCTCGTGGCGGCGGTGCGGGGGAGATATTTCCCGGAGGCGCGTGCGTGGGTGCTGCCCGTGATCACGGCAACATTGGGCCTCGCAGGGCCGGGAGTTGTGCTGCTGCGGCGGCCCGACATGTGGGAGCTGCCGATCGCAGCAGGATCGTGCTTCGCGCTCCTGGCGCTGGGGGCGGTGTGGAAGGCCTTGCACGCGGATGCCACGCAGAGCCGGAGACGCTGGCTTGTGGCGGCGGGACTCGCGCTGGGGCTGGCGATCGCCTCGCGGCCCACCTATCTCATTGCGAGCCCTCTGCTGGCAGTGCCGCTGGCCTCGTGGTGGTGGAGGGAACGGCGGATGCCCTGGAAGGAACTGGTGGGGCTGGTCGTGCCGCTGGCCGTGATCGGGGGGGCGATGGCCTGGCATAACTACGCCCGCTTCGATGATCCATTGCAGTTTGGACAGGCGTATCAGCTCAGCCTGGACTACGAATCGAAGCTGCGGCACTTCGGGGCGAATTATGTACCTTATAACCTGTGGCTGCACTTCTTAGCGCCGGCGGAGTGGTCGCGGTACTATCCTTTCATCGGCCCGCCGGACCTCGGCACGGCACCGGCAGGCTACACGGTGCATCGCGGCGAGATCTATGGCATATTGACCAACATGCCGGTGGCGTGGCTGGCCCTGCTCGCGCCACTGGCACTGTGGCGGCGCGAGCAGGGCGAGCGGTGGAGGCTGGGGACGTGGCTGGCGACCGTGGCGGCCGGGAGCGCGGCGATGGCGGCGGTGATGATGCTTTTTTTCAGCGCGCTACCGCGCTATCAGATGGATTTCGGGCCCGGGCTGCTGGTGCTCGCCGCTGCGGGTGTGATGTCGGCCGAGCGGTGGGTGGGGC
>CAYZPV010000012.1:0-143304 GCA_964480585.1 uncultured Opitutus sp. | reverse complement strand
CGTGCGCATCGAGCGCGGCGACAAGATCGGCATCGTCGGCCCCAACGGTGCGGGCAAGACCACGCTCCTTCGTCTGCTCCTTGGCCAGCTCCAGCCGCAGCGGGGCACGGTCACGCATGGCACCAAGTTGGAGATTGTCTATTTCGACCAGCTTCGCGCTCAGCTCGACGAGACGATGCGCGTGCAGGATGCGGTGGCCGATGGCAATGCCACCGTCACGATCAATGGCCGCACCCGCCACGTAATCTCCTACCTGGAGGATTTTCTCTTCGAGCCCACCCGTGCGCGCACGCCGATCAAGGCGCTCTCCGGAGGCGAGCGCAATCGCTTGCTCCTCGCACGCCTTTTTACCAAGCCGGCCAATGTCCTCGTGCTCGACGAGCCCACCAATGACCTGGATGCCGAGACGCTCGAGCTGCTCGAGGATCTGCTCGTGGAGTTTGGTGGCACCGTGTTGCTCGTGAGCCACGATCGCGCCTTCCTGAACGAGGTATGCACCAGCCTCCTCGTCTATGAGGGCGAAGGCCGCATGAGCGAGTACATCGGCGGCTACGACGACTGGCAGCGCGAGCGCGTGCGCGCCGCTGCCGCCGCCAAGGCCGAGGGTGACAGGGAGCGACGCAAGGAGGGCGACCCGGCCCGGGGTGGGGCTGAGTCCGCCAAGCCCAAGCGCAAGCTCTCCAACAAGGAGCGCTCCGAGCTCGAGGCCTTGCCCGCCAAGATCGAGGCTCTCGAGGCCGAACAATCGGCCCTCACGGATAAGCTCGGTGATCCCGCCTTTTTCAAGAAAGGCGGGGCCGATGTGACCAAGGCGACCGTCCGCCTCCAGGAGATCGAGCGCGAGCTGCCCAAGGTCTACGCCCGCTGGGAAGAGCTCGGCGGGTGAAGTCCGCTGCGCCTCGCCAACAAAAAGGTCCGCGCCGGGAGGCGCGGACCTGGGTGAAAAGCTGCGAGGCGCTTTACTTGTTCTTCTTGTTTTTCTTGCCTCCACCGCCTTGGCGGCTGGGCGGCGTGGGCACGTCG
The DNA here is from genome assembly GCA_964480585.1 of uncultured Opitutus sp. Classification (GTDB taxonomy): domain Bacteria; phylum Verrucomicrobiota; class Verrucomicrobiia; order Opitutales; family Opitutaceae; genus ER46. The sequence goes on along the minus strand of CAYZPV010000012.1, from coordinate 142,281 downwards.
GTCTTGGGGAGAAACTTCGCCAGCTCGGTCTTCACGGAGGCCAGCTCTGGTTTGTTGGCGAGATTTACGTACTCGTTGGGGTCTTTGCGCTCATCGTAGAGCTCTTCGTCGCCGTTGGCGTAGCGGATGTAGCGCCACTCCGCGGTGCGCGCTGCATGGTTTTTGAACATGTAGGTCGTCACGGCGGGCGTGGTCCACGTGGCGTTGGCATTCGCCAGCAGCGGGCGGATGCTCACGCCCTCGACGTGCGAGGGTGTGGGGATGCCGGCCAGGTCTGTGAGCGTGGCGTAAATGCTCATGAAGTCTACCGGCCGGTCGCATTTCGCGCCACCTTTGGTGAGGCCGGGCGCGACCCAGATGAGGGGAGCGCGGGTGGCCTCTTCCCAGAGGGCAAATTTGCGCCAGTGACTCTTCTCGCCGAGATGCCAGCCGTGGTCGCCCCAGAATACGATGATCGTATTGTCGCGGTAGGCGGATGTCTCCAGCGCGTCGAGCAGGCGGCCGAGATTCATGTCCATGTACGCGATGGTCGCGAGGTAGGCCTGCACGGCTTCCTTCCAGCGGCCGGATTTCAGCATCTGGGCGTGATCGCCGTCGGCCTTGGCCATGCGCTTGCCGGCGGGCGGCACATCGTCGAGGTCGTTGGCGAGGTGCGGCGGGAGCTTGATGGTCTCCAGTGGAAACATGTCGAAATACTTTCGCGGCACATTCCACGGCATGTGGGGCTTGTGCATGCCGACCGCGAGGAAGAAGGGTCGGTCGTGCTTTTTCTTCAGCGACTCGATGCCGTAGTCGACGATGCCGTAGTCGGAGATATCCTCGTCCTTGCAGTCGAGCGGGGCAAACTTGATGCCGCCCACGCCGTCGCTCTGGCCCTCGGGCACCTTGGGATTGCGGTCACCGCGCTCGAGGTACGTCTCCCACTCCTCGGAGCGGCGGTAGGCTTCGTGGTAGATCTTACCGGCTCCATGGACGAAGTAGCCCGCGTTGCGGAAGGTGCTCACGAGCGTCTTTTCCGGCGAGATGAGCGGGCGGAAATCGATATCGTTTTCGTAGACCCCGCTGGTCGACGGGCGGAGGCCCGACATGAGCGCGGCGCGCGAGGGATTGCAGGAGGGCGAGGCGCAGTACGCGCGGGTGAAGGCCATGCCCATCTTGGCGAGCCGGTCTATGTTGGGCGTCTTGGCCTGGTGGGTGCGGTCGATGTAGCCGACCCAATCGCGTAGATCGTCCACTGCGATGAAGAGCACGTTGGGCTTCTGGGGCGTGGCGGCGCTCGCGAGGGAGGCGAGTGCGGCCGCGCCGAGGAGCGCGAGGAGGCGTAGGGTAGGGAGTCTCATGGGGAGCGGGGTGGGGAGAAGCGGGTGATGAGATCGGCCAGGCGCACTTCCGCGAGGGAGCCTAGCGTGAGGTGCACGTGGGAGAGATCGTGGTGCGCGGTGGATTCGTTGGGGATCGCCACAGTCCAGAGGTTTGCCCGCTTGGCGGCAAGCGAACCGGTATGCGAGTCCTCGAATGCGATGGCCTCGTGCCCGCGCAGGCCGAAGCGGTTGAGCACGAGCTTGTAGAGATCGGGCTCGGGCTTGGGCTGGCGCACGTCGTCCCGGCAGGCGATGAAGTCGAATTTCGAGAATAGCCCAAGGCGCTGGAGATGCGTATCCACCCAGGCGTGCTCGGAGTTGGAGGCCAGGCCGGTCTTCAAGCCGGCGGCGCGTCCTTCTTCGATGATCTCGACGATGCCCGGCAGAATCGGTTGGGCATAGAGCAGATCGTGCTTGGCCGCGCTGCACTCGGCCTCGAGCGCCGCACGATCCGCGTGCGGTGCAAAGCCGTGCCATGGGTCGAAGCTGTACGTGGCGACGCCGACCCCCCGGATGAAGAGGTCGCGGTCGAAGGCGACCCCGTGCTTGGCGTGCACGGCGGCGTAGCCGTCGATGAGTGGCGTTTCCGTGTCCAGGATGAGGCCGTCGAAGTCGAAGATGAGAGCGCGGATCATGGCGTAAAAAGCCCGGTCGGCAGGCCGTCGATACTGCATCGATTTTTCTCGGCTTGGTAGGCGGCTACGCCTTCGGCGCCCTTTTTCTCCGCCCATTCAATCAGGGTGCGCCGATCCGTCTGGTACTCATAGAGCGGCACGCCAAAGCCGCATGAGGTCTGCACGCTCTCGATGTCTCCCACGATGAGCTGGCGCTCGCCGGCCAGCGCCGGCCCGAAGAGAGGGCGTAGCTGGGCCCACTCTTCGTGTCTCGGCGGTATCGCCCGCCCGCGGCAATACAGGCGGAGAATGAGCGGTGCGCCCTCGAAGGCGCAGAACATCAGCGTCAGCCGGCCGTTGTCGGCGAGGTGGGCGGCTGTTTCATTGCCGCTCCCGGTGATGTCGAGGTATCCGATTCGCGAGGGCGAGAGGATGCGAAAGGTGTCCAGCCCCTTGGGCGAGAGATTCACTCGGCCTTCGCGCGGAGCGGAGGCCGTGAAGTACATTTTCTGCGCGCCGATAAAGTCGACGTGCGAGGGAGCGAGCGTGGTGAAGAATTTGCCCATGGCGAAAGGCTAGGCGGGAGCGAGCGCGGGCCGGATCGAGCTCCGGCTGAGGAGTACGCCGGCGAGAGCGGCGAGCAGTACGAGCGACAGCAGCATGTAGCCCGACGGCGGGCCGTAGGTGTTGATGATCGACATCGAAAGCACCAGGAGCGTGCGCATGAGCCGGTCGAAGACGATGTAGAAGCCGTTGACGCGGCCCATCACCTCATTGGGGATGACGTGCAGCATGAGCGAGCTCCGCGCGACGCGGCAGCCAGCGTTGCCAAAGCCGAGGCAGAGGCCCGCGATCAGGTAAGGTATCGGAAAGCGCAGGAAAATCAGGATCAGGAGGCCCGCGAGGAAGATGAGCATCGTCACCGGGATCGTGTTGGCCGCGCTGTGGCGGCCGATCAGCCGCGGCAGTGTGAAGCCCGCGGCGATCGCGCCGAGGGCAAAGGCGATCTCCCCCGCGGCAAACCATCGCGCCGAGAGGTGTAGCGTCTGCGCCACGTAGATCGGAAAGAGATAGTTGCTCGCCATCACAATCAGGAAGGGAAACAGCGCGCAGGTGAAAAAGACCGCCAGGCGCGGCCGCTCGGCCAGCCAGCGCCAGCCCACGCCGACCGAGCCCCAGATCGAGAGCTGCGGCGTGGCGGCCGCGGCGGCGATATGCGTTGCCTGGTAGGGTATGGTCGACTGGATGAGAAGGCTGGTAAGATAGGTGGCGGCATTGAAGAGCAGAAAGCCCCAAAGCGGTACGTGCTCGATCAGGGCTCCACCCAAGCCGCCCGCGATCATCATCGCCGTCTGTCCCTGGATCTCCATCAGCGCGGTCAGCGATTGGTACTGTGATCGGTCGAAGATCTGCTGCACCATCGCGAACTTGGGCGAGAAGTGCAGAGTGTAGTAGATCATCCCCGCGAGGTACACCAGCGAGAGCTGCCAGAGGGCAAAGCCTCCGAGTGCGAGTCCGGTGGCCGCCATCGCGAGCGTGGCGAGAAAGCCCCATGCCTCGCTGCACAAGAGCGCGGTCTTGCGCGAGTGCCGGTCTACCCACGCCCCCCAGTACGGGGCGATGAGAAACAGGATCAGCGTCGTCGCGACCGTCGTCCATAGAAAGGCGGAGTTGCCGCCCGGCCGATTCACGATGAGCCACGGCACCGCGAAAATCGTCAATCCCGAGCCGATCGAGCCAAGGGTATTGGCTACGAGCAGGCGCTGGACTCGCGTGTCGCGCAGCAGGTCTTTCATCGGGAATCAGCGAGGAAAGCGCCGAGCCGCGCAAAACGAAAGCGCGGAGTCATCGTCCGGCCCGCTCACTGGGGGCGATCTCGGGGCGGGTACTGTGCCGCCTCGGAAATTCTCCGGGGGTAAATACCGGAATGATTGCTTCGCGCGTTCGTTGACCCTCTGGCGGTCTGTCGGGAAAAGGGGAGCCTAGTGCGCATGATTTCCCAGTCCATCGCGTTGCATGCACCCGGCGGTCACTGATACTGCCCGGCTCGTAGCCTCGAAAGAGTGGTCGCAGACCTCCTTGGGCGCCCGTGTGGCGTGGCCGCAGTCGTTGCGCACCCTGGTCGATACGCTCGTGGAGCAGCCGCTGCCCATGATCGTGCTATGGGGGCCTGAGCTGATCCAGATTTACAATGAAGGCTATGCTGCCATCGCCGCCGACAAGCATCCGTGGGCGCTGGGGCGGGCGACGTTTGAGGTATGGCCTGAGGTCAGGCACATCACCGAGCCGCTTTACAAACGGGTGCTGGCTGGCGAGTCGATGCTTCTCGAGGAAGCTCCCTTTGTGCTCGCGCGCAATGGCGTCCTGGCAGAGGCGTTCTTCACGATCAGTTACAGCCCGGTGCGCGACGATCAGGGCCGGGTCGCGGGCATACTCGCCGTGCTCACCGAGCACACGCGCCGGGTGCTGGCCGAGCGCGAACGAAAGCGCGCGCAAGTCGAGCGAGAGCAGACCGAGCGCCAGCGTCTGCTGGCGTTCGACGCTGCGCACATGGGCTGGTGGCATCTCGACCCTCGTACGGGGCTGGTCACCTGGGATGCGCGTCTGCGCGAGATCTATGGCATGCCCGCCGAGGCAGTGTCCCTGGCTGCGATCGTCGAGCGTGTCGCGCCGGAGGATCGGGCGTTTCTCGAGTCGAGCGTGAAGCTGGCCCTCGATCCCACGAATACCCGGCCTTATCTCGTCGATTATCGCGTGCGGCGCCCGGATGGGGCGGAGCGCTGGATCCAATCGACGGGCCGCGCTGATTTCGAGGGAGAGGGAGCGGAGCGGCAGGCGGTGGCATTCTATGGCACGGCGCTGGATATCACCGAGCGGAAGCGGGTGGAGCAGAACACGCTCTTTCTGAGCCAGCTCGGCGCTCGCTTTGTCGCCATCTCCGATCCGGCCCGCGCGATGTCCGAAGCCTCCAAGGCTCTCGGCGAATATTTGCAGGCATCGCGGTGTTACTTTGCGGAGTGGGAGGATTACGACCGGGTCGGGGTCAGTGAGGATTGGATGGCGGCGGCAGGCGTGAGTGTATCCGGGCTGCACGATCTCAAGGAGTATGGCATGGAGCCCTGGTGGGATCTGCTGACTTCGAGCAACGCGGGAATCGAGGATCTGGAGACCCATCCCTTGGTCGGCGATTTTCTGCCGCAGTACCGCGCATTGCAGATCCGTGCCTATGCGACTGTGCGCTTCAAGCAGGATGAGCACCGGCTGGTGACACTGGTCGCCACGAGCGATCGACCCCGCAAATGGCGCCAGGATGAGCTCGCGCTGATGGAGAACGTGCTGGCTCGCGTCTGGCCTCTGCTGCAGCGCATGCGTGAGGATCAGAACACGCGCTTCCTTGCCTATCTCAGCGCGCGGGTGGAGGCGCTCGTCGATCCCGATGATATCATGCGGGTCACCAATGAGGAGGTGGGTCGCCATCTGGGCGCGAGCCGCTGCTATTTTTTCGAGGATGCGGGCGATGACTCCGTGGAAGTGAAGGTGGAGTGGCACCAGCCGGGGATGCGGCCGCTGCGCGGCAATTACCCGCTGTTGCAATTTGGCTCCGCGGAGTGGTGGGACGAGGCTCGCTGGCATCGCATGGTCGTCACCGACATGCGCAAGGAGCGCCGGTTGAACTTCGAAAATTACACCGCGCTCGGCATCCAGGCGTACGCCATCGTGCCGCTGCAGCGCGATGGGCGCTGGGTCTCAGGCCTTGCTGCCACGTCGGCGCAGCCGCGTTACTGGCGCGAGCACGAGCTCACCCTGTTGGAGAGCGTGGTCGCCCGCACCTGGCCGCTGGTCGAGCGGGCGCGCGTCGCAACGATGCTGCGTCAAAGCGCGGAGCGCCTGAGCCTTGCGGTCGACGCGGCGAATCTGGGTGATTTTAGCTGGGATGCGCGCACCGATCTCATCTCGCTCTCGCCTCGTGGCGCGGAGATCTTCGGTCTCGAGGCCGGCCGGCCTGTCACGCGGACGGAGATGCGCAAGCTTCTGGTGCCAGCAGATGCCGATCGCGCCACGGCCGCAAACGCTCACGCCCTCGCCACCCGCTCCGACTACGATATCGAGTACATGATCCATCGCCCGGTCGGCGATGTGCGCTGGGTGGCGACTCGCGGACGGGGTGTTTACGACGACCTCGGCCGGCCCACGGGCATGCGGGGTGTCGTGCAGGACATCACTGCTCGCAAGGAGATCGAGGAGAAGCTCCGCGCGCATGAGCGCGCCTACGCTGCGGACCTGGAGCGCCGCGTCGAAGAGCGCACCGCCTCGCTACGCGAGGCCATCCAGCAGATGGAGGAATTCTCGTACAGTGTCTCGCACGATCTGCGCGGGCCCCTGCGCGCGATGGAGGCCTATGCCCAGGCGCTGGCCGAGGACTACGGCAGCAAGCTCGACTCGACAGCGCAGGAGTACATCACCCGCATCCAGCAGAGCAGCGCGCGGATGGATCGGCTCACGCGAGACCTGCTCACGTACAGCAGGGTGGTGCGCACCGATGTGGTCGTCGGCCCCGTCGACCTCGACCGGCTCGTCTCCGACATCGTACACCAGTACGTGGAGCTGCAGGAGCCCAAGGCCACCGTGTTGACGCAAAGCCCGCTCGGCTGCGTCTGCGGGCATGAGTCGTCCCTGGGTCAGGCGCTCGCAAATCTGATGACCAACGCGGTCAAGTATGTCGCCAAGGGCGTGAAGCCGCACGTGATCGTGCGCACGCGCGAGCAAAGCGGGCGGGTGCGGATCGAAGTGGTCGATAATGGCATCGGGATCCGGCCCCAGGATCAGAAGAGTCTGTTCCGGGTCTTCGAGCGTGTGCCGACGGCGGCCAGGTATGAGGGCACGGGCGTGGGACTCGCCATCGTGCGCAAAGCGGTCGAGAAGATGGGAGGGGCGTGCGGCGTGGAGTCCGAGGGCGGCGCAGGCAGCACGTTCTGGATCGAGCTGCCCAAAAGCTAGGCGGCGCGTGCGAGATGCGAGGGCCGATCAGGAGAGGGCGCCGCTCTTTGCGGGGGCGAGTCTTGCCGCTTCGCGCGCCAGTCTGGCCTCCCAGTACCAAGCGTAGAAGATCGGCACCGAGAAGAGCGAGAGCAGGTCGAAGATCATGCCGCCGACAATGGGCAGCACCATCGGCACCATCAGCTCTGCACCGCGGCCGGTGGCCCACAGCACAGGCACGAGCGACAGGAGCGTCGTGCAATTGGTCATAAGCGCCGGGCGGCGGCGGCGCAGTCCGGCCTCGAAGATGCGGCGGTGGACGTCGTCAAGGTCGCGCGGCGGGGTGGCGAACTTTTCCTGGAGGTATGTGCCGAGCAGGATGCCGTCGTTGAACATCACGCCGAGCAGCACCAGGAACCCGACGACGACGGCGGTGGTCATTTCCGCGCCCCAAAGCCAGACGAAGAAGAACCCGCCGGCGGTGGTGACCACGGCATTGCAGAAGAGGATGATGGCCGTGATCAGCCACGAGCGCGTACCAAGGTAGATGAGAAGGGCCATCACGGTAAACGACGCGGCGGCAATCCAGCGAAGCGTCTCATCGGCCTTGAGCTTCTGCTCGTAGCGGCCCACCCAGCGGTACGTGGCGCCCGCTGGTAGCGCGAGCTGGCCGCTGGCGAGTGCAGCGCGCAGCCTCGCGTCGGCATCCCGCACGACTTCGACTTCTCCGCGGTCGCGAACGTTGAGCATCACGTATTGCGTGCGCTTGCCCGCCTCGGAGCGGATCGCCATGGGGCCGATAGTGTGAGTGAGAGGGGAATCGGCCTGGCGCGTGGCCGAGACCGAGGGGCGAAGCGACGCCGGGATAGAGGGTAGCCGATCGCCCGCGGGCACGGTGAGCTCGGCGCGGGTGGGCGAGAGGATCGTGAGATTGCGCTGGTGCGCGAGCGGCAAGGCGGCGAGCAGTGCGGCGGCGTCGGTGACCTCGACGGTGTGCGTCACCGGCGAGGCGAGAAGGCTGGCGAGCGGGATCGCGCCATGCCCGGCAGTCACGGGCACTTGCAGAAGCGCGATTTCATCGGGGTCGTCGCGCCGCTCGCGAGCATAGCGGATGCGGACGGGATAGCGGAGTGCCCCCTCGACGGACCGCGTGATCGCCATGCCGCCGAGGGCGATCTCGACGGAGCGCATGACCTGCTCGTTGGTGAGGCCGAAGCGCGAGAGCTTCTGTGGATCGAGGCGAATCTCCATGTAGGGCTTGCCGCTCTCGCGCTGCATCTGCACATCGACCGCGCCGGGCGTGCCCTGAATGATCTTCTCCGCCTGCTCGGCAAACTGCTCCAACGCGGCGGAGTCATCGCCTAGGACCTGCAGGGCGATCAAGCTGCGGATGCCGGTGGAAAGCATAACGACGCGCGTCTCGATCGGCTGGAGCCAACTGGGCGCGACGCCGGGGATATCGGTGATGGCGGCCAGCGCGGCGCGCACCTCGGCAAGAGTGCGCGGGCGGCGCTCGCTAGAGCCGTCCGGCTTGCCGATCTCGTGCACCGGCCATTCGGCGTAGGGCTTGAGGGCGACGATGGTCTCGATCATGCCGACAGGCGCGGGATCGAGGGCGGTCTCGGCGCGGCCGAGCTTGCCCATCAAGCCAGCGACCTCAGGGATGGAGGCGATGAGGCGGTTTTGCTCCGCCATGATGCGCTGCGCCTCACCCAGCCCGCCGGTGGCCGGGATGGAGGGCATGAAAAGCAGGCTGCCCTCATCGAGCGGCGGGAGGAAACTGGAGCCGACACCGGGGAATGCCTTCGCCAGCTCAGCATCGAGCCGGGTGTGCGAAAGATCGCCGCCGGCTGCCGCGAACGCCTTGCGCAAGGGTGTGCTGAGCGCGGGCCAGCCGAGGCCGAGCAGGTAGCCGCCGAGGGCCAGCACGAGCAGCGCGACGGCAAACGCGACCTTGTGCCGCAGCAGCCGCGTGTAGGCCCAGTCGTAGGCGAAGTGGATCGCGCGACTCGTCGGATTCTCCTCGTATGCGACGAGCCGCTCACGACCAATGCGCCACACCGCAAGCATCACGACCATGGCAAACAGCGGCGCAAAGAGCCAGCCCGGGAGCGTCAGCGCCCAGCGGCCATGATCCAGCGGCAGCGACCAGCCATCGCGGATGAACCAGCCGAAGGCCAGCCCGCCCGCGAGCGCGGTGAGGGCGACAAGCAGGGGCCTGCGCACATGCCACGGCGGAAGCAGGAAGCGGCAGAGCACCGGCACGAGAAAGATGCCGACGAGCACCGCGCCGCTGATCGCGAGGGACTTGGTGAGCGCCAGGGGCTCGAAGAGACGGCCGGCCTGATCGGTAAGTGCAAAGATGGGGAGAAAGCCGATCACGGTCGTGGCGGCCGACGTGAGCAGCGGGCGCGTGACCTCGCGTGCGCCATCGGCGACGGCGGAGACGATCTCAGGAGAAAATGGCGACGAGGGCATCGGCCGCGACTCGCGGCGACACCGCTGCTGGAGGTCGACGAGGTGCTGCGTGATGTTTTCGACCATGATGATGCCGAAATCGACCATCACGCCGATGGCGATCGCGATGCCGGCGAGGCTCATGATATTGGCCCCGACGCCCACGAGCCGCATCACGACAAAGGTGAACAAGAGCCCCAGCGGAAGCGCGATGGCGACCGCCAGGCTGGCTCTCACGTGGAGAAGAAACGCAATGACGACGACCACAGTGGTCACGATGGCCTCGACCAAGGTGGAGGAGAGCGTCGCGGTCGTCTCGTGGATCAACTGGGAGCGATCGTAGAACGGCACGGCGGTGAGTTGCTCGCGAGCCAGCGCCGGAGAAAGCTCGGCGAGGCGGCGCTTCACGGCGGAGATGACCGTCTTGGGATCCTCGTGCACGCGCATGGCGACGATGGCGCCGACGTGCTCGGCTCGATCATCGGCGAGCAGCCCCTGGCGCACCTGACCGCCGAGGTGTACGTGGGCTACGTCTCCGAGGCGGAGGCCGGCGCCTTTGAGGCGGTCTCCGCGCAAAACGATGTTCTCCACATCTGCGACGGAGCGGATGAAGCCGACGCCACGGATCATCGTCTCCACGCCGGAGGTCTCAACGCTCATCGCACCCACATCCCGCCCCGCCTGCTGCACGGCCATCATGAGCATATCGAGCGTGAGGCCCTGCTCCTCGAGCCGTGTGGGATCGATGTCGATCTGGTATTCGCGGGCCACGCCGCCGGCGGGCGCGATTTCGGCCACTCCCGGCACGGCGCGGAGCGCGGGGGCGACAAACTGATCGAGCTGGTAGCGCTTGGCCTCGGAATCGCGCGGTCCCTGCAAGGTGAATGCGAAGACCTGGCCCATCGCGGTCGCGTCGGGACCGAGTCTCGGCGCTACGCCCGCCGGCAGAATGCCCTGCACCTGAGAGAGCCGCTCGAGGACGCGCGTGCGCGAGTCGTACAAGTCTCGGTTCTCGGCGAAAATCACATACAGGTACGCCGCACCGTAGAGCGACATGCCACGTACGGTTTGCACGCCAGGCAGGCCCTGCAACTCGCGGGCGAGGCGCGCTGTGACCTGCTGGTCGACGTCCTGGGGGCTCTGGCCCGGCCATTCTGCCCAGACAATGACCTGGTTGTCGCTCAGGTCCGGGATCGCATCGACGGGGATGTGCCGCCACGACCAAACGCCTGCAACGGCAAGCGCCAGCGTGACGACCAAAGTGAGGAGGGGATGACGAAGCGGAGCGAGCACGGCGGAAGGGACTAGTGCTGATGCGTCGGCGCGGAGGCAGTGGCGCCGACGGGAAAGAGGAGGCTGGGCGAGCCTGCGAGTTGCGCCTGCGCATCGATGAGGAAGAGCCCTTGCGTGGCGACTTCGTCGCCAGGCTTGAGGCCTGAGCGTACGATGTACTGGTCGTTGCCCTGCGGATCTTCGAGGCGCGGGCCGAGGACGAGTGGGGCGAGTTCGAAGCGCGCGCGCCCATCCTCGAAGCGTTCGGCCAAGCGCCAGGCGACGTGGCGGACGCCGGTGGAGAGCACGGCGGACTTGGGGATGAGCGTGAAAGTGGCGGGTGCAGCGTCGGCTGAGGCTGCCTCAAGCGTGGAGTCGAGTGTGGCGTCGATGCGGGCATTGACGAGACTGCCGACGAGGAGGCGCTGTTGCGGATCCTGGAGGTGGAGGTGGATTTCGCGTGCTCGGATCTCGGGGTTGAGTTCGGGCGCGATCCACGAGATGCGGGCGGAAACATCGGGCAGATCGCCGCGATCGTCGGACGCCAGCTGCACCGGCTGGCCGACGCGCAGCAGGTGCGCGCGCGGTTCGGGCACGTGGATAACGAGCATGAAGGAGCGCGGCTCGACGAGGCGGACGAGCGGCGTGTCGGCCATCACTTCCTGGCCGAGCTGCGGGAGCTGGGCGGGCTCCATGCCCGTGGCGGCGTCGAGCGCAAGCACGACCTGCCCGGCGTAGGGGCTCGTGATCGTGAGCGTATCGGTCGGTTGCCGACCGGTGAGGATGGCGCGGGCGAGCGGGGCGAGATTCCACCGCTCGAGGCGCTGGGTGAGCGCGGTGATCGTGAGCTGGTCGCCGAGAGCGAGCGCGGCGGCGAGCTCGCCTTGCGTGGCGAAGGCCTCTGGGCTGTAGAGGTCGACGAGGGGCTCGCCGGCTTTGACGAGCGTCCCGGGGTGCAAGACGGCCGGGTGGCGCTTTACGATGCGACCCGGGACGCGCGGAATGACCACTTGGAGCGTGCGGTCGTCGTAGCGGACGGCGCCGTAGGCGCGGATGGCGATGCGGGCTGGCCCCTCGGTGATCTTCGTGAGGGCGATGCCCATGCGATTCTGCTGCTCGCGGGTGAGCTCGCCGATGGTGACAGGCGACATCTTCATGCCGCAGACCGGGCAGTCGCCGGGCTTGGTGCCGATGAAGTCCATCATCGGGCAGGCGTAGCGCACGGGCGTGCCGGACGCGAAATCCGCTGGTGAGCTACGCGGAGCGAACAGCGTGCGCTCCGGCAGGAGCGCGACGAGAGCGGCGCCGGCGAGGAGGCCGCAGAGGGTGGTGAGCGGGGTGGACCAGCGCATGGGTTTACTTCGGCATCAGCTCGTTGCGGAGATAGTACGGGCCGTACTTGTCGGGGTCGGCCTTGAACTTGGGCGGGCACATGCGACAGCCGAAGCCGATGCGCTTGCCCTTGTACTCAAGCGTGGGGAGAGAGGGATCGACCTTCATGCCGCAGATCGCGCAGATTGTGTTCACGGGCGCAGTGTCAGCCCGGGAGGCGGAGTTGGGTGCTGAAAGATCGGGTTTGGCGGCCGCGTGGTCGTGCGCATGCGCCGAGGCAGCCGCGGCAGGAGCCGTCTCTTGCGGCGAGTGCATGGCAGTGCGGGCGGCGAGAGCGATGAGCGCGCCGAGGATGAAGGTGACGGCAAAGGTGACGACGTGTTTGGTCATGGTACGGGAACGAGATTGGAAAGACGGTAGGCAGGGAGGAGGCGCCAGAGTTCGGAGCGAGCGGTGCGGGCGGAGGCCTCGGCATCGACGATCTGGAGCTGGGCCTCAGTGGACTTTTCGAGCATGTCGACGGCGTGGAGGACGGCGTTTTGCGCGCCCATGCCACCGGCCGCGGCGCTGACGCTGACGGCGCGGGAGAGGACATCGTGCTCGGTGGCGAGCCGCTTTTCAGTCTCCTCGGCAAGCCGGCGCGCGGTGGCGGCGAGGCGCTCGGCACGCTCGACGCGGGAGACCGTGGCGGCGACGCGGTAGCGGGCGGCGTCGGCCTCCGCCTCGGCGGCGGCGCGGTCGGCGGCGGCGGCGCGGATCTCGGTGCGAGCGTAGCCACGGCTGCGGAACGGAAGGTCGGTGCTGACGGCGACGCCGAGCGTGTCGGCGTGACCCATGCGGCTGCGCTCGCGCTCGAGGCGAACGCCGATGGAAGTGCCGGGATTGGCGCTCGCGCGGGCCATGCGGCCCATGGCATCCGCCTCGGCGCGGCGGGCTAGGGCGGAGGCGACAAGCGCGGAATCCTCGGGAGTGATGTCGGCGGCGACCGGGGCCGAAAATGCCGGTAGCGTTGAGCCAGGAGCGAGGCCCAGGCGACCACGGGCGGCCGCGAGGGCGTCATCGGCCTCCACTTGAGCCTGGTCGCGAGCGAGCTCGAGAGCGGCGAGGCGAGACTGGAGCGTAAGCCGCTCGGCGAGGGTGACATTGACGCCCGCGGCGAGCCGAACATCGAGGGTGCGGAGCGCGATGACAAAGCGCGTGCGCTGGGTGTCGTAGAGCCGCCCGCGGGCCTGGGCGGCCTCGGCCGCGGCGAGCGAACTCGCGACATCGGCGGCGAGCTCTCCCGCAGCGAGGGCGTAGTCGGCTGCCGCCATCGACACGGCGGCGGTGGCGCGGTCGCGATCCGCCGCGCGCTCGCCGCGCTTGGGGAGCGGTTGGCGGAGTGTGAGCTCATACATGTCGCTCGGCGGGCCCATGGTATTGGCGGCCACGCGCGAGGCCATCGCCTCGAGCTCGGGATCGGCGAGCCGGCCGGCGGCCTCGGTGCGCGTCTGTGCAGCAGCGAGCCGGTGGCGTGCGGCTTCGAGTGCCGGCGCGCGGGCGACGGCGGAGAGGAGCGCAGACGTGTCGGGCGACGGCTGGGCGTGCAGGGAGAGCGCGAGCGCCAGCAAGAGGGCGCACGCGCCGGTGCGGGGATATCCACGCATGGCGAGGGAGGGTGCGTGCCGGCGGAGACTCGTCGCGGATGCGACGAGCCACGCAGGCTGCGAAGATGCGCGGGGGCGCGTTACTTCTTTTTCTTTTCGCCGGCCTTCTTGGCGGCAGCGGCGTCGAGCTTCTTCAGGTACTTTGCGGGATCGCCCTTGAAGTCGTCGATGCAGCCTTCGCAGCAGACGCGGATAACGCGATCGGGCTTGCCGGCCTCTTTATGCGTGTAGCTGACGTAGTCGCCCATGCTGCCGAGCTTTTCGTCGGAGACGAGACAGGTCTGGAGCGGATAGTCGTCGGCGGGCGCCGTTTTTTTGGTATCGGCGGCGACGGCGAAAGAGAAGAGTGCGAGGAAAACGGAAAGGTATTTCATAACGAAAAACTGAGAGTGAGAGACAGGGAGAGGAAGAGATCGAGCAAAGGCACGATCGCCGGTGAGTGGGCACACCACGGGTGTGCGCGGGCCTTCTCAGATCAGGAGGCTGCAGTGGGCCTGAAATAAAGCGACACTGCCAGCGGGGCGCTCGGCGCGCACAAGATCGGCGCGGACGGAGAGCACGGGCTCGACGGAGCGAGGGGAGACAAAATGGGCAAAGGCAGCGCGCGCGACGCGAGCGCGCGCTTTGGTGGCTATACGCTGTTCGACGGCGGACGCCGGATTGATGGTCTTGCTGGACGGAGTCGTCGCGGGCGGCGCACACTCCGTCGCGGGGCACGGACACTTGTTGCTGCAGCAGCAATCCTCAGTCTGAGCGGCAAACTCAAACGCGGCCAAACCCGGCGCGAAAGCGCAGGTGAAGGCGAGGATGAGTGCGAGGACGCGGCTGAGCATGTCGACAAGTAAGATGCGCAGGCGGGCTAAAAGTTCAAACCGGAAGTGACCGCGGGTGGAATTGAAAGGCGGGTAGAGGCGAGAGAAAGGACTGCTAATCGGCGCTAACGCCGGTCGGCATCGCGGCGCAGAGCGGCGAGCATGGTTTGGAAGTCGAGTACGGGAGTGCTCGCGGGGATTTGCTTGTCGTGCAGTCGCTCGGTAGCGATCACGCGAAACCCACGGCGCTGCTCGATGTAGAGAGATGGAATCGGTGGCCCCGTAAGTGTCATGAGACCTTCCGGCGGCGTGGCTCGGTAGAGATGAAGTAGGGCATCGAGTTTGGAGGGCTCGTCGGAATCGAGAAACACAGAGCCCCGTGGTACGCACACTTTCTTCCGGTTTTTGTAATCGGAGACAACTTCGGTGACGTCGAAGGCGCCGCCGCGGCGGGAGCCCTTGTAGATGAAAACGGCAGCCTCGGAGTAGAAGCAACCAGCCGCGCCGTAGTAGACATGGAGGGTGTCGCCCATAGGTAGATTGACGAAACTGATCCTAGCGGGGGACTGTGCGAAAGCGAGAGAGCCGACGAGGCTGGCGGCGGCTACAATGAGCCAGCGGAGCGTTTTCGCGAGGTGCATGGTGAGAGCCAACACGAAAAGCGGTCGCGTCGCAAGGTCAGGGCGAGAGAACCAGGTCGTCTTCGGTGTGGAGCTTGCGATCGGGCCCGGCGCTGCGGACTTCCATCCTGGTGGAGCTTTCGGCGTGGAAGAAGAAGGGAGTGCCCCAGCGGTCGCAGAGTTCGCCGTCGCGATTGATGGCGGGGTGATTGGGTGGGATGAAAGCGAAGCGGACCTTGTTTTTGCCGGTGAGGGCGGCGGTGATCTCGGCGTTGGTGCCGACGGGATTGCCATCCTGCGGGAAATTGGTGCGGAAGGTATCCAGCGTCTCGACGATCAGGCGGAGATCGGCGCGGGCATCGCTCCGCGGAGAATTGAGCGGGAAGGCCTTGGCGGTCTCGGCTGCGGTGTGCGCATGGCCATGGTGGTCAGTCTCGGCGTCGGCGGCCTTGGTGAGCTGGCGGGCCACGGCGTGGTGCTGGCGAGCGCCGGGGCGGAAGAGCAGCCAGGCGACCAGGAGGATCGCTACGAGGAGACCGAGCAGAAGGGGAAGGCGACGCACGCGGAAGTCAGACAAGGGTGACGAGAGAAAGACGGTGCGACGAGGGATTTGTTTCCGAGGGAAAGGGGACTTTTGAACAGACGGAAGCGAACGCAACGAAGAGCTCAATCCGATCCGCTGGCGGCAGACTGAGGACGATCTCAGAGGAAGCCCAGATTGGGCCGGGCGAAGCGCCCGATATTGGGGAGGACGGTGGGGAGATCGGTGGCGCTGACGCCGAACCAGGTGGCGAGGGTGGCGGCGTATTCATCGACGCTGGTGGTCGGAATCCAGCGGCCCTGGCTGACGTCGTCGGGGCCGTTGACCGTGAGGGTGGGCATCCTGCCGTACATCTCGCCGCCTTTGACAGCGCCGCCGA
Source organism: uncultured Opitutus sp. (assembly GCA_964480585.1). Taxonomy (GTDB): domain Bacteria; phylum Verrucomicrobiota; class Verrucomicrobiia; order Opitutales; family Opitutaceae; genus ER46. The sequence goes on along the minus strand of CAYZPV010000012.1, from coordinate 126,270 downwards.
CGATGAACTGGTGGTTGCCCCAGCCGTGATCGGAGCCGTCGCCATTGGAGCGGTAAGTACGGCCGAAATCGGAGGCAGTGAAGAGGGTGACGCGGTCGGCGATGCCCAGTTCCTGAGTGGCGGTGTAGAAGGCGCTGACGGCTTGGCTGACCTCACGGAGGAGATTGGCGTGAGCGCCGCTAGTGGGGGAGCCACTGGTGAGTTGCGAAGCGTGGGTATCCCAGCCGCCGAGCTGCACGAAGAAGATTTGGCGGCGCAGACCGAGATTGCCCGAGGCGGCCATGAGACGGGCGGCCATGCGGAGTTGATTACCGGTATTGGTGGCGGGGAAGGCGGTCGTCACCGTCTGGGAAGCGGCGAGCACGGTGTTGAGCGTCTCCGCATTGGAGATGGCGCTGGCGGAGATGCCGGCAAAGGCGGCATCGAACAGGCCCTGCTGCTCGACGGTGAAAAGCTCGCGCTGACCGCGGAAGCGAATGCCATCGACGGAGGTGGCGGCGGAGGTGCTGCCGGTGAAGAGGATGGCGCCGCTGGTGGAGACGGCGTACTGGGTGACCTCGCGGCCGACCTGGAAATAGTTTTTTCCGGCGACGCTGATCGACATCGAGATGGTGTTGCTCGAATTGGAGGCATCGAGGAGATCGGCGAGGCGGCCGCCCCACCCGGTGGTGCTGGGCCGATCGGGGATGGAGTTTTGCCACTGGACCTGCTGGTCGCTGTGAGAAAAGAGCTGGCGGGGGAGCGGGACGGAGTTGGCGGTGTACTGGGCCTTGGTCGTGGGGTAGGCGAGCGTGCCGACATTGGCGAGGATGGCGGCCTTGCCCCCGGAAAACAGGCTTTGCAACTCGGGCATGGAGGCGTGGAGCGCCCATTCGCGGCCGTCGCTGGTCTTGGGCGAAAATGGGAGCAGGCCGGTGCGGGGGAGCGCGAGGTTGGAGCGGGCCGAGGCGTACGCCGCATAGCTGCCGGCATTGGAGACCGGGCCTTCGCCGATGGGCACGATCATGTTATTGGCATCGTTGCCGCCATTGAGGAAGAGACAGACCAGAGCCTTATAATCCGGAAGCACGGCGCCGGCCCGGGGCGGCGTCGCGGTGACGGTGGGCGACGACTGGCCGGCGACGGTGGCGGTGAGGCGGAGGCTGGCGAGCGTGGAGAGCAGGCCGGTGTAGCCGACGGCAGAGCAGCAGGCGGAGCCGAGAAACTGGCGGCGCGAAAAGTCGGAGTGGGCGGACATGGGGGCGAAAGGAGCGGGGGTTTACTTCTGCACGGCGGCGCCGGGCGAGGTGAGGACGAGGAGGACGGCGGTGCGCGCGCGGTCGAGCGCGCTCGTGCTGGCGGGGAGCGCGGCCATGGAGGCGGCGATGCTGGTGCGAGCGCGAGGCGAGAGATTGCCGGCGGCGAGGACGAGGTCGAGATAGTCGATGAGCGCGGGGACATCGCTGAGGAGATTCTGGACCTCCGTCAGGTTGGGCACGAGGGCGGCCTGGGCCTGCAGCAACTGGGCGGGCGTGGCATTGGCTACCGGCGTGGAGGTGGAGACCACAAAGTTGCGCAGGAAGTTGGGCACGCTCGTGGCAAAGCTATCATCGGTAATCTCGAACTCCGGGGCGACGAGGCCGGCTTGCGCGAGGGGGCCGGGGAGCACGTAAGAGGGGTTGAAGAAGTTGAAGACCGTGGGCGAACGGAGGGCGGCCTGGGCGAGGGAGCCCTGAGGGCCGGTGAGCACGGTGCTGGAATTGACCGTGACGGGCGCGGGCGTGGGCGCAGCCCAACGTGTGGCGCTCGTGTGTGGGACATTGTTGATCGTGACGAGGTGGCCGGAATAGCGGCCAGTCTGGCTCTTGGACTCGAAGGCGCGGAGCAGGCCGGTGAGGCGGAGGATGGGCTCCTTCAGCTTGCCAAAGGAAGGCGTGGCGGCGACGGCGGGCGAGCGGGCCTCGTAGTCGGTGTAGATCGCGCGGATGACGGCGGAGAGATCGCCACGGGTGCCAGAGCCATTATCGCGGAATTTCTCGGCGACGCGGTAGACGTAGCCGGGGCTGGGATTGCTGGTGACGAGGCGCTGGATGAGAAGCCGGGAAACGAACGGAGGCGTGTTCTTGTGATTGAAGAGCGCGTCGAGGGCCATGCGCAGATCGGCCGCGCCTCCCTGGTTGGCCGGGATGGGCGTGGCGAGGACGGGCCGGAGATCCTTGGCGCCATCGTCGTGAGCGATGGCGTAGAGCTGCATCGGGCTGAAGTACGTGCGCGAGGAAGTGCGGAAGGTGGTGAGGGTGGGGGAGGAGTTGGACTGGTAGGCCCAGCCGGTGAAGACGCGCGCGAGTTCGAAGATGGTCCTCTGGTTGTAGGTGGGAACAGGCATGCCGTCGTCGCCGAGGACGAGGGTGCCATCGGGCTGCAGCTCGGAGAGGCCGATCGTGAAGAGCTGCATGATCTCGCGAGCGTAGTTTTCGTCGGGCGTGGTGCCGGCGCCGGTATCCGCTTTTTGGTTACGCAGGTGGCTGAGGTACTCGCCCATCATGGTGTGGAGCGTGACATTCTCGAGCAGCGTGCGGAAGTTCCCGAAAGCGCCGTTGCCGAGCACGTCGTAGTAGTGGGCAAGGGGCTCGGAGCGGCTGTCGTCGCCGAGGCTGACATCGGAGACGACGAAGATCTGGCTGAGCGCAAAGGCGACGCGCTGGCGGAGCTGGTCGGGCGCGGTGAGGGAGACCTTCCACCAGGCGGCCTGGCGATTGGGCGGGTGGATGGCGTTGTAGTTGGTGGTGCTCGGGCTGCCGCCGAAGTTGCGGTGATCCTCCTGGATCGCCGCGCGGTGCGAGGTGAAGGGCAGGGCGAGCTGGGCATCGAGCCAGGCGGAAATGCTGCCGCCGGTGAGGGCGTCGATATCGGCCTTGCGCGGGCCGAAGGTGGCCTGGGTGAGGAAGCGAGCGGCGTCGCGGGCCGTGACACCTTCAAGCGCGACCTCGGGGGGCGAGGCCGGGACGACGAAATCGCGCGAGCCGGCAGCCTGGACGAAGGTGCCGGATACTTCGCCCTGAGGGTAGTTGGCGGTATCGAGGGTGAAGGAGATGCGGCCCTCGCGGAGCGCGGCAAGGAGATCGGCGCTGGTATAGTTGCCGGTGGGCGCGAAGATCCAGTGCGCGGTGCCGGCGTTTTGGTAGGGCAGGTTGAAAACGAAGTGACCGCCAGGGGAGATGCGCAGGTGGACGGAGGTGACGGAAGAGCTGAGGTTGCTGACGGTGAAGGAGATCGCGGCGAGGGAGTTATCGGAACTGAGCAGGAGCGTGGCGGTGCCGGAAGCGGTGGAGCCTGAGGCCATGCCATCGGGGCGGATCTGGGCGATGTAGAGCGTGGCGGGATTGTCCGTGATCGCGACGGTGGCGACCGAGGCGGCGCCGACGAGATAAGCGGGATTGGTAAGAACCGTGACGATAACGGTATCGGTGCCCTCGATATTGAGATCGGGATTGGGCAGCAGGGGGAGAGCGACGCTGCTCGCGCCGGCGGGGATCGTGATGGAGCCGGTGAGCTCGACATAGTCGACTCCATTGGTGCCGGAGCCGCCGACGCCGTAGCGGACGACGAGCGGGCTGGTCGTGGGGCCGGTGCGGGTGAAGGTGAACTCGCCATTTTTACTGCCGGTCTCGTCGGCCGCAGTCTTGGTGGCGGCGATGGTGACCACGGGGGGCTCGGGCGGAGAGAGATCGTAGATCTCGACAAGCGCGATGCCGGAAGCGGCGGTGGCGCTGCGAACCTCGACGGTGTAGCTGCCGGGCGGGACATCGATGAGAAGGGCGGCGTCGTTGCTATTGTTGGCGAAAGCAAAAGCGCCGATCTCGCGGAAGGCCGCACTCATCTGGGCGGCGGTGGTGGTGACGGTGCCGAGGGGCGTGTGCCAGTTGTCGTTTTCCGCGAGGGTACCGCCACTGGCGCCCGTACGAATGAGGGCGAGGCGCGGATTGGCGAGGGCGCCGGTGACGCCGAGCGGGGTGAGCGCGGGGCCGGCGGCGCGGATGAGGAGTTTGCGCGTGCCGCCGCCATTGGTGACGACAAAGCCAGGGATGAGAGAGCCGGCGGCCCCGCCTACTTGGGCGCGGGCCGAGAGGTTCATGAATTTTCCGGCAGGAGCGCCGACTTCGTAGACCTCGACAAGGGCATTGCCGGTAGTGCCGCCGACGCCGCTGACCTGGGCGGTGTACGGGCCGGGCTGGAGGGTGGCCACAATGGAGGCATCGCGCGAGCCGGCGGGCAGCGCAAACGCGCCGACGAGGCCGAAGGCCGTGGTCATCTCGGCCGCAGTCGTCGAGAGCGGGGCGAGGGGAGTGCCCCAATTGTCGTTGCGCGCGATCTCGCGCTCTCCAGCGCGGACGATGAGGAGCGGATCGGAGAGCGTGCCGGAGACATTGAAAGGCTCGCCAGCGAGCGTCGGCCCGATCGCGCGGATGACGACCTGCTTGGGCGCGGTGCCATTGACGACGAAGCCGACGGTGAGGACATCGGCGCCTGTGCCGGAGCGGGAGAGGGTGGAGACGTTGGCGAGGCGCGGCTCCTGGGCGGCAAGCGTGAACGGCAACGCAAGCGCGAGGATGCGCAGAACCAGGGCGCGAAGGCGCGAGGAGGTCATGGGGGCGCAGCTAAAAGGTGAAGGGGCTGGGAGGAGGAAACGCTGAGAGAAAAATCGGCGAAAGTCGCGGCGAAAAGTGGGGCGGGCCTAATCGCTGGAGGGGCGAGGATTACGCGGCGAGCTGGATAGGGCGGGGGCGTTGGCCGGGGCCCGGAGGCGGCTGCGACGGGCGGCAGAAATTTGCCCGAGATAAGCGCGGCGAAGGCCGAGATAGCCCGGAAATAGAGGAGACCGGGGCATGAAAATCCCTGGTGGGGCGGGGTGGCAGACGCAACGCCGAGGACGGCGCGCGGACTCGCCAATGGGCGGTGGGGCTCGTAAAGGCGCGCATGTCCGTTTCGCTGGGCGGAGCTTACCAAGATACGAGGAGGATTTCAAGGTGCGGCCGGCACTTCGTGCGAGCGGCTGACGAAGCACCGAGCCGCGCCGAGACCAGGGCTGCAGGCTTCCCAGTGGGAAAGGTTGCGGCCGTGGAGCCGACCGCGGCTTGGGGGGCGGCAGCCGACCTTACAGGACCGTGCGCAGCTGCACAGAGTCGATCAGGCGATCAGAGGCGACGATGTCGGTGGCGATGATGAGCTTGTCGCCGACATTGACGCGACCGGTGCGACGGAGAAAGGCGATGGCGTTTTCGATGGTCTCGTTGGGGTCGGCGGCGAGGGGCATCTGGTAGGGCTCGACGGCACGGAGCAAGCGGAGCTGGCGGAGGACCTGCACGGTGGGGGTAAAGGCGAGGATGGGCGAATGGGAGGGGCGCAGGAGCGCCAGCCCTTGAGCCATGAAGCCGTGGCGGGTGAAGGTAAGGAGCTTGGAGCCGGGCACCTCGTTGGCGAGGACGACGGCGGAGTGGAGCACCTTCATACGCTCGCCGGTGAAGACTGCGCCGGGCTTCCAGTCGTCGTCGGCCTCCTGCTCGATGCGGCGGGAGATCGTATCGAGCATCTGGACGCACTCGAGCGGGTACTTGCCGATGGTGGTCTCGCCGGAGAGCATCACGCAGTCGGCGAGCTCGTAGACGGCATTGGCGACATCAGTGATCTCGGCGCGGGTGGGGACGGGCTGCGAGATCATCGACTCGAGCATGTGCGTGGCGACGATGACGGGGCGGCCCTGCGCGATGCAGGTGCGGACGGCGCGGCGCTGGATGACGGGCAGCTCCTCGAAGGGGCACTCGATGCCGAGATCGCCGCGGGCGACCATGAGGGCATCGCAGGCGGCGACGATCTCATTGAGGTTATCGATGGCGGACTGGTCTTCGATCTTGGCGATGATGCGGACCTTGGACTTCTTCTCGTGGAGAAACTCGCGAAGGAGCTCGATATCCTTGGCCTCTCGGACGAAGGACAGCGCGAGGAAGTCGATGCCCTCCTCGAGGCCGACGGTGGAGTCGCCGCGATCCTTTTCGGTGAAGGAGGGGAGGTTTACCTTCACGCCAGGGAGATTGATATGGCGGCGGGACTTGAGCTCGCCGGGGATGAGGACGCGGCAGCGGATGCGAGCCTCGTTTTTCTCGAGGACCTCGAGGCGGAGCAGGCCGTTGTCGACGAGCACGGTGTCACCGACGTTGATGTCCTTGACGAGGTCCTGGTAATTGACGCCGACGGAGCGGATCTCCTCCGCGCCGCCACCGCGCTCGGCGGACATGCCCGGGCGGACGGTGAAGTCGAAAATCTCGCCCGCCTTGAGCTCGATGGGGGCGGTGACATCGCCGGTGCGGATCTCCGGGCCCTTGATATCCATCATGATCGCGACTTCGCGATCGACCTTCTGACTGACGGCGCGGATGCGGCGGATGATCTGGCGAGTCCACTCATGGGTGGCGTGGGCCATGTTCAGGCGGACGATGTCGACACCGCCGAGGAGGAGCTTTTCGAGCATGGCCTCGCTCTCGGTAGCAGGCCCGAGGGTGGCGATGATCTTGGTGCGGCGGAAGGCGGAGTTCGTGCTCATCGTGGATCTAGATGCGAAGGGCGCGGGGCTGACGCCGCAACGACACGTTGCGTACTAAAACGGGCAAACGCACTCTCTTTTAGCACATGCCGGGCCGCGGGAGCGGCGGGAGAAAATCGGGCAAAAAAAAAGACGCCGGAATAGATCCGGCGTCTTGAAAGCGGTAAATTGCGAACTTCGAAACGGAGGCCAGGCCGTTTACTTCTTGGCGGGCTGGGGAGCCGCCGCGGGAGCGGGAGCGCCGCCGACGATATCGAGCAGCTCGACCTCGAAGATGAGCGTGGCGAAGGGCGGGATGCCCTGATTGCCCTGCTCGCCGTAGCCGAGCTGGTAGGGGACGTGGAGGATGGCCTTGCCACCCTTCTTCATCTTCTGGAGGCCCTCGGTCCAGCCGGGGATGACCTCATTGAGGGCAAACTCGGCGGGCTGGCCGCGCTTGATGGAGCTGTCGAATTCGGTGCCGTCGAGGAGCTTGCCGGCGTAGTGGACCTTGACGCGATCGGTGGCGGAGGGGGAAGCGCCGGTGCCTTCCTGGGTGATCTCGTAGTGCAGGCCGCTGGGGAGGGCGACGACGCCCTTCTTTTCCTTCAGCTTGGCGAAGTATTCGGTGTTCTTGGCGACGTTTTTCTCCTGCTCCTTCTTCATGTAAGCTTCCTGACGCTTCTGCATGAAGTCGCCCATGAGGGGCCCGATCTTGTCGAGATCGTGCGGGGAGTCCTTGCCCTCGGCGGCGGCGCGGAGGCCCTTGATGATGGTCTCGACCTCATCCTTGGTGAAACCGAGCTCGGAAAGGCCGGCGCGCTTGCCGACGATCCAACCCACTTCCTCGAGGATCTGGGCGTCGCTAAAAGCGGCGGGGGGGGCCGGGGCGGGGGGCGCGGCGGTAGGAGCAGTCTGAGCGTGCATAGGGATCGCGCCGAGGCCGAGCAGGAGGCCGAGAGTGGCGAGGGACTTGGATTTCATGAATGGTTTTGGAACTGGGTAAAGTAAGCGACAGGGCGGCTTTGTGCCGTAAAAGTGTCGAGAGGTGGCAGGGGGTGGGGGGCTTGGCAATCTTCTAATCCCCCGGAAAGTAGGGGGTTTCCGGGCTCGAAGTGAGCCTCTGCCGGGGCACAGTGACGGGCTCCATGCAACAGCCTACCGAAGACCGCCGCGGCATCCACTGGAAGGAGCGGCTCAACTTTGCCGACAACGCGGAACTCCGTGCGTATTACGAAGAAAAATATGGCAAGGGCGGCTACGATGAAGGCGGAGCGGTGGTGCATGGCGTGGATGTAAGCGCGCTGTATCATGCGCGTCGCAAAGAGGCGGCGCTCCGGCTGCTCGATCTGCAACCGGGCGAGGTGGCGCTCGACGCCGGCTGCGGGCGAGGCGAACTCGCGGCCCAGATGGCGGCGCGCTGCCGGGAGGTGCTGGCGATCGATATCGCGGCAAATGCCTTCGATCCGCAGTACCGGGCGCTGCCGAACCTGCGATTTCAGGCGATGGAGGCGGAGAAGCTGGCATTTCCCGACCAGAGTTTCGACAAAGTGGTGACGGTGGAGATGCTCGAGCACCTTATCGCCCCGGAGCGAGCGCTCGCCGAACTCCATCGCGTGCTGAAGCGCAACGGCCGCTGCATCATGACTTACCCCACGATCAATCGCACCCTGGTGAAGCACCTGAGGCTCGGCAGGCCGGTGCCGATATCGGAACATCTCAACGAGTGGAGCTACCGGGAGCTGGTGGCGGCGGTGGAGAGCGCGGGCTTTTTCGTCGAGACCGTGGAGGGGATCGCGTATGACTTTGGTTATCTCCTGGGATTGAAGTATGTGAACCGCTTCTTCGCGCGGAAAATCACCGATGCCTCGCTGGCGTTGCGCGGCTCGCCGGGAAACTCGATGTTTGTGGCGATGCGACTGGGGAGGAAATAACTTTTCATTCGGCGCGTTTGGCGGAGATTAGCGGTCTCGCATGCCGTCTTCCGACGATCAAGCCGACCTCTTCGGGGGTGAAACCGACCCATTACCGACGGCCGCGCCCGCGGCAAAAACGGCGCACCAGCCACTGGCGGCGCGGATGCGACCGCGCACGCTCGCAGAAGTCGTGGGTCAGGAACATATCCTGAAACCCGGCAGCCTGCTGCCGCGGCTGGTGGCGCAGAATCGCTTTGGCTCGCTGCTCTTTTACGGGCCGCCGGGCTGCGGCAAGACGAGCATCGCGGAGGCGATTGCACACGAGACGAAGAGCCGCTTCGTGCGGATCAATGCGGTGATGTCGAACGTCGCCGAACTGCGCGAAATCCTCGCGGTGGCGCGCCGCCGGCCGGAAGCGGCGACGATCCTCTTCATCGACGAACTGCATCGCTTCAACAAATCGCAGCAAGATCTGCTCCTCCCCGATGTGGAGGAAGGCAATGTGCGGCTGATCGGCGCGACGACGCACAACCCGGGATTCTACGTCAATCCACCGCTGCTTTCGCGGAGCCATCTCTTCCGGCTCGAGCCGCACTCGACGGAGACCATCGCGGGCGTGCTCAAGCGGGCGCTGGCCGATACCGAGCGCGGGCTGGGTGCGCGCAAGGTGAGCGCCGACGACAAGATCCTCGCGGATCTGGCGGTGCTGTGCGATGGCGACCTGCGGCGGGCGCTCAACTCGCTAGAAGTGCTGGCGCTCGGTGTGGAGGAGGGCGGCATGATCGGCGAGGCGGAGCTGGAGGTTTTTGCGCGCGAGCGGCGCATCCGCTACGATGCCGACGAGGACGAGCACTACGATACGATCTCGGCATTCATCAAAAGCTGCCGAGGGAGTGATCCCGATGCCGCGATGTACTGGCTGGCCAAGATGCTGGAGGGCGGGGAAGACCCGCGCTTCATCGCGCGGCGGCTGGTGATCCTTGCGAGCGAGGATGTGGGGCTGGCGGATCCCCAGGCGCTGCCGCTGACGGTGGCGGCGCACCATGCGGTGGACTTCATCGGGCTGCCCGAGGCTGAGCTCACGCTGGCGCATGCGACGCTGTACATCGCGACGACGCCGAAAAGCAACTCCGCCACTCTCGCCTTGGGCGAAGCGCATCGCGCCATCAAGGAGCATCCGGTGCAGACGATACCCTCGGCGCTGCGCAGCAAGACGGGGCAGGCCAACAAGCGGATGGGGCAGGGCAAGGGCTACGACTACTCGCACGATTTTCCCGAGAACATCACCGGGCAGGACTATCTCGAAAAACCGCTGGCAATCTACACCCCGAAGACGGCGGGCTGGGAAGCGAAGATCGTGGATCGCCTAGCGCGGTGGAAAGATCTCAAGGCGCAGATAAAGGCACAACGGGGCGGAAAATAGCGAGAAACCAGCCGAAAGAGACGCTCGGCGGCGGCCGGAGCGCCGCCCCGAAATCGGTATGCGGCGCGAGCGGGTGCCGAAGGAAACAGGTCCTTTCCGGCGCGCGGGGAAGGGCAACGAAATCAGAGCGCGGCGATCGCCGAGTCGTAGGCGGCGCGCGCATTTTCGGGGCCGGTGACGGTGCACTTGAGATCGCGCAGCAGGCCGTCCTTCAAGCCGTACACCCAGCCATGAATCGCGAGAGGCTGGCCGCGGGCCCAGGCGTCGCGAATGACTGTGGTGCGGCCGACATTCTCCACCTGCTCGATGACGTTGAGCTCGCAGAGACGGTCGCAGCGCTCCGCGGGGCCCGCGACGCACTGCAGCTTGCGCTCGTGCTTTTCCGCGACGTCGCGGACGTGCTGGAGCCAGTTGTCGGCGAGGCCGATCCGCTCGCCGTTGAGAGCCGCCCTGACGCCGCCGCAGCCGTAGTGCCCGACCACCATGATGTGCTTCACCTTGAGCACATCCACGGCGAATTGCATGACGGAGAGGCAGTTGAGATCGGTATGTACGACGACGTTGGCGACGTTGCGATGCACAAAGAGCTCGCCCGGGAGGAGGTCGACGATCTCGTTGGCAGGCACGCGGCTATCGGCGCAGCCGATCCAGAGGTATTCGGGCGCCTGCTGCCGGGAGAGCTTCAGGAAGAAGCTAGGGTCGGCATCGCGGATTTTCTCAGACCAATTCTTGTTGCTGGCGAAAAGGTGATCAAGGTTGGCCATAAGTTGTCGCGGACCGCGAATCGTTCGGCGTCGCGGGGTGAAGGTCAAAACGTAACGAAAAGAAATCCGTGTCAGCGCCGGTGCTTGCCGGAGCCGGTGGATCGTCTCATTTTGCACGGATGAAGATCCTTGGCTGGCTCGCGGTAGTGCTCGCTGTCCCCGTATCCGCTTGGGCGCAGACGACCGAGCAGGCCCCCACGGAGAAAAAGAAAGCGCTGCCGCGCATCGTGATCCCGTCGGACAAACCGGCGACCACGCAGTCGCAGCCCGCGCCCTCGCCAAAGACGACTGCGGCCACGACGGCGACACAGCCAGCCGTGGCCGCGCCGAAAACTGCCGCCCCGAAGGTCACGCTGAAGAAGAAGGAGGACGAGATGGGCAAGATCGAGGGCGTGGAGGTGGCGCGCGGCGAGAAGGGGTACTTCGGCCTCCAGGTGGTAGGAGGCTCGTTCAAGCTTACATTCTACAACGAAAAGAAGAAGCCCACCACGGGACCCTTTGATCGCGCTGCACTGCGGTGGAATCCGATCAACAAAAAAGGCGACGAGCGTGTGGTGCTGCTGCCGGATGGCAGCGGCCAGACCTTTACGGCGGGCAGCCCCGTGAAGCCGCCGTATAATTTCAAGGTGTTTGTCACCCTGGTCAAAGACGCCACCGATGGGCAGCCGGCGGTGAATGAGAATTACGTGGTGGATTTTAAGCAGTGAGAAGGGCCCCCTTGGCAGCTCTTTAGAGCGCTCACCGGCCAGGAAAGTTTTCGTCACTGGTGCTGCGGCCACGCTTGAGCCCAGGTAGCGGCTTTCGAAGCTTACGCATGCTGAGCGTCGCATGGTGTCTGCATCTCTGGTGAGATGAGGCCGCCGCTGGCTGCTGAGATCGGTGGATCGAGGGACTCCAGGCAGGTAGCGTGCGCCCCTGTTGACACCTTACGCCTTGGGCGAGACGGTGGACACCCTCCTTCAACATGACCGCTTCCGCCCAGACGCCTTTCGATACGGTAGAATCCGCCATCGCGGACATCGCTGCGGGGAAGATGGTGATCGTGGCGGACGACGAGAATCGCGAGAACGAGGGCGACCTCATCATGGCGGCCTCGAAGGTGACGCCGGAGACGATCAATATGATGATCCGCTATGGCAGTGGCATCGTGTGCGTGCCCACGGTGGAGCATCTGCTACGGCGGCTCGGGCTGGGGCCGATGGTGGCGCGCAATCGCGAGTCGCACCGGACGGATTTCACGGTGAGCGTCGATGCTGCTGAAGGTATCAGCACAGGGATCAGCGCGTACGATCGCACGCGCACGATCCAGCTGCTGGCCAATCCTTCGACGAGTCCCGAGGAGTTGGTGCAACCAGGGCATGTATTTCCGCTGCGCGCACGGCCGGGCGGGGTACTCGAGCGCGCGGGCCACACCGAGGCAGCAGTCGATCTTGCCACGCTGGCGGGGCAGCCGCCGATGGGTGTGATCTGCGAACTGGTCAACGATGACGGCACGGTGCAGCGGCTGCCGGAACTGGTGGAATTCAAGCGCAAGTTTGGGCTCAAGATGATCTCGATCGCCGACCTCATCGAGTACCGGGCACAGCGCGACCAGTTGGTGGAGAAAGTGGCGTCACATCCCTTCTCGTCGGAGTTTGGCGAATTTACGGTGCATGTCTTCCGCAACCGGCTGGATGCGCGGCATCATCTGGCGTTTACGATGGGCTCGCTCACTGCCGAGCCGACGCTGGTGCGCGTGCACAGCGAGAATATCCTGAGCGATCTTTTCCGCGCGAAGGGCACGGTGGGGCACCAGATGTTGAGCGCGTCGTTTTCAGCGGTGGCGAGGGCGGGGCGGGGCGTGGTTCTCTACATGGAGCCGCAGAATCCGGGCGAGTCGCTGGTGCGCTGCCTGAGCGCCAAGCCGGGCGAGGCACCGCCGCCAATGAGCTTCCGCGACTACGGCATCGGGGCGCAGATCCTGGCGGCGCTGGGGCTGCGCAAGATACGACTGCTCTCCAACAGCACGCGCAAGGTCGTGGGGCTCGATGGGTATGGGCTGGAGATCGTCGAGCAGGTGGGGGTGTGACGTTTTGGCTCTGCAAACTTACTAGTTGCCGAGTCGGCGATTCGTCCTGCCAATAGACCCTCCATGAGTCTGGACTCACCACAATCGCGCGGGATCGATGGTTCATCGTTTCGCATCGGCATCGCGGCAGCTCGCTTCAACGAGCGGCTGGTCGATGGGATGCTCGCGCGTCTCGTGGCGGGACTGCGCGCCGCTGGCGTGACGGAGGCGAATATCGCGACGATCCGAGTGCCCGGCTCGCACGAGGTGCCTTGGGCAGCGCAGGCGCTCGCCGCGAGTGGAGGGTACGATTGCGTGATCGGCCTCGGGGTATTGATCGCGGGCGATACCAATCACCATGAGATGGTGGGGGACTGCGTAGCACATGCGCTACAGCAGGTGGCGCTCACGAGCCGGGTGCCGGCAATCAATGGCGTGATCGTGGTCAACTCGCTGGCGCAGGCCGAAGCGCGCACGATCGGGCCGATCGACCGCGGGGTGGAGTTTGCCAATGCGGCGCTTGAAATGGCGGCGCTCAAGAGAAAGTTTTCGCGATGAGCAAAGCCTTGTTTGCCCAGAGGCGCGACGGTCGAGTCGCCGCCCTTCAATTTCTCTACGCATGGAGCATCAATCCGCCGAAGAATCTAGCGGACGACCTCCACACGTTCTTCTCCAATATGGAGCAGCCGCGCGAGCACTACGCGTTTGGCGAGGAGATCATCCACGGTACGATCGAGCATCTGGCCGATATCGATACGCGCATCAAGGGGCTCGCGCATAACTGGGACTTCGACCGCATCGCCAAGATCGATCTGGCGATCCTGCGCATGGCGATGTTTGAGATGATGTATCGCAAGGATATCCCGCCGGTCGTCTCGATCAACGAGGCGATCGATCTCTCGAAGGAGTTTTCGAACCTCGACGCCAAGCGCTTCATCAACGGCATCCTCGACCGCCTCAAGGGCGAGCTCGGCCGCGATGCGCGGAAAGCTGTGAAAGAGTAGCGAGCAGCGAGTAGTGCGCAGCGAGCATAGTTGCTCTGCCCACTCCCTGCTGCCAGCGACTCGCTCCCGTGCGATGATCGGCCTTTTCAAGAAGTTCAAAGACGGTTTTTCAAAAACCGTCTCCCAGATCGCGGCCAAGACGCGCGGGCTCTTCGGCGGACGCAAGATCGACGCCGCTTCGATCGACGAGTTGGAGGAGGCGCTGTACACGGCCGACTTTGGTGTGGAGACGACCGCCGAGATCCTGGCCGAGATCAAGAAGGCCTACGCTAAGGACAAGGATCTTCAGGGCCGCAAGGCGGCTGAGATCGGCGTGGCTGTGCTCGCGCGTGTGCTCGAGGGCGCGGAGGGCAAGTTTGAGAATACCCGCGCCAATGGCGGCAACCCCGTCACGATCGCGATGATCGGCGTCAACGGGTCGGGGAAAACGACGACCTCGGCCAAGCTCGCCTGGAAACTGAAGCAGGAGGGGCTCACCGTCACGCTCGCGGCGTGCGACACTTTCCGGGCTGCGGCGGTGGAGCAGCTGAAATCGTGGGCGACCCGGCTGGAGCTCGATATCGTGGCGAGCCACACGGGCGCGGACTCGGCTGCGGTGGCCTTCGATGCGTGGCAGGCGGCAAAGTCGCGCGGGCGTGATTTCCTCATCGTCGACACCGCTGGGCGCCTGCATACGAAGAGTAATCTCATGGAGGAGCTGGCGAAGATACGCCGCGTGCTCCAGAAGAATGACGCCTCCGCGCCGCAGCACCGCTGGCTCGTGGTCGATGGCTCACTCGGCACCAACTCGATCGAGCAGGCACGTGCGTTTCACCAGAGCTTCGGGCTCACCGGTCTCGTCGTCACAAAGCTCGACGGCACGAGCCGCGGCGGCGCGCTGGTGGGCATCTATCGCGAGCTCAAGATACCGATCTACTTTCTCGGGCTCGGTGAACAGCCGGAGGACTTGCAGCCCTTCAGTGTGGAGAGCTACGCGAAGGCAGTCTTCGGCTTGGATTGAGCAGGCGGCGGCGGGCATGAAAAAAGGGCGCTCAGTGGACCGCCCTTTGTAGTTGGATTCGTGTGACGCGACACCTTACGGCGTCGGCGTGGGGAGGACGGGGGCCGGTGTGGTATCGGGATTGCGCGCCGAGGTGTCGCTGTTGTTCAAAGAGCGGCCGGAAGGATCGGTATTATCGAGGGCGCGGCCCGTGGTGTCCGGGATATCGGTGTCGATGCGGCCGGTAGGCATGATCGTGGTGCGGAGGGTTTCCGCCTTGGCGAGATGCTCGCGGAGGTGATCCAGGTGTTTGGCCGCAAAGGCGCGGATCTCAGGATCCTTCGAGTCGGCGGAGGCTTTTTCGAAGCGCTTGATGGAATCTTCGTGGCTGTCGACCATGTGCTCCACGAACTCGCGGTCGAAGTCCATATCGGTCATTTTGCTGAGGCGCTTGTGGGCGCGGTCGCTCCCGAGGTCTTCCGTCTCCAGCGCCACGCCCTTGGCGGAGGCGATGCCCTTCAGCTCGTCGTTCATCTTGCCGTGAGCTTCGACCAAGAGTTGGGCGTACTTCTTGACGTCGGGGTTGGTGGCCTGCTCGGTGGCGAGCTCGGCCAGCTCGATTTCCGTGGTGCCGGAGTCCGCTGTTTTGGTGATCCAGCGGCGCTCCATCCACCCGGCCTTGGCCATCGTGCGGCCCGTGGGGCTGAGGGTTTCAGCGGTGGGATTCAGTGTCTGATCCACGCCCTTGCCGGCGGGATTGTTGCTCGTCGAGTAGTCGGTCGCATCCGGATGGGTGGGGATGGTATCGCGGCCGGGGATGGGGTTGGCCGTGCCGCCGTAGGTGCCCTGACTGGTCTGTGCGGCGGGAGCGGCGGAGGAGCGAAGGTCTTCGCTTTGTTGGGCCGCTGGGCTGCGACCCGGGGTGTACGTGGGAGACGCGTTGGAGTTAGGCGTGGATTGCGCGAAGGCGGTGGCGCCGATGGACGCAGCCGCGAGGGCCGCGGCGAAGAGGGTGTGCTGGCGGAGGGAGGTGTAAGTGGTGAGTTTCATGACGGCGGGAATATAACCCGCCCGCGTCGTAAAACTATGGGAGGAAAACTGAAACGCGGCCCCGCGCCTCCCCTAGGGGAGGCGTGGGGTGCGAACCCCGCCTCAGAAGCGCACGCGCACGCCGACCGTCACGCCGCGGCCGGCGAGGGGCGCGAGATCCTTGACGAAGGACGTGTGTGGGCGCGCCTCATCGTTGGTGAGGTTGGCGCCGCGGGCGAAGAGCTCGGCGTGAAGATGGCCGAGCTCGAAATGCCGCGCGACGTATGCGCTGAGCAGCATGTAGCCGTCGCTGGCAGTCTCATTGGGCGCCGTGCGGTTTTGCTCGAAAACAAACTGGCACTCGGTGCCGAACGCCCACGGGCCGCTCGTCCAAGCTAGCCCGGCAATGGCGCGGGCGGCGGGGATGCGCGGGAGATTGCTGCCACTCGCTTTGGCCCGCGTGAGATCGCCGGCCAGGCGCAGATCCAGCTGCGAGCCCTGCGACTCGTGCAGATGCCAGAGTGTCTCCAACTCGACTCCCCAGAAACGGGCATCGCGTTGCACCGTGCGATAGACGGGCAGCGGGTCATCGTGCTCCTCGGCGTGCGGATCATCGGCAGCGATGAATTCCCAGCCGTCGTGATCGATGGCGACGAGGCCGGTAGGCTCGCCGAAGATGTAGCCATCAAAGCGATGGGTGAAGGCCGTGAGCGCGCCCGTGACGAAGCCCGTCTTGCGACGAAAGCTGGCCTCAATGCCGAGCGAGCGCTCGGCGCGGAGCGCGCGATCGCCAACCTCGAAGCTGGCGGTGCCGGCATGAGGGCCGTAGGCGAGCAGTTCCTGGGCGGAGGGCGGGCGGCCAGTGTGCGCGACGGAAACGGCAAGGGCGTGGGCCTTGTCGAGCGCCCAGACTGCGCCGAGGGAGGCAGCGAGTTCGCCGTCGCGGCGGGAGAAGGCGGGCGCATCGATCTCGGTGCGCTCGTAGCGTGCGCCGAACTGCCACGTCACCGGATGCGTCTCGACCTCTTCGAAAACGAAGAGCGCCTGGGTATCCGTGCGCGAGGGCGGGAGAAACGCCTCGTCACCTTGGGCCGTGAAGTCGCTGCGTGAGGCCTGGGCGCCGAAAGCGCCGCTCCAAGGCTTGCCATTGCCGTGCAGCAGCTCGACGCGGCCGTCGTAGCCCTTGTTGGTGAACAATGTGCCGGCGGCCCCATCCGCTTCGAACTCGGTATGCTGGTAGTCGGCATGGCCAAATTTGAATTTGGCCCCGTGGATAAAGCCGGCCGCGCCATGCCACTCGCCCTGCACATCGGTGCGGCGCTGGCGCAGGTCGATGCGGGTGCCTTCATAAACAGCGGGTTCGTGTGCGCCCGCTTCCTCTTCGTGCTCGTGGCCATGCTCCTCTGCGTGGGCGTGCCCGGGCACGCCGTACTGCGTGTCGAAGCCGCTGTAGCTCGCGCCGAGATGGAAGCCTGGCGATACAAACGAGACGCCGAAGGCGCCACTCTTCGACTGGAGCGAGCTATTGGGCAGACGGCCGTGGGCAAAGTCCGGCGCGGGCTCGCCGTGCTCTGCCGCGTGTTCGAGTTCCTCGGCGCGCACGCGCGCGCTTTCGGCAAAGCCGGGGATGCGCACGTTGTCCGCGTCACGGCGGAAGCCGTCAAGGTGGAAGACCACGGCGCGATCGGCTGCGGGCTTGAGCGCGAGATCGAGCACGCCGCCGCGAGCCCACTCATCGCCGGTGCTGCCGAAGCGCGCTTCGACTGCACCACGCGCGGACTCGGTGGGCAGGTCGGTCTCGATGCGATGGGTGAGCACGTTGACGACGCCACCGATGGCATTGGCGCCGTAGAGCAGAGAGGCGGGGCCGCGCAGAATCTCTACGCGCTCGACCAGGAAGGGCTCCACGCTGACCGCGTGGTCGGGGCTCGCCACCGACGCATCGAGCGTGCCGACGCCGTTTTCCAGCAGGCGGATGCGGTCGCCGCCAAGGCCGCGAATGATCGGGCGGCTGGCTCCTGGGCCGAAGGAGGTGGCGTGCATCCCGGTCTCGGCCGAGAGGGTGTCGCCAAGCGTGGATTGCTGCTTCAGCAGGAGAGCGCGATCGCTGAGGACGGTGGTGGACTGAGCAAGGTCGACCTGGTTGCGCGCGAAGGGGGCTGCGGTCGTGAGGAATTGATCGAGGGTGACGACGCCGCCCGGGTGAGAGCTGGCGGCGGGCGCGTGGGAGTGGCCAGGCGCCGAGGCGGGGGGCTTCGGCGCGGTTTGGGCGCGCGAGAGTGTCGCGGCGCAGAGACAGAGGACGAAGAGAGAACGCGAAAGGGTCATGCGAATACGGTTTTTGAGGGCGGACAATTGTGCGCGCCCGCGCCAGGTGGCGTGCGGCACGCAAGGACACCACGCTGCCGCGAAGGCGGCGCACGGTGCGACGACTCAGCTCAACCGTATAGCTGGCGGCCCTCGCTCCGGGTGGCGGAGATAGCGAGGTGACACCAAATAAAACTCCGCTTCCGTGACCGGCGAAATGCCATCGGCCAGGACACTGGGGGGGATTAGCGCCACCGGCGCCACCGGCAGGTCGACGCCACTCGCGAAGAGCACCACGGCGCAATCATGCTCATGCTCCACCGAAGGCTTGGCCTTCTGGTGGTGATGATGACACGTGTGTTCCTGTTCTGCCGAGTGCAGCCACTCGTGCAGCTCAGGGCTCACGGCCACGAGCGACAGCGCCAGCACCAGTCCAGCGCACAGCACCGCGAGAGCGCGGTGGAGCGGGACGGCGAGAGGGCGGAAGCGCGGCATGGGGAAAGTCGGGGCGATTATGGCAGATGCGTCAAGGTGCGAGCGACAGCAGGGGCGGCTTAGCGCGCGGCTGCGATCAGACGGATGTCGTAGAGACGCCAGCCAGTCAGAGTTTTTTCGAAGCGGCCGAGAAATTCGCGGCCTTTGGCCGTCTCGGTGAGCGTGCCGGGGGCTACGGTAAACGACGTCATCCCGGCGGCGAACATGCCCGGGATCTCACCGTGTCTCACCTGCACGCGCGAGCTATCGGAGGCTAGATCGACAATGCGACCGCGGATGGGGTAGCCTTGAAGCTGCTCGGGCGTCGGGGCGCAGTCGCAATCCTTGCCCAGCTCGAGAAAGTCGCTCTCCGGCACATCGATCAGCAGGGTGGAGATCGGCGCTGCCGCACCTTCGCGGGTGAAGGTGGCGAGGACTTGCGCGCCGCCCTTGCCTCCGCGGTAGTTGCTCACGAGCGCGAGGCGCGGCTGGCCCTTGAGGCGACCGGCCTCGGGCTTGGTGAGCGTTACGCTGGAGTTCAGACCGTAGTCGGGTGTGACGCGCCGGAGCGCGAGCGCGCCGTTGGCGTCGATCCAAGCGACGAGCAGGGCAGTGGAGCGGAGCATGACGATGGAGGCGCGGCCGATGGGCTTGGGCTCGCTCAGTTTGAGCGGCATCAGGAAGCGCGCGCCCGCGTCGGGCGAAAACGACGCGACTACCCGTGGGTCGTTGTCGGCCGCGGTGAACCACGCGACGCCCGCGCGGCCGCCGTCGCTGACGATTTGCGGGCCATTCACCGGACAGCCCTCGATGCGCCAATCGTCCTGGTTGAGCGTGCGCGGCTCGTCCCAGGCGCTGCCCCGAAAGCGAGTCACGCGGATATCGCGAGCCTCCTCCTCGCTGCGACCGCGATAGACGAGGAGCGCGGTGCCATCGGGAAAAGCGGCGAGCGACGTATGGCAGCAATCGCAGACGGAGTACTCGATCAGGGTATCGGGTGCGTCGGCATTGGCCGCCTCGGCGGGGGCGACGATGCGGGAGTAGAGCTGTTGCGAGAGCTTCATGCCCGGGTGGATCTTGTCGTGGTCGGGCATGGCCCCCATGATCTTCTTCACCCGGGCATCGAGCCATACGGCCAGCACGCGGCCATCGGCGAGGGTAGCGAGCGCGGCAAACTCATTGATGTCGCTCTCTTTGGAGACACGGGCTGGCGCACTCCACGTGGCCCCGGCATCTTGGGTGGAACTCGTGACGGCGTGATAGCCTGCTCCGTGATGCAGGTGCGCGGTCTGCGGTGAGGGAGGATTCTTCACGTACCAGAGTGCCGTAGCCCGCCCCTTCGAGCCGAGGGTGAGGGCCGGGATGTCGGAGGTGCCGGCGTAGATGTCGGGGCCGCTTGCGATGGTGCGCGCCGGAGACCATTTGCGGGCTGCGACGTCGAAGCGGGAGAATTTTAAGGAGAGCGTCTTGTCTGCCGCCGTCTCGATCCAAGTGAGCCACGCCTCTCCCTCTGGGCTGGTGACGAGATTGCTGCTGCTGGCCGTACCCGAGACAGGGGGAGCGATCTCCTGTGCGGTGATCGCCGGCTCCACAGCGGCGAGGGCGCAGCGGGCAATCAACAGCAGGCAACCGAGAAGGGCGGCACGGATCATGGAGGTGAAAGGCTACGTCAGGAGCGGCGGCGCTGCAATAGTGTCACGACGAGCAGAAGCAGAAACGAGAGTACGAGCAGTGTGGCCGCAAAGGCATGCGCTTGGGGATAGTTGAGCGCCTGCACTTCGTCGTAGAGCGCTATGCTTGCGACCTTGGTGACGCCCGGCACGGAGCCGCCGATCATCAGGACGACCCCAAATTCCCCGAGGGTGTGGGCAAAGCCGAGCGTGAGCCCGGCGGCGACTCCTCGCCACGCGAGCGGCACATGGAGCCGGAGAAAGACGCGGCTGGGCGAGGCACCCTGCGCCGCACCGGCATCGAGCAACTCGCGTGGCACTGCGCGCAAGGCGGCCTGAAATGGCTGCACGGCAAAAGGCAGGGAATAGAAGACCGAGGCGATGACCAGGCCGGTGAACGAGAACGAGAGCGGCGCTCCGAAAACGGCGGTCCACCAGCTGCCGGGCGGGTGATGGGGCGAGAAGGCTACCAGCACGTAAAAGCCGATCACTGTCGGCGGCAGCACAATGGGCAGCGCGACGAGCGTCTCTATCGCCGGCGCGAGCCGGGCGCGCGTGCGATTGAGCCAATGCGCCAGCGGCAGGCCAAGGAGGCCGAGCAGCAGCGTGGTCACCGCTGCAAGCCGGAGTGTCAGCCAGAGAGACTGCCACAGCGGGGCGGAAAGGCCGAGAAAACTGGAGGCGGGTTCGGGCAAGAAGAGTCGGGAGGTGGCGCGGAGCGACTGAGATGAACCACGAAACGCGCGAAATATACGAAGACAAAAAGCCAAGGCTAAGCGCCATCGGTCGCGGGTGAAGGCATGCGCCCATCGGCCAGCCTTTGCGTTTCGATTTCGACTCTAGCGGCCAGGCTGGGAGTCGCCCGCCATCTGCCCCGCGGTGGCCCCCAAGGATAGCGACTCCCTGGCGCGTTGCCAGCGCCCGGTGCGAGCGGCAATGGGGCAGGCCGGCGGCGGCGGCTTACTTCTTTTCTGCGCTCCACTTCACGTCCTCGAGGATCCACTCGCCGTTTTGGCGGGACATGAGGCCCGTGAGCGCCGCGCCTTCCTTGGCAGCCTTCAGCGTGGCGGCGTCGACTTTAAACATCATGGTCATTGCGCGCATCACGCCAGGGATTTCCTCGTGCTTGACCATCAGTGCGGAGCGGTCGGCGAGGATGCGGGTGACGATGCCTTTGAGCGCATGTTTCTTGCCGTGATAGGCGTCGGCTGGAGGAGCCGACTTGGTGTCGGCGGCAAAGGCGACTGGAGTCGCGAGGAGGGCGGCGGTGAGGAAGATCAGGGATTTCATGGATGGGAGATTGACGAGGTTTTTGTCGCGGGAGAATCGCAAAACTCGAGCGCGGCCAATCGAGGCGGCCCACCGGCAGGGCGCATCGTGGAGGCGGAGCGGGCGATACGCGTGAGGCTCGTGGGGTCAAACTCCAGTGTCCGGACCTGGGATTTCCCGCCGAGGTGAGTCCAGGATACGAGGACACGGCCATCTTTCTTCAGCGCGGCGCGTGGAAAGCCGCTGGCGCGGGCCTGCGAACTATCGGCGACCAGCGCGGCGGCGGAGAGCGTACCATCAGGCCAGAGGCGGCGGGCGTAGATGCCGGCGGCATTTTCCGCGGTGCCGATCTCGAGCCAGAGGACGATGGCGGAGCCATCGGCGAGGGATACCGTCTCGATGCGGCCCAGCGGTTTGCCGAGATCGATCGCTACGGGGACCCCAAAAGTGCGGCCCGCATCGGTGGATGTGCGAGCCTGTACGCGGGCGATGCCATTGGCCGCCGTAAACCACGCGACGGCGAGCGAGGCTCCGTAGGCATCTGCGGCTGGGCCATTGACCGGGCAAGCTGCGATCTTCCATCCATCGTCGCGGAGTGTCGCCGGGGCTGACCAACTGGCGGAGGCGAGGTCGAAAAGCACGTACTTGTTATCGCGGATCTCGTCCGCCGTGTGGCCGCGGTAGCCGATGAAGACTCGGTCGCCCGGCAGAACCGCGGCGGTATTCTGGCAACAGGTGCAGACATCGGGGTCGATCGTCCATTCGCCAAGGCAGCTGCCATCGGGAGCGAGGAGGCGCGCCAGGAGTTTCATCGAAGGCGCGTAGGGCGTGTTTGGATCGCGAGCCGGGCGTGTCGCCGAGGGATCGCGCTTTACCGGTGGGGTGGCGCGGATGCGGGCACTCTCCAGCCAGACGGCGAGTGTGCGACCGCCGCTGAGCGGCGCCAGCGCTACAAACTCGTGCCCGAGCCGCGCGGGCGTGCGCCAGGTGCGGCCGCCATCGGTTGAGCGGGAGTACCACCCCTCGTAACCGCGCGCATCGGCGGCGGCGCGCTGGAACCACTGGGCGGTGAGCGCTCCGTCGGTGCCGACGGCGAGGGAAGCAAAGTCGGCCCAGTTTTCCATCAGCAGCGGCGTGCTCACGATCGTGTTGGGCTCCGACCACGCCGCTGCGCCGGGCGCAAGCGTGGCCAGGCGCAGAGCGCGCTCGCCGGGCTTACCGCCCGGGCCGTACCAGGTGAGCAGGAGTGCTCCATCCGGAGCTGCGGTGAGATTTGAGCACTGCGAATCGACCTCTGCGGGCGACGTCACTGGCACTGCTTGGAACTTCGCCGCGAGGGGCGCGGCAAGCGCGAGGAGGAGAGGGACGAGGAGGGCTTTCATGGGGTGACGGGGAGGCGTTTGAGGATCTCTTCGGTCGACCAGGCCGAGCCGTCGAGGCGGTGGAGGATCTTGCCGTCGGGGCCGATCAGGAGGGTGGCCAGCGTGTGCTTGAACATGTTCTCGCCTGGCTCGGCGATGACGCCAAACTGCATGAGCAGATCGGCGATCGCGGCCTTGGGCCCGGTGAGGAAGGAGAAATTGCGCGTGTCGATGCCGCGCGCCTGGGCATACGTCTTGAGCACCGGCGGGGTGTCGTACTCCGTGTCGAAAGAGATCGATACGAGCTCCAGATTCCTCACGCCTGCCTTCTTCGCCGCAGCCTGGAGGCTCATCATCTTTGCCGTCGACGCCGGGCACATGGTGGCGACCGGGCAGCGCGTGAAAATGAAATTCAAGACGACGTGCTTGCCGCGGAAGCGGTCGATCGAGGTCGCCTGGCCGTCCTGGTTGTAAAGCGTAAAGGAGGGCACCGTCTCGCCGACTTCGCGGTAGGCGTCCTTGCCGCGGTTGTGGGTATCCTGCCGCAGAGCGAGCGCCGCCGCGGCCACTGACTGGTCGGCCACAAAGTCGACCAGTCGAAACTGCGTCCGTGGGAAGACCCCGTCGACTGGCTGGCCCATGACGGCCGAAATCCGCTGCTTCTCGCGCAGCGTGGCCAGGTCCACGCCGGGCGCGCTGAACTCCATCGTCATCGCAGGCATGTAGCCGGGGATTTCCTCGTGATGGATGAGTAGCACGCCGCGCGGCAGATCGATGCCGACGATCTCACCCCGGATGGGGTAGGACTGGGCCGCGGCCGCCGCAGACTCCGCCTGCCGGGCGCAGCCGGAGACGGAGACGACGAGCGCGAGCGCGAAGAGCAGGGATTTCATGGCGGGGGGAGGGGCGGGCTAGAAGGACACGCGGGTGCTGAACTCGGCGGTGATCGGATCGCCGAGGCGGCGCATCGTGGTGCCGGCGACGGCTTCATAGTCCTCGTCGAGGAGGTTGCGGCCGCGCAGCGAGAAGTGCCAGCGATTCCACGTGTAAGTGGCCGAGGCGTCTAGCGTGACGTAGCCCTCGGCGATCACCGAGTTGTTGTTGTTGCCGAAGCGATCGCTGACGTAGCGCGGCCCGCCACTGAGGGCGAAACCGTTGCGAAAGCGCTTCGAGACGAAGAGATTGGCGACCCACTCGGGCACGTTGCTCGGGCGCTTGCCGGCGCGGGAGATCACGCCGGCGCCGAGGTTTTCGTTGAAGTCGGCGAACTCCGCGTCGGTGAAGGCGACATTGCCCTCGACCCGCCAGCCCTCGGCAGGCGAGAGCGCGAGCGCGAGCTCGGCACCCTTGGATTTCTGTGCGCCGATCTGCTGGCTGATGCGCAGGCCCGTGACGGGGTCGAGCGTGGTGGTGAGGAGATCCTTCTTCAAGAGATCGAAGACCGCGAAAGTCGCATCGAGCTTGCCGGCAAGGAAGGTGCCCTTGAGACCGGCCTCATACTGGCGGCCTTTTTGCAGCGAGAAATCGTTGCTCGTGGCGGTGAAGGATACGAGCTGGGTGACCGGCTCGGCGGCGCGGCTAAACGAGGCGTAAGCGTTGATCTCTTTCGTCAGGATGAAGACGCCTCCGATCCGGCCGGTGTACGTGCGATACCCTTTCTTGTAGGTGGCGAAGGGCGTGGGCGTAGCCGTGGTGTTGTTGAACAACGTATCGCGCTGGAGCGAGATGTGGTCGTAGCGCACGCCGGCAACTGCGCGCACCCGGGACGTGATGTCGAAGACGTCCTGAAGGTGGAAGGCGTGCGTCTCGACATTGATGCGCGCCGTCTTTTGGAAGCGCGAGGCGGGCGCGTAGCCGACATCGGGGTTGTAGGGGGAGACGGGTGCGATGGTCGTGACCTGGTTGCCCGCCGCGCCACCGCGGATCTGGTCGTTGCGCTCGAAGACGGCGCCGATCACGAGGCGATTGGCGTGGCCGGCGATGGCGCGGCGCGAGACGAAGTCGAGGCGGTTGCCGAGCAGCACATCGTCGCGGTAGATGAGCGTGAGGTTGCCGCGGGTGATATTGCGCGCGACAGGGTTCCACGTGTTACTCTCGGTATTCTTCCACTTGAGGAGCTGGGTCGCGACGTAGCTCTCGTTGCGCAGCTCGAAGTCGGGCGAGAGGCGGAACTCGGCGCGCACACGGTTGAAGACGTTCTCGGTCGTGGCGTAGTTGTCGAGGAAGTTGTAGTTGGTGCGGCGCGCGGCGGGGTCGACGCGCGGGTTGATCATCCGATCGGTGGCGGAGTTGAAGGCGCGCACCTCGGGCTGAGCATTGGCCACGGTGGTGTTGAGCACGGCGTCGTAGATTGTAGGGTTGCCGTAGTAGCTCTCGTTCCAGTCGTCGATGAAGGTGCCCCACCACGTGAGCGTGAGCTTGTCCGAGACTCGCCAGCCGAGCGAGAGGGCGATGGCGTCGTAACGCTGCGAATTGCGGTCCTGATAGCCGTTGCTCTCGTTGTGCGAGAAGTCGGCGCGGTAGTTTACGCCGGTGGCGCCTAGGGGCCCACCGTAGCCGAGGCCGAGGCGATAGCTGCCCCACGGCCCGAGGCTGGCCATGGCATCCCCGCGCGGCGTGGCAGACGGGGACTTGGAAATGTAGTTTACCGCGCCGCCGATCGCGCCTTCGCCAAACATGAGGCCGTCGGGCCCCTTCAGGATCTCGATGCGGTCGAGGATGAAGGAGTCCACCGTGCGCGAGCTTTGCGAGGCAGTGTTTTGGCGGATGCCGTCGCGCATGATGGTGACATTATTGCCGCCAAAGCCGCGCGTGGAGTAGGTCGGAATGGAGCCAAAGTTGGTGCCGCCGGTCATGCCGACCGCCGCCTCCACGGCTTCGACGGCGGTGCGGAGGCCGCGGAGCTGCATCATCTCCTGCGTGATGACAGAGACGCTAGCGGGCAGCTCGCGATTAGTGAGGCCCAGGCGCGAGCCGGATGTGGCGACGGCGTCAAGCGGCAGGGAGAAGTGATTCTCCTTGTCTGCGGTGACATCGAATTTATCGAGCTTCACGGCTTGGGTGTCGGCCGCGGGAGCGGAGCTTTGGGCTTGGGCGTACGCCACGATGGGCGCGAGCGCGAGGAGAGACAGAAGGGAGCGCACGGTAAAAGATAGGAAGAGGGGCGTGAGTGACCCCGCCACCATTGCGGCGGGGTGCGTGAAGGTTGGAAAATCGGGGAGGGCTGCGTTACCAGCGCCACTCGATGCCGCCGAAGAAGGAGCGGCCGTCTCCGGAGAGGAACTTAGCCTGGTCTACGCCCGCGGCGTTTTCGATCACACCGGTGGTTGCGGAGTAGACGTTGTCGAAGACGTTGCGGGCCTCTACGAACCACGATAGGCTTCGCGCACTACGGCGGCCGAAGCGCGCGCCTGCGATCGCATAGGCATCGGCGGAGAAGGTGTTGCGGAAGTCGATGAACGCCTTCTGTGGCACCCACTCGACGGTAGGGCCGGCGTACCAGCCGCTTGCACGCTCCCAAGTGAGCTCGCCTCGCACGAGATGAGGGGCGAACCCGGCTAGGACGTTGTTGCCGTAGCGTGCATCGTCATCAAAGCGGAAGCGACCGTATGTCCATGCGGCGCGGGCGACGAGGCGGTGCGTGGGCTTCGCGCTCCCCCAAGCGGAGCCGAGGAGGTCGAACTCGATCGCGACCTCCATGCCGCTGTGGGTAGTGCGATCGGCGTTGATCGTGGCGGCGGCGGTGGCGGGGTTGCCGTCGTGGTCGAGCGTCAGTAGCTCCTTACGCAGGGCGGCATGGTAGAGCGATGCATCCCAGCGCAGCGCGCCGCGATAGCCGCGCGTGCCGATCTCGTAGGTGGTGGCGGTTTGCGCGGCGCGCGCGGTGTTGAGTGTGAGGGTTTCGCTAAAGGAGGGGGGCTCGTAGCTGCCGGATACATTGGCGTAGACTTGGGCGTCGTGCAGATCGTAGCGCAGCCCGACCTTGGGCATAATGCGGTCGTAGCGCAGCACGTACGAAGGCACGCCGCCGAAGCCTTGGCGGTTTTCGCGGATGTTCTTCGCGGCGCTGGCGCCGAGCACGAGCGTGAACTGGCGACCGAGCGCGATCTGGTCCTCGGCAAACGCCTCGTAGTTGGTGGCGATCTGATCGGCGTCCGAGACGAGCGCGCCACGGCGGCCGGCGACATTTACGTAATTGGCGGCATTGATCGTGCCGCGCTGGATAAGCACGCCTGCCCGGAGCCGTTGCGACGCTCCGTTATGTGTGGCGATCGCGCCCACGAGCACGTCGTTGGTGAGCTGATCAATCACCTGGAAGATCGGGTGATCGAGATCCTTGTAGCTCCAACTTGCGGTGAAATCCCACACTGTCGCGCCCGTGCGGACCGTAGTCTTACTGGCAAGGCGCAGGAGATCGAAATCGCGCTTCTGGTCGAGCGTGAGATTGCCGGCATTGGCCTGGCGGGTATTGGCGCGGAGCTGGGCGCGAGTGAGACTGCCCGGCAGTTCGGAGTCAGTCTGGACTCCTGTAACGTAGAGCCGCGTTTCGGCATGATCGGTGAGGCGCAGGCCGGCATTGGCGAACAGCCGCTGGTTGCTCTGCTCAGCATGGTCGCGGAAGCCCGACTGCGACTGATGGGTGAACGACGCCCACCCATCGAGGTCGCCGCGGACGCCGCCGCCGGTGAGCGTGGCGCGCAGGTAGTCCCACGAGCCAAACTCGGCGCGGGCGAACTGTGGCGTGGCATCGCGGCCCGTGCGCGTGACGAAGTCGATTGCGCCGCCGAGCGTGGACGCTCCGTAGGCGAGGGCATTGCCGCCGCGCCAGACATTGATGTAGGCGGCGCTCAGCGGCTCGAAGGCCTGCATATCGAAGCCTCCATCGGCGAGATTGAGCGGCACACCATCCTGGAGGATACGCAGGCCTCGCCCGTGGAAGGTGCGCTGCAGGCCGGAGCCACGGATCGAGAGCCGCGCTTCGTCGGAGCCGAAGCGCGATTGCGCGACGATGCCGGCGGAGAGGCTAAACATATCCTCGACGGTTGAGGAGCGGCCGCGCAGGAAGCGCGACGAGTCTATCGTCTCGGTGCCGCCGGGCACGAGCATGAGCTCGGTGCGAGCGGCTTCGTAGCTGGGTACGGTGAGCGGCTTGGTGCGATCGGCTGTGACGTCGAACTTGCCGAGCTGGATGGGCGGCGGCGTCGCGGTCTGGGCTGCCGCGGTGGCCGCGAGCAGGCTGAGAAAAACGGACGAGGGGAGGGAAAGACGGAAAGAGGGAAGCAT
The DNA here is from genome assembly GCA_964480585.1 of uncultured Opitutus sp. GTDB lineage: Bacteria > Verrucomicrobiota > Verrucomicrobiia > Opitutales > Opitutaceae > ER46. The sequence goes on along the minus strand of CAYZPV010000012.1, from coordinate 98,188 downwards.
GGACGGGTGCGAGGAATGAGCGCGGATACCGGCGGCACGAGGCACGGTCGCGGGCCGCCAAGGAGGGCGGCTGTTTTCTTGGGAAGCCGCATGCGCGCGAGCTAGGCTCGGCGGCAGGCGGGCACGGCAGTGCAGACGCGCGTCAAACGCGCGGGGGCGGCACCGGCACGGGCTCGGCACGGGTCAGCGCCACGCTGGCAAGCATGGGCAGCCACTCGCCGGTCTCATTCTCGAACAACACGGGGGCTGGCGTATGCAACACCAGCAGAAGCTTCTCCGCGGCGCGCTCGACTGCCTGCGGCATCTGCTGCTTGGCGGTTTCCTTCGCAGTGGCCACTCCGGCGCACAACTGGCAGGCCTTGGCGGGATCGAAAGTGGCCTCGATGGCAGCGCCGACATTCATGATCCGCACGTTATCGGAAAACATCTTTCCCCAGACGAGCAACTGAGCGGCATCCCAGATCGCGCCGTTGGCGCAGATCCAGGCGAGCAGCAGGCTCAGGCTGGCGATTTTTTTCCGCACGAGGCTTGCGACGTTTCGCAAAATTGCCTGAAATGCAAGCCTGCCCGGAGCTTTGCCGTGGAGTTAATGCCCCTCAGTGCCGATGGCACTAATACCGCTACTTAGGTCGAAAATAGTTGAAACACCGCGAGGTCTCGTGCGTCGAAAGGCGCGATGACGTCAGGAAATGTGCTCAGGTTCTGGTGCGCGGTTGCGGTTCTGTTTTGCGGAATGGTGACGGGCGGATGGGGCGCGGCGGAGACGCCGGCCAATTCTCGCGATACGCTGGTCTACAAGGACGGCGATCGCCTGCAGGGCTCGCTTGTATCGAAATCGGCGACCGAGATCGTTTTCCGCTCGGATCGTTTTGGTGAGTTGAAGGTGAAGGCCGCCGATGCGGTCGTGATCGCAGGCGTGAAGGCTCCCGAGCCCGTGGCAGCGGTCGCCAAAGCTGCGCCTGCGTCGGGAGTCGCCCCGGCGCCCGTGGCCGCGGCGCAGACGCCCAAGCCGGAGTCGGCAAAGTCGCGGGAGCAGGCCGCGCGGGATGAGGCCGAGGAGGAGCGGGTCACGATCTGGGATCGCTTCTCCCCGAGCGTGCTCACGGCCAAGGTCCGCAATTTCTTCGGCCCGTGGGGCGGCCGACTGGCATTTTCCACCGAGGTGATCTCCGATGTGCAGGAACTCAATACTCACGCGCTCGAGGCCAAGCTCACGCGCAAGTGGAAGAAGGACGAAGTCCAGCTCAGTGCTCGCTATGACTATGCCGAGACCAATGAGGTGCCGACGACAGATCTGGTGAAGGCCTCGGGCTCCTGGCGGCATGAATTTAACAAGAAGTGGTTTTCGCAATACCGGCCTAGCGCGGAGTGGAATCATGCCAGCAAGCGCCTGAATCCCGCCACCCGCCAACTCGTGCCCAACGACTACCTCCTGCTGCAGCAGGAAATCGGTATGGGCTATCACCTTTATAGTTCCCCCACTCGGACGGTGCGCCTCGGTCTGTCGCAAAACTTGTTCGATATTTGGAACAGCGCGCCTACGCCCGAGCACTCTTCGCGCGGCGTGCCTTCGGCCTTCGAAGAGGTGGAGTTGAAACTGCCTTGGCGTATGGGGCTCACCCAGCGCGGGGTCTTTTACCCGGTGCGTGGCCAGGTGGACGGGTGGGAAAACCGACTCGAACTCAACAAGAAGCTCACGGAGACGCTCAGCGCCGCCATCCGCCACGAGATCCGCCGCAATAACCCCGATGGCTCCGCGCAGGATTATACGCGCATGCGCCTGCTCTTTGGGCTGGATTTCTAAGGTTCGGGGTTAGGGCGCTTCGTAGGCTTCGATGAGCGCCTCTCCGGTCGTGTCGCGCACGCCCGAGAGCTGCATGGTATAAGTGCCAGGGGCGAGCGTCACCAGCAGTGCGGCATCCTTGCTCCCCGCGTTGAGCTCAAAGGCGCCGACGGCGCGGAATGTTGCGGCCAGGGAGGGCGCCCAATCGTCGTTTTCGGCGATCTGGGTGGAGACGCCGTTTTCACTGCGAAAGAGCACGAGGCGCGGATCGGCCAGTACTCCCGCCACTTCGAAGGCGGCGAGGCCGGGGCCCACCCCGCGGAGCAGTAGTCGCTTGGTGCCGCTGCCGCTGGAGCTGCTGATGCTGAAGCCTGCGATGAGGATGTCTGCGCCGGTCCCCACCCGGTTGCGCACGGAGATATTTATGAGCCGTGGCGTGTAGGTATTGGCGATCTCATAGGCCTCCACCAATACGATGCCGCTGGAGCTGGCAGGGATTTGGGCTGTGACTGCGCCGGTGATGTCGGTAATCAGCGCCGCATCAAGGGAGCCCTCGGGCAGGGGGAAGGCACCCACCGCGCCGAAGGTGCCGGCCAGGTTGCTCCAGTTGTCGTTGCCATCGATCCAGCTTGAGCCGCGGTAGACTTCTATCCGCGGATTGGCCAGCGTGCCGACGACCCCAAAAGGAGCGAGACCGGGCCCTACTGCTCGGAGCAGCAGCTGCTTGCTCCCGTTTGAAAGCGTGAAACCGACGATGACGGTCTGGCCTGCTGCGGTGGTGGTACGCACCGAGAGGTTGGCTAGTCGAGTCGTCGGCGGAGTGCCGATCTGCCCGAAGAGGCCGGGCCCGAGCAGGAGACCGAGAGCGAGAGCGAGGCAGCGCATGGTGACAACCACACAGGCGGAGGCTGGCCTACGGCAACTCGTAAACCTCCACCAGCGCCACGCCGGTGGTATCGCCTTTGCCGGTCACCGTCGCCGTGTAGGCGCCGGGCGGCAACTCGATCGCCACTGCGGCATCGGCCGAGGCATCGTTGGCGAGCGGGAAAGCTCCCACCGCCGCATAGGCCGCTTTCAGCGCGGCGGTGCCGCGCCAGTTGTCGTTGATTGCCACGACGGTGTCGCTGCCGAGCGGCTTCACGACGAGCATCGGGTCGGCCAGGGTGCCGCCGACGCCGAAGGCACCGAGGGTGGGGCCGATGGCGCGGATGAGGAGGCGCTTGGGCACATTGCCATTAACGACCAAGCCCGCGAAGAGTGCGTCTGCGCCGATGCCGACCTGCGTGCGCGCCGAGACATTGGAGAGCCGCGTCCCATTGCCTTCGCCGGCGTCGTAGACCTCGACAAGTGCAGTGCCCGTGCCGCCCCCGACGCCGGTTACCTTGGCCGTATAGGCACCCGCGGCGGGAGAAAAGATCAGCGCCGCATCGGCGGAGCCAGGACCCGCAAGCGCAAAAGCGCCCACGGCGCTGAAGGCGTTGGTGAGCGCGGTCGAGCCTCCCCAGTTGTCGTTGGTCGCCAGGTTTGCCGCGCCGAGCGGGGCGATTTCGACGAAGGGATCGGCGAGCACGCCATCGAGGCCGAAGACCGCGAGGGTGGGGCCGACGGCGCGGACTAGGATGGGCTTGGTGGTGCTCCCGGTGACGGCGAACCCCGTGATCAGCGTCTGGTCGCCGGTGCCGGCGCGGGTGCGCACGGAGAGATTGGCGAGGCGGCCGGGAGCGTCGGGCTCGGCCTGAAAGACGGCCCTGTCGAGGCGCTTGAGGCCGCGAGCGACGACGATGGCATTACTGTTTATGCCGACGAGATCGAGCACGCCGTCGCGATCGATATCTCCCGGTTGGACGTAGGTGACTGCGCCCAATGCCACGGCTTCCGAAGCGTCGACGAAGACTGCGCCGCCGCGATTCAGCAGCAACGTACGGGAAAAGGCTGTGCCAGTGGGGCTGGGAGCGCCCTGCAAGAGGATGTCGGGGCGGCCATCGGCGTTGAAGTCGGCGACGCGGATCCATTCCACCCAGGTATCCGCGGGGCCGAAGCGCAGATTCAGTTGCGCCGTGGCCTCGTGAAAGGTGCCGTCGCCTCGATTGAGGAGCAGTTGCACGCCCGGCAGGCCGTAGCCGTCGATGGTGCGGCCATCGGCGAGGAGGATCGTGCCGCCGGTCGTCGAGAGCAGGAGATCGAGGGCGCCGTCGGCATTGAGATCGGCGGCGGTGATCGCGACTGTCACGGCGCGAGGGCCGAAAAGTTTCGGCGGGAGCGCAAAGGCGGCGTTGCGGACGAAACGGCCGGTGCCGTCATTGAGCAGAACCTCGTTTTTCGAGGACACGTTCTCGCCGCCGAGGATCAAGTCGGGGCGCCCGTCGCCATTGATGTCCACAAGGGCGGAGGCGGTGAATACGCTGCCGCTACTGCCTGCGGCGATGTCGGCCGGGATGCGGTCGGTGGCCTCGGTGAAGACGCCGCTGCCGTTGTTGAGATAGAAGCGCGGGCCGGAGTCTCCTCCGAAGACGTTGCACATGTATGCGTCGAGATCGCCGTCGCCGTCGATGTCGGCCACCGCAAGATTGTGCGTAAAGCTCGAGCGCTGCGGCATGCGCGTCGCAGTCTCGTCGACTAGGCGGCCATCGGCCGATTGGATGAAGAGCTTGGCCTGCTCGCCGGGAAAGGGCGGGGTATCGGTGCCGTGGCCGATCACCAGGAGGTCGGCCCGGCCATCGCTGTTGAAGTCGCCGACGAAGCGGTCACGCGGGTGGACCATGGTGACATTGCCCAGCACAGCGTCGGTGGCCTCGGTGAAGGTGCCGTTGTTGTTGCGAAAGGCGAGCACGCGGCGGCGTGTCTCCGGTACCGTGGGCGGCACCGTGATGTGAAATGTCACGAGGTCAGGGTCGCCATCGTTGTCGAAATCGATCAGGATGCCGTCATCGGCATCGGCGAAGTCGCTGCGCGAGACGGGTGTCGTCGTCACCGCGAAAAAGGGGCCGGCCTCCAAGACTGCGAGCCTTGCCCAGCTGCCCCCGCCGGTGAGCGGGCGGGAAGCTCCCGAGATATCCCGGGCGGTGGAGCCCGTGCTCTCGTCGAGCGGCCATGCCGCGACCAGCCCGGTTCGCTCCGTGGGCAGACTCTCGCCGACTGAGGCGGCGACCTGCGCGACCGTGCGGGCCACACTCCACACGCGCACCTGTCGCGCCAGACCGGGAAATGAGGGGTAGTTCGTGGCCCCGCCGGCGAGAAAGGCTACGCCGACGCCCATCGGAATTTCTGGGGCGGAGAGTGGCGCACCCGCGCTGGTGCCGCTGGCGACGATGCTGCCATTGATGAGGAGGCGCATCGAGGTGCCGTCCATGACGGCGGCGACGTGCGTCCACGTGCGCAGCGGTAGCGCGCTGGGGGCGGTGATGCTGCGCATCGAGCCCGGCGCGCCGGTGCTGGCGGAGAACTGCACGCGCGTGCCATCGTCGTTGAGCAGCAGTGCGAAGCTCAGAAATGGGTCCGTGCCCGCGGTCGCGAGGCCCTTGCCCATCAGCCAGCCGAAGGGCCGTGCCTCCGTGCGGAAAAACCATCCCTCCAGGGTGAAAAACGCGCCCGGGGCGAAGTCCGCTGTCGCCGGCGCACGGAGCGACGTCGAGCCGAGGGCGGCGGCATGAGTCTGCGCGGGCGGCGTGGGTTGCGCCCTGCCGGGGAGTGCGAGCGCGAGACCGCAAAAGGCGAGGAGGAGCCGATGAAGGTGAGGCATGGAGTGGATACCGATAGCGAAAGTGGCGCGGATGAGAAGCGCGCAGAAGAAAGCGGAAGCCAACGCGGCGCGAGTGGCGTGGTGTCCGCATGGTTACGCAACTATTGCATAAAACCGTGCTCTCCTGTGCTTGATGAGCGCGGCGCTTGAGTGTCCGCTGCGGTAACTATGAAGAGTCCCAACCCCGCTTCAACGGGAACGCTCGTGGTTCCCCTGGCCCTTTTGCTGGCCGCTCCCGTCTTTGGCCAGGTCGCGCCCGCCACGACCACCTCTACCGCCCCGGGCGAAGTCGTCGAGATATCCCCCTTCGAGGTGCGCACGGATCGCGATACCGGTTGGGTGGCCGCCTCGACCCTCGCCGGCAATCGCATGGATACAGAGCTCGTCAACGTCGGCGCGAGCATCGATGCGATCACCACCGAGTTCATGCGCGATCTCGCCGTCTATAAGCTCGAGGACGTGGCGATGTTCGTTGCCGGCGTCGATGTGGTCAACGAGCATGAAAGCGGCGCGGAGGAAAATCGCGTCAATTTCCGCGGCATGCAGCTCGGCGGCCGTGAGGTGGCGCAGTCCTCCCGCAACTTCTTCCCGTGGTTTACCCCTACCGATGCCTATAACATCGACCGCATCGATTTCTCGAAGGGCTCCAATTCGCTGATCTACGGCGACTCGATCCCCGGCGGCATGGCCAACAGCTACACCAAGCGGGCGCGCTTCCGCGACTCTGCGGAGTTTTCCGCCCGCTACGACACCTTTGGCTCCTATCGTGGGCAGCTCGATATCAACCGCAAGTTCAGCGACATGCTCGCCGTGCGGCTCAACATGGTGAAGCGCGACGACAAGAGCTACCTCGACCACGCGCACTCCAGCCTCAAGGCGATGCACGGCGCGATGACCTTCCGCCTCCTGCCCAAGACCACGATCCGCCTCGAGGCGGAGACGGGCAAGTTCGAGCGTATCCGTGGCACCAATACCCTCTCTGTCCGTCCCACGTCCGCCCCCGGCCTGGGCTTTTCCACGGCCAACCGGTGGTATGTGACGTCCGACGGCAATATCCGCTACGTCACGACGGCCAACACTTCCGCCGATGACCGCTCGGCCGCCTCCGGCACCGTGCGCACGCTCATGGAGGGCCAGAGCGCCGAGGTCGTACTCGTCAATCGCGTGGGCAATGGCAACGTCGACTCCGGGCAGCGCATCACCCTCAGCGGCTACCCGCGCGAGACGAGCCTGCGCGGCGCGATCGACTTTCTCAATCGCCCCTATACCAACTACACCGCCACCATCGAGCAGCAGATCGGCAAGCTCGCGCTGGAGTTTTCCTTCAACCGGCAGGATCAGGCGCAGGAGCGCACAGATGGCACCTTCGACTCCGTCGTCTCCGTCGATCGCAACGGCCGGCCGTTCATGGATTTCTCCATCAATGACCGCACCTTCGGCGACCATGTGCGCATCGTCCGGGCGCTCGCCTCGTACCCGCTCGAGTTCGGCAAGTGGATGAAGCAGTTTGTCGTGCTGAGCGCCGAAACGCAGCGCGATCAGCTCTTCAACTTCCGGTACAATCTCGCCAATTTCGCCGCAGTCGAAAACGCCCCGTCGCCGATCGCCAACCAGCAAATCCTCTTCCGCGCGTATCTCGACGATCCGCGCTTCCCCAACGCCAGTTTCTGGGAGCAGTTCCGCCCTGAGAACCTGCCGACCACGCCCACCTTCCGCCCCGGCTGGTACAGCACCACCACGACGGACCTGCCATTCATCGATATCCGCTCCTCGCGCTCGTACAGCGCGTCGATGGCTGGCCGTTACTGGAAGGACCGCATCCACACGCTCCTCGGCGTGCGCTACGACCAGTTCAACCGCAAACGCATCGTCAATCTGCCCACCGATGCGATCGGCCAGATCCTCTTCCTCGGCGACGAGAAGGCCCGGCCCGATGCCTACGCCTTTGATCCTGCCTACGATCTCAACCACACCTCGTACACCGGCAGCCTCGTCTACAAGCTCACCGAGAGCTCCAGCCTTTACGCCACCTATGCCGAGTCGTTCCGCTGGCAGCCGTATGAGGATTTCACCGGCAAGCCGCTCGGCCCTGTGCTCGGTGAGACTCGCGAACTCGGCTTCAAGACGCTCCTCCTGAACCGCAAGATCGCGGCCAATATCGGCGTCTATCAGACAGACCGCTCCAACACGCGCTACGTCTGGAGCCCCAACGATCTTACGGCGGCCGAGATGGAGCAGCTCTTCAACGGCCCCGGCGCCACGCCCGGCTCTCCTGGCTACTTCCTGCCCGCTCCGGGGGCCAACGACGAGTTTCGCACCGTGCCCGCCACCGAGCGCGCGGAGGGCGTCGAGGCCACTTTCCAGCTCCAGCGCATGTACGGCGTCCAGGCCCGTCTCACCCTGGCCCACAACGAGATAGCCGTCACTCGCGACTTCTCGCTCTTCAAGAGCTACCTCGATGCCGCCATCGCGCGAGGCGGTGAGAGCCCCACCCTCATCGCCGATGCGCAGCGCATCCTCGATGCCAACGATGGTATCGAGGAAGTCACCGGCAGTCGCAGCGCGGAGAATTCCGTCAACTGGACGCTCGACTACCAGTTCCCCCGCTCGACGTTTCTCCGTGGCACGCGCGTGGCCGTCTACGGCAACTGGCGCGACAACTTCAACATGTCCCTGCTCAATGGTGTGATGTACCGGGGCGGTGCGACCCATCCCGTCGGCGCATACATCATCCACCAGCGCAAACTCATCGGCCGCGCCACGTTGTTTCGCGTCGGCTTCCGTAATATCGTCGATCTGGAAAACAACGACGATGTGCGCGTGACCGGCGTCCGCGAAGTCGATGCCAGCGGGCGCATCACCAACGCCCTCTACCGCTACATCACGCCATTCTCGGCGGAGTTTTCGGTGACGGTGGATTTCTAAGTCTACGCCGCGATATTTTCAGAAGGCGGGCCTGAGGGCCCGCCTTTTTTTTGCGGCATGTTGCTGCGTTGCGACTCGCCTCCACGCTCTCCTAGGCCACGCACTTGAGCACGTACACGTGGCCCTTTTCCGTGCCGATGGCGAGTTGGCTGTCATCGGGGGACCAGGCGAGCCGGGTCGCCGCGCTCGGCATTTTGACCGTGGCGCGCAGAGGTTTGGGCCGCTCCGGGCTCCAGAGCTGGACGGAGCCATCCTGCGCCGCGCTGGCGAGGAGCCCGTGCTTGTTTTGAAATTTCACCCCGCACACGGGAGCCTCGTGGGGCAACATCGCAGGCTCGCGGCCTTCGGGGCCTGCGCCGGCGCAATCCCAGATGCAGGAGTCGCGCCCGCCGCTCGTGGCGAGCCACCGCGAGGTCTGGTCGAAGGAGAGATGCTTCACCTTGGTCTCGTAGCCGCTCATGTGCAGCTCGATATCCTGCTCTGGGATCCACAGATGCACGGAGGGATCTACGTTGCCGGAGACGAGCCACTTGTTGTCGGGCGACCAGACGAGGGTCGCGATCCCATTGGCATAGGGCAGCTCTTTCTGGAGCACGAAGTCGTCTGCATCCCAGAGTGCGACTCCGCCGAAATAGGCGCACGCCAGGCTGCCGCCGGCAGGCCGCGCCGCGAGGGCCGCGATGGTCTTGGCCGCGGGTTTGAAGGTGTGCGCCACGGACCCGTCGGCGCGGAGCGCGGTAAGGGCACGGCCCGCTGCTGCCGCCAGGAGCGGAGCTTTGCTGCCCGAAGCCGCGGTAAACCAGCAGAGGTGGTCGACCCATGCCGAGCCGAGCTCGGCGGTGGCCGTATGCTGCGCGGTGGCCGTATCCCAAAACTTCACGGCGCCATCCTGCCCCGCCGTGGCAAGCAGGGCGGCGCGGGGCTGCCAGGCGAGGGCGTTGGCGCCATCAGCGTGGCCGGGCAGGTCACGCCGCGCCCCATCGGCGGCGGCGAAGAGCGAGATCGCGCCGGAAGAGCTGGCGGCGGCGAGCTGCGTGCCATCGGTGGACCACGCGAGATCGATCGCGTAGTCATCGAGTTGGGCGGCCCAGTGCTTGGTCAGTTGCATCGGGCCGACGTTGCGGGGGGAAGCGCGGCGCGCAAACGCTTTGTCGCAGGTGCCGTGCGACAGACAGTCTTCGTTTTAGCCGTTGAGCTGGTACACAATCGGCACTTGGAAGCGAAACGCCGCCGCTTTGCCGTCGATGGTCCCAGGCCGGAACTGCCATCCTGAAACGGCTTGGATGGATGGCATGATGAAAGCGGCGTTGGTGGCCGTGACGGGAAACGCGTTTTGCACGCGGCCCTCTCGATTCACGGTAAACTCCACCAGCACCTCGCCACTGAGGCCAGCTCGGCGCATCTCGATCGGATATACCGGAGCGCCTTGGCGGATGACCGTAGGATTCACCCGCACCCCGGTCGGATTTTCGCTCAGCGCCTCGACGGGCGTGAAAACGATCGTGTTGGCCGGCAATTGGGACACGTCGTAGACTTCGATCAGCGCCACGCCGGAGGCCCCGGCATTGCCGCCGGCCTGTGCGGTATACGTGCCCGGAGGGAGCTGGATCACCAGCGCTGAATCGTCTGAGCCTGCCTCGAGGGGAAATGCGCCTACCGAGGCGAAGACTTCGCTCCAGCCGGCGAGGCTTAGCCAATCGTAATTGTATCCGATGAACTCACCGTTGCCGCGGTAGAGCCGGAGTTGGGGATCGCGGTGGCTGTTGCTCGTGCCGAATTGCCTGAGGCCCGGGCCGATGGCGCGGATCAGCACGGTCTTGGACGACGTCCCCGAGATCGCAAAGCCGACCGTGAGAATCCGGGCCCCCGCCCCGGCTTCGCTGCGGGCGGAAAGATTGATGATCTGCGAGGCGGCGCCGACATCGCCGATATCGTAGGCCTCCACGAGCGCGACGCCGCCAGCGCCTTTCACGCCGACGTGAGCGGAGTAGGAGCCCGGGGCCAAAGTCTGCACGAGCGCCGCGTCGCGGGAAGTGCCGGGGAGGGGAAACGCGCCCGCGGCGCCAAAGGCGGAGAGCAGCGAGGCCTGATTGCCCCAGTCGTCGTTGGCGGCCAGCTGCGCTTGCGTGCTGCCATAGAGAGTGAGTTGCGGGTCTGCCACCGTGTCGCTCACGCCAAAAGTGCCGAGTGTGGGCCCGACTGCGCGCACGAGTACTTGCTTGTGGCCCAAGCCGCCGACCGTGAAGCCGACGATCAGCGTCTCCGCTTCAGTGCCGGCGCTGGAGCGCACGGATACGTTTGTCAGGCGAGACTGCGCGACGGCGGTGTTGGCGATGGCAAGTGAGAGGAGTGTGCAGGCGAGGGTGAGCTTCATGGCAGGCTGAGCCGCGCTGAAAAGCAGCGGGCGAGAAAACCGAGCGTGGAGCCCGCGTGAAGCGGCAGGCCGATGAAAAGAGGTCGTCTCAGAGAGACGCGGGGGCGGCTACTAGGTGCAGCGGACCTGCCGGTGACAAGCGGGGATTTCCGCGTGCGACCACCCGGTCGTGCAAGTGTCTACTCCGCCACGAGCTGCGCTCCCTCGAGCGCGAGCAGCTTCACTTTCGTCGCGATGCCGCCGGGCCCGGAAAAGCCGGTCATCTTCCCGCTCGCGGCGACGATGCGGTGGCACGGGATCAGAAGTGGCCAGGGGTTGCTCCCTAGCGCGGAGCCGATCGCTCGCGCGACCCCGAGGGGCTGGCCGAGCGCGGTGGCGATCTCACCATACGTCGATGTGCAGCCTGCCTTTACTTCGAGCGTGGCGCGGAGCACGGCACGGACAAATTCAGGCACCCGCGAAAAATCGTAGCGCACATCGGCAAAGTCCTGCGGCTCGCCCATGAGATGCAGTTGCACACGGTCTATGATCGCCCGCACCCAGTCAGGGGGCGTCGCTTCCGTGTTGCCGGTGGAGCGGCGCTCAGGATCGGGCAGGAGAAAGCGCGTGAGCCCGGTGTCGTTCCAGGCGATGGCACAGAGGCCAAGCGGAGTGTCAAACGTCGCATGGGGCATAACCGAAGCTGGGATGGGCCTGAGCATGAAACGAGGTCGGCAAAAGACGAGAGCGAAGATGCCCTGATGGCCGCTTTTTCCCCTTCGCGCGGGCAACGAGTTCGTGCTCAACTCTCTCGATGCACAATCGGTTCTATACGGAGTTCGACAGCGAGCCGCTCGGCGGTGGGCGCAAGCGCGACTATCGCACCCCGTTTCAGATGGACCGCGACCGCATCATCCACGCTGGCGCCTTTCGCAAGCTCCAGTCCAAGACGCAGGTTTTCCTCTCCGGCGAGTACGATTTCTATCGGACGCGGCTGACCCACTCGATGGAGGTGGCGCAGATCGGCCGCTCCATCTGCTCGTACCTCTCATCCCGCGGCGCGCCCCTGAAGGATGATTTCTTCATCGATAGCGATCTTGTCGAGGCGGTGTGCCTAGCGCACGACCTTGGGCATCCTCCCTTCGGCCATTCCGGTGAGCGCACCCTTCAGGAATTGATGGCACGCTGGGGTGGCTTTGAGGGCAATGCCCAGACCCTCCATCTGCTCACCGAGACGATCTATCAAAACGAGGCGGGCGTGCGCGGCATGGCCCCTACGCGCGCCCTGCTCGACGGCGTGCTCAAGTACAAGAAGCTCTTCCGCGAGTTTCCCGCCCCGCCGCGCAATCACTTCCTCTACGATGGGCAGGAGCGGCACCGTGCCTTCGTCCTCGGCGATGTCCCCATCCCCTCGGCCCTGCATGAGGGCGAGAAGCTCAACCAGTTCAAGAGCATCGAGTGCCAGATCATGGACTGGGCCGATGACGCCGCCTACTCGCTCAATGACATCGTCGATGGCGTCAAGGCGGGCTTCCTCACGCTGGAGCGCATCGAGCAATGGGCCGCGGGCGAGGCCATCGATGCCGAGCGGCAGCGCTGGCTCGACCAGCTTTTCGCCGCCGTGCGGGGCGACCGGCTGGAAAATGCCTTCGCGCAAAAGATCGGGGCCTTCATCACCGCCTGCCGTTTGCGCGAACGCAGCAACTTCATGTCCGATAAGACCAACCGCTACCGCTACGAGCTCATCGTGGCGCCGCAGGCCGAGCGCGAAGCGGCGTTCTACAAGAAGATGGCCAATGACATCATCTTCGAGAGCCCCCAGCTGCAGCAGATGGAGCACAAGGCGCGGAGAGTGCTTTTCGAGCTCTGGGAATCCTGCTGGCGCAACTATGTGGAGAAGGGCGCCCGGGTCATCAATATCCTCCCTCCGCGCATCGGGCGTCTTATCGATGCCGAGACCACCCAAGCTGCCAAGGCCCGCCAGATCTGCGACTGGCTGGCCGGCCTCACCGATGGCATGATCGTGCGCACCTACCAGCGCCTCTTCGATCCCCAGTTTGGGTCGATTCGCGACCTGAGTTGAGGGGCAGGGAGGGGCAGGAGTGCCAGCGTGGGCGGGAACTCGAAAAAATCCCCCGTTTTCCACGCGCGCCTCCCCCTTCCCGGGTTGCTTTTTCGTGCCGAAACAAAGAGTGTCACCAAGACGCGGTCACATACGTCATTTCCCCTCCCGTGCCCAAGGTCCCCGTAGCTTCCTTTTCCACCCCTCTTCGCCTCCCGCTTGCCCTACGGTTAAGCCTTCCGGCGCTGGCTCTTGTGGCGGCTCCTTGGGCAGTGGCCGGTCCGACTCCCACTGCGGCGGAAAACTATCACAAGAAGGTCGCCCCCATCCTCGAGAAGTACTGCTTCGATTGCCACGGCAATGGCTTGGACAAGGGCAAGGTCAGCTTCGATGCCTTCGCGTCCGATCAGGAGATGCTCGCCAAGCGCGATCTATGGCTCGCCGCCCTCAAGAATGTCCGCGCCGGCATGATGCCGCCGCGCGAGGAGGGGGCCGAGGATTTCCGGCCCAATGCCGAGGAGATGGCCACCCTCACGAATTGGATCAAGTTCGAGGCTTTCGGCACCGATGTGAAGAATCCCGATCCGGGCCGGGTGACGGTGCGGCGCCTCAATCGCATCGAGTATCGCAATACCATCTCCGACCTCATGGGCATCGACTTCAACAGCGAGGTCGAGTTTCCGCCCGATGATACCGGCAACGGCTTCGACAACAACGGCGATGTGCTTACCATCTCCCCGCTGCTGATGGAGAAGTACCTCGCTGCAGCCGAGAAGATCGTCGAGACCGCTGTCCCCAAAGTCCACCGCGAGCTGCGCGAGCGGACTGTGAGCGGCCGCGAGATTCGCGGCAGCGATGGCAACGGCGACCGGATGAGCGTGCGCAAGGCCGCCAAGATCTCCCGCAGCTTCAGCGCCGAGGTGGCGGACAAGTACCGTGTGACAGTCGAGTTGGAAGTGCGCGGCTCCTTCGACTTCGATGCCGGCAAGGCTCGCTTCGTCGGCAAGATCGACGGAGTGGAGAAATTCGCCGAGAATGTCGCCTGGAGCGAGCGCCGCACCATCCGCCACGAGTACGAACTCGATTGGAAGGCCGGCAACCACACCGTGAGCTTCGAGATGGAGCCCCTGTCGGTGGAGGCCGAGTCGTCCGGCGTCGGCGGCTCGGGCGGTCAGGCTTCCACCTTTGTTACGGTGCGCGTCGCCTCGGTGCAGGTCGTGGGGCCCCTCAGCCCCGAGCACTGGCAGGTGGCCAAGAATCATCCTCGCTTCTTCCCCGATGGCGCCGCTCCGGCCGAGCCTGCCCAGCGCGATGCCTACGCTCAGAAGGTGCTCCGCCTCTTTGCGACCAAGGCTTTCCGCCGCCCGGTCGACGAGCCTCACCTCAAGCAGCTCGTGGATGTCGCCCGCAAGGTCTATTCGCTCCCGGGCAAGACCTTTGAGGAGGGCATCCAGCGCGCCATGATGGCCGTGCTCTCCTCGCCCCGCTTTCTCTTCCGCGTGGAGGAGCCGGAGGCCGCGTACGCCAGCCAGCCGATCGCGCCCATCGACGAGTATTCGCTGGCGTCTCGGTTGTCCTACTTCCTCTGGTCGACGATGCCCGATGCCGAGCTCATCGCCGCCGCGGAGAAAGGCGAACTGCGTAAAAACCTGAAGGCCCAGGTCACCCGCATGCTCAAGGATCCGAAGGCCCAGGCCTTCGTGAAGCATTTTACCGGCCAGTGGCTCCAGGCGCGCGACGTCGAGAGCGTGCCCATCAATGCCCGTGTGGTCCTTGGCCCCAATGCCCCGCGCAATCGCGATGGCCGCATCGAGTTCGACGGCCAGTTCCGCCGCTGGATGCGGAGTGAGACCGAGATGTATTTCGACCATATCATCAAGGAAGACCGCAGCCTCCTGGAGCTGATCGATAGCGACTACACCTTCCTCAATGAGCGCCTGGCCCAGCACTACGGCATCCCCGATGTGAAGGGCGAAAGCCTCCGCTACACCAAGCTTCCCGAGGGCAGCGTGCGTGGCGGCGTCCTTACGCAGGGCACCGTGCTCGCCGTCACCTCCAATCCCACCCGCACCTCGCCGGTGAAGCGCGGCCTCTTCATTCTCGAAAACATCCTCGGCACTCCGCCGCCTCCCGCGCCGCCCAATGTGCCCGATCTCGAAGAGTCCAAGGATCGCTTCAAGGGCCGCGAGCCCAAGCTGGCCGAGATGCTCGCCGTCCACCGCGAAAACAAGCTCTGCAGCTCCTGCCACGAGCGCATGGACCCGCTCGGCCTCGCCATGGAAAACTTCAACGCCCTCGGCGCCTGGCGTGAAAAGGATGCCGGCCAGCCCATCGAGGCTGGCGGCAAGCTCGTCACCGGAGAGCCCTTTGCCGATGTGCGCGAACTCAAGAAGATCATCGTCAAGAATCACGCCAGCGACGTCTATCACTGCCTCACCGAGAAGCTGATGACCTACGCCCTCGGCCGAGGCGTCGAGTACTACGACACGCAGGCGATCGACGAGATCGTCGCCGCCCTCGAGAAGGATGGTGGCAAGATGTCCACGCTCCTCATGGGCGTCATCGAGTCTGCTCCTTTCCAAAAGCAGCGGACGCAGTCGACAAAGGCCTCTGCGGTGTCTTTAGTAGCCCCGGTGCGCTGAGTTTTTAACCATCAAGGAGATCGTTCCCGCCATGAAACGCCACACTGCCCCCACCCGCGACGAGATCGCCGCGCAACGTCACCTCTCCCTCAATCGTCGGCAGTTTCTCCGTGGCCTCGGCGCCTGCATCGCCCTGCCCGTCTTCGAGTCTGCGCTCCGCCCCGCAGCGATGGCTGCGACAGCGGGTACCGCCACCGGAGCGGGCGGCCTCGCCGTGACTCCCACCGGCATGCCGCTGCGCACGGCTTTCGTATACTTCCCCAATGGCGCGCATCAGGATTACTGGTGGCCCACGGGTGCGGGTAAGGAGTTCACCCTCGGCCGCACGCTCCAGCCGCTCGCGGGCTTCCGCAGCTCCATGCAGGTGCTCGGCGGTCTCGATCATAAGAATGCGACCGCGGGCAATGACGGCGCTGGCGACCACGCGCGCGCCAATGCCACGTTCCTCACGGGTATGCGCGCCCGCAAGACCGACAGCACGGATATCCAGGTCGGCATCTCCATCGATCAGGAGATCGCCAACCGGGTCGGCCACATGACTCGCTTCTCCTCGCTCGAACTCTCCTGCGACGAGGTGCGCAAGGCCGGTCGCTGCGACTCGGGCTATTCCTGCGCCTACCAGTACAATCTCTCGTGGGCCTCGGCCAGCACGCCGATGGCGCCAGAGTCCAATCCCCGGCTCGTCTTCGAGCGCCTCTTCGGCGTCGGTGGCCGCGATGAGCGGCAGAAAAACTTCAAGATGCGCCAGGAGACGCAGAAGTCGCTCCTCGACTTCGTCCTCGACGATGCGCACTCCCTCCAGCGCAATCTCAGCAAGGCGGACAAGGAGAAGCTCGATGAGTACCTCACCGGTCTCCGCAGCATCGAGACCCGCATCCAGCGGGCCGAGAAATTCGGCGACCTGCCCGATCCCAAGGCCGAAGCGCCCCGCGGTATCCCCGGCAACTACGGCGATCACATGGATCTCATGTTCGAGCTCCTCGCCATGGCCTTCGAGACCGACTCCACCCGCGTGGCCACGCTTCTGCTCGCGCACGATGGCAGTAATCGCGCCTTCCCCCAGATCGGCATCCCCGAGGGCCACCACTACTGCTCCCACCACCGCAACGACGAGGCGCTGATGGAGAAGATCGCCAAGATCGACCTCTATTACACGCAGCACTTCGCCAAGTTCCTCAAGCGCCTCGACGAGAAGAAGGACCTCGATGGCAAGTCGATCCTTCACAACTCGATGATCGTCTACGGAAGCGGCTGCGCCGATGGCAATCGCCACACGCACACCAATCTTCCCGTTGTCCTCGCCGGCCACGGCGGCGGCACGCTCAATCCCGGTCGCTTCTCCAAAGTCGATTCCCGTCCTATGGC
Source organism: uncultured Opitutus sp. (assembly GCA_964480585.1). Taxonomy (GTDB): domain Bacteria; phylum Verrucomicrobiota; class Verrucomicrobiia; order Opitutales; family Opitutaceae; genus ER46. Next base: position 81,319 of record CAYZPV010000012.1, on the reverse strand, counting down.
CGACCTGTTCCTGACGATGGCCGACCGCATGGGCGCGACCCAAAACTTCGCGCGCTTCGGCGACTCCGTCGGCCGCTTGGCCGGCGTCTAGAAAAGTAGAGTGGGTCTTTGCCCGCCCTGGATTGTTGTAGCCCGCCGTGTGAGCGGCGGGCTCGTGATGCCTGGAAGTTACCCAAGGCTGCCGCGCTCACGTGCGCGCACACCCAGTAATAGGTAGCGAGAGTGACCTGATTCGTGGCCCAGCCCGTGAGGGCAGGGACGGAGCGCCGAAAGATCTCCATCCCGCCCTTCACGCGGCGGCCTACGCCGATCAGCCCTGCGTAAACGCCGGCAGCTTTACGATCTTGCCGCCGTTCATTGCCGACTCGTGCGCGCAAAGGCCCACGCACGTCCAGTTGGCCGATTTCACGGCATTGGGCATCGGGTCGCGGTCCTCGACGAGGGCCATCAGAAACTCGTGCGCCAGATGCGGGTGCGAGCCGCCGTGCCCTGCCCCTTGGGTGAAGGAGAGGTGGGTCTTCTTGCCGAGATCATAGACCCCTTTGGTCGTGAATTTCTGGATGCCCTTCGGCAGGCGCTTGGCGTAGTCCGGCACCTTGATCTTCTTCGGGATCTTGGGCTCGGGCAGCTTGGCCGTGTGGAGCACATGCTCCTCGTGCTCGATCAGCGTCCATTCGAAGGACTTTTTCGATCCATACACATCGATGCTCTCGCGGTACTGGCGCGCGACATCGAAGAGCGAGCGGATGATGCGCGCGGTAAGATCGGAGTCCTTGAATTTGATGTGCGCCGTCTCGACTGCGAAGGGCGATCCGTAGTGCTTTTGCAGTTCCTTGCGGATCGTCCCTGAGCCGAAACACGAGACATACTCGGCCGTGGCATCGGTGAGCGCGAGCATCGGGCCCACGCAGTGTGTCGCATACCACATCGGCGGCAGGCCGGGCCAGTAGTTCGGCCAGCCATCCATATCCTGCTGGTGGCTCGCCTGGAGAAATTGGATTTTGCCCAGCTCGCCCTTGTCGTAGAGTTCCTTGATGTAGAGGTACTCGCGCGCGTACACGACCGTCTCCATCATCATGTATTTGAGGCCGGTCTTCTTGGTGAGTTCGACGATCTTTCTGCAGTCCTCGATGGAGGTCGCCATCGGCACGGTGCACGCGACATGCTTGCCGGCCTTCAGTGCCTTGATCGACTGCGCCGCATGATCCGGGATCGGCGTGTTGATGTGCACCGCGTCGATCTCGGGATCGCGGAGCAGCTCATCGTAGTCGGTGTATCCCTTGGGGATTCCAAAGGCGTCCTGGATCGACTTCAGCTTCTTCGGATCGCGCTGGCATACGGCGATGAGGTTGGCGTTGGGATGCGCCTGAAAGATGGGGATGAACTCAGCGCCAAATCCGAGGCCGATGATCGCGATATTGATTTTTTTGTCGGGCATTGTGAGGGGCAGGTGAGGGTTATTTCAGAGTGAGAAGAAAGGCTTCGAGGTCGGCGAGTTCCTGCGGCTTGAAGATATCCGCCTGCGGGGGCATCGGAGAGACCGTGTACTGCTCATAGCCTTTTGCGATGACCTTGCTCGGCTCAAGCAGGCTTTCGCGCAAGTACGCGGGCGGATGCCGCGCGGCGATCTTGTCGAGCGCAGGGCCCACTGTGCTGCCCTTGCCTTTCAGCTGATGGCAGAGGACGCAGGCCGCCGGATGATTGTGGAAGAGGGCTTCTCCTCTATTGGCATCGCCCGCCGTCACGGCCGCGTCTTCCTCCGCCGGCAGCAGTTCGACGAGGCGGACCTCGTCGAAAAACGCCTCGCCCCGCCCGCCGAAGTATGTGTTCACGGTGGCCGTGGTGCGCTCGCCGGAGTTGAATTCCACCTCCACGCGGGTCCAGTCGGTGTTGCGGCGGATGCCCTCGGTCTCGACTCGGTTGTTGTTGGCGTTGCGGGCGACCCGCAGCCACTCCCCGGCTGGGCTCACGCTGAGGTGGATGCGGCCATTGAGCGCATGCGTCTTCAGCCAGCCGGCCAGGCGGTACATGGTGTTGGGCTTTACGGGCGCCTCGGTCGAGAGGCTCGTGTCGGCATCCGCTTCAGATGCGATGCGGAGGGCATTCTGTCCGGCTTGGGGCTTTGGGTCTCCCGAGATGAGCGACCATTGGGCTCCCGCATTGCCCGGGCGGTTTCCGTTGTCGCGGCGAGTCCAGCCCGTCGGCAGGTCGTTTGCGACGCTCTCGAAGCCGGGGCTGGGGAGCAGGTTGGGGCCTTCGCGATAGAGCGATGCCCCGTGCACGCGGCCGAGGATGCGCAGCCCCTCGCGCAGCCACTCGTCGTTTTGATTGGCGGGATTGCGCACCAGGGCGGCGACCATCGTCTTGATCTCCGGGGTGGCGGGGAATTCCGCGAGTTTCACCAACGCTGCGAGACGTGTGAGTAGGTCGGCGTCGCTGATGACTGCGGAGGAGAAAAACCGCGCCACCGAGGCGGCATCGTTGCCGAGGGCGCGCGTCGCGTTGCGGCGTACGGCTGCGTCGGCATGGAGCAGCGAGGCGCGATGCGCCGGCTCGTCCAGCTGGCCCAGGCCGTGTAGGCACCAGAGCGCGTGGATGGCGGGCATCGGCGCCGTGCCGGCCAGGAGTTGCTTGAGGGCGGGGGTTGCATCTGCGCGCTTGCCTTCCACGAGCAGGCGCTGCGCGGTGAGCCGCCAGAAGGGATTGGCGTCGCGGAGGGCGGCTACGAGCTGCGGGGTGGAGGCGTTGTGCAGCGATTTCGTGGTGATGGGCTTGGCGCCCGACCACGTTACGCGGTAGATGCGGCCGCGCTGATTGTCGCGGAGCGGGTTTTCGTGTGCGCCGCCGACTCCCGTTTTTGCCGCATAGCCCCCGCGCTCCAGGCTGGGAGTGGGATTGTGCTGGATGATGTAGTTCTGCCAATCGGCAAACCACACCGCTCCGTCGGGCCCTACTTCGGCAAAGACGGGCGACATCCACTCGTCCGACGAGGCCACCAGGTTAAAGGCATCGTGGGCGGCGTAGCCTGCGCCAGCTCGGACGACGTCGAAGAGCGCGATGTTCTTCATCGTGGGCTCGCAGATCATCGCTTTGCCCTGGAGGCGCGGCGGGAGCTGGTCCGAGTAGATGAAGGCGCTGCCCGCCGCCGCGGTGTACCCGCCCATCACATCCACCTGCCGGAAGTTGGGCGTGATTGTATGGGTCTTGTCCTCCGTGTTGATGCGCTTGGCGGTCATCGCTCGCGTGCCGCGAGGCACGATTGTCGCCGGGATGCCGCCGAAGAAGATTGGCGCGTTGTTGGCCGTGCCCCCAAACTGGTCGCCAAATGCGTTTGTGCTCTGGCCCCAGGTGTTGTTGGTGAATTGATGGAGAAATTCGAGCGCCGAGCCGTCGGGTTTGAAGCGATAGGTGCCCTGCGCAAACTGCATCTCCCTCCCGCCTACGTTTCCGCGAAAGCCGGAGTACCCCACGGCGCCGTAGAGCCAGTTGTCGATGCCGTAGTGGAGATTGTTGGCTTGGGCGTGCGTGTCGTTGATTCCCCAGCCGGTCATGATCTCCCGCCGCTCGTCGGCGCGGTCGTCGCCGTTGGTATCCCGGAGAAAGAGAAACCGCGGCGCCTGCGCCACGACGATTCCGCCCTGGCTGAAGACAAAGCCCGTGGGGATGTTGAGCTTGTCCGCAAATACGGTGAATTTGTCCGCGCGCCCGTCGCCATCCGTGTCTTCGCAGATCTTGATGCTGTCATTGCCTTCGCCCGTGGGCTGCACGTTGTGCGGGTAGTCGCGCGTCTCCGCGATCCATAGCCGCCCACGCTCGTCCCACGCCATGAAGATCGGCTTTGCGATGTCCGGCTCCGCGGCAAAGAGCCGCAGTGTCATGTCGGCTGGGACCTGCGTGCGCTCCATGCTGCCCTTGACGCTCAGGGGGAACTGGTAGGTGAGCGGCTGCGCGCGCTTCTCGTAATTGGCGATCGTGGGCCGCGCCTCGCGCTGCTCGGGCTCCCGTTCGGCGAGATACTTTTCCCATGCGGCCACGCGCTCGCGGCCGGCGGCCGCAAGCAGCTTCGCCTTGGCATGGGCGGCGAAGGTCTCTGAGGCGGGGTCGCTGCCCAGCTCGCGGGCGGTGAGCAGCTTCCCCCTGGGCAGATCGGCCAGCAGGGTGCCGTAGCGCTCGGCCGGCGCGTCGACCACGATCGCGTGAGAGCTCGCGAGCAGCGAGGGGCTGAGATCCCCTCGCTCTGAAATATAGTCGAACCAGATGGCCTCGCGGCCGAGGTCGCGCATCAGCGCGTGGGCCGTCATGCGTGGCTCGCGCTCGGGCGTGCCCAGATACAGGATGCGGATCGGATTGGCGTGCGCGGCGCCAGTGGCGGCGAGCGCGAGGGCCGAGGCGGCGGCAAGCAGACGCGGGAGCGAGGTCATCGGAGGCACAGGGGGTTGGGGGAGACTGAGGGTAACAGAGGCGGCAAACTGTCGCCCATGAGAGTTGGCGAAAAAAGAATGAGAAATTTCACGCCTCCGCCAGCCTCTCGGTCGGCGGACAGTGGGGCTCTGTCGCGAGTGAAAATTGCCGTTCCCTGGCTCTGGCCTGCGGCCGTTGGGGCTTCGTATCCCGCTGTGGCGTTGATTTTTTGCGTGCGCTTGCCGAGGCTGTTCCCATGGCCGCTGCCCCACGCCCCAGAAGTCCGGCCCGTCGTCCCCGCCGCCGCCAGGTCGCCTTGTTGATCGAGACGTCCAATGCGTACGCTCGCGGCCTCCTTCAGGGCGTCGTGCACTATATTCGAGAGCACGAGCCTTGGTCGTTCTATCTCATGGAGCAGGGGCGTGGCGATGATCCGCCGCCATGGCTCGCGCGCTGGAAGGGCGATGGTATCATCGCTCGCATCGAGACCCCCAGGATCGCGGCAGCTGTCGTGCGCGCCGCCCTCCCCGCCGTCGATCTCAGCGCGGGACGCCTCGTCCCGGAGCTGCCGTGGGTCGAGACCGATGATGAGCAGATCGCAGGGCTCGCGGCATCGCATCTGTTGGAGCGCGGGTTCAAGCACTTTGCCTTCTGCGGCGATGCGCGCTTCAAATGGTCCGAGTTGCGTGCCCGGCATTTTGCCGCGCGGATTCGCCTCGCTGGGCATGCGGTGCACGAGTTTTCCAGCAAGGCGGGCGGCGAGGTTGCCGCGCAGGCCCGCGCCTTGCGCGCGTGGGTCGAGTCTCTCCCTAAGCCTGTGGGCATCATGGCCGCCTACGATATCTGTGGGCAGCAGGTCCTCGATGCCTGCCGCAGCGCGGGCCTGGCGGTGCCTTCGGATGTGGCGGTCATCGGCGTGGATAACGACGCCCTCCTCTGCGATCTCGCCTCGCCGCCGCTCTCGAGCGTCATCCCTAATGCTCACCGCGCCGGCTACGAGGCCGCCGCCCTCCTGGAAAAGCTCATGGCCCGCCGCAAGGTCCCCGCCTCCGCGCATCTGATCCCGCCCCTTGGGGTGGCCGCTCGGCAGTCCACCGATGTGCTCGCGGTCGATGATCGCGATGTGGCGCGCGCTGTGCAGTTTATCCGCGAGCATGCCTGCGAGGGCATCAATGTCGGCGACCTGCTGCGCACGGTGCCGCTCTCCCGCCGCGTCCTCGAGCAACGGTTTCAGAAGCTCCTTGGCCGCACCCCGCGCGAGGAGATTCTCCACGTGAGGCTCGCCCGTGTGCGCCAGCTCCTTGGTGAGACCGATCTGCCGCTCTATATTATCGCGGAGCGTACCGGCTTTGAGCACGTCGAGTACCTTAGCGTCGTCTTTAAGCGCGAGACCGGCTGTACTCCCAGTGACTACCGGCGGGAGACTCAAGGCAGTGCGGGCTAGCGTGGCTACATCGCGCCATCCTCTGCTTTACGAAACGGTAAACGGGTGTATGCTCGGGGCCATCATGAAGCGGACACACGGGGCCGGGGTTGCGCTGCTGCTCGTGGTGGCGGCAGTGGCAGGGGGCTGCAGTTCGTCGCAGATGAACCGCATCGATCAAAATCGTCATATCTACGAACAATGGCCGTTGGAGACGCGGCAGGCCGTCCTCGATGGCAAGGTCGAGGTCGGCATGACTCCCGATATGGTCTTTGTCGCCTGGGGAAAGCCCTCGGAGGTCGTCACGCACCCCAGCAGCGGCGACGAGATCTGGGTCTTTCGGCGCGGCGGAAGCGACGGGAGTGTCTACTATCCCGGCGGCGGCATGGGCAGCAGCGGCACAGGCATCGGCATCTCCACGGGCAATCGTGGCACCTCCATCGGTGGCACGGGCGGCATCGGCATGGGTGGCAGCATGGGTGGCATCGGTGCCACCGGCGGGATGGGCGGCATGGGTGGCATCGGCGGCTCCAACACCGCGATCGTCACCCCTCCGACCCCGCCCGACGTGCGTGAGATCGTTTTCCGCAACGGAGTCGTGTTCAAGGCCGACCGGCCTTGGGACAAGTAGACGCCGCCTCCGCGCTCGCCGCAACCCCTCGCGCGTGCCGTCCTTTGTCCTCAGTGGGTTCGCTATCGCGATCCTCGCCTTTCTCCCGGTGCCGGCCCTGGCCGCCGAGTACTTTGTCGCACCGGGCGGTAGCGATGTTGCGGCGGGCACGCTCGCTGCGCCCTTTGCCACGATCCAGCGAGCCCAGGCCTCGGCCGAGCCCGGCGATACTGTATGGCTGCGCGGCGGCGCCTATCGGATGACCGAGGCGCAGATCGCGCGCATCGTCCGCCCGTATGCCTGCGTCACGTTTCTGGACAAGAGTGGCCGCGAGGGCAGCCCCATCCGCTACTGGGCCTATCGCGATGAGCAGCCCGTGTTCGACTTCACCGCCGTGAAGCCCGTTGGGCAGCGTGTCGCCGCTTTTCGGATACAAGCCTCCTGGGTGCACTTGCGCGGTATCGAGGTGGTGGGCGTGCAGGTCACGATCACCGGCCACACCCAGTCGATCTGCTTCGATAATCAGGGCAGCCACAATATCTACGAGCGCCTCAGCATGCACGATGGCATGGCGATTGGCCTCTGGATTGGCAACGGCGCGCACAATCTGGTGCTCAACTGCGATGCGTATCGCAACCACGATCCCATCTCCGGCAACAAGCGCGGCGGTAATGTCGATGGCTTCGGCTACCACGGCCCCAAGGGCAGCGTGGGTAATGTCTTCCGCGGCTGCCGCGCGTGGTTCAATAGCGACGACGGCTTCGATTTCATCAACTCCGGCGAGGCTGCCACGGTCGAAAACTGCTGGGCTTTCTACAACGGCTACTCTCCCGACTTCGCCTCGCTCGCCGATGGCAACGGTTTCAAGGCCGGCGGCCACGCCGGTACGCCGGTCGCACGCTTGCCCGACCCGATCCCGCGCCACCGCGTCACGCGCAGCCTCGCGGTGCGCAACAAGGCCAACGGCTTCTACGCCAATCATCACATCGGCGGCGTCGACTTCCTCCACAACACCGCCCTGCGCAATCGCGTGAATTTCAACCTGCTCGGCCGCGAGGCGGATAACCGCACGCAGGTGCCCGGCTACGGCCACGTTGTAAAAAACAATCTTGGCTTGGAGGGCGGCCGCGAAGTCGCCGAACTCAATGGCGAAAAGTGCGAGGTCGCCGGCAATCACTTCGACGCCCAGTCGAGGAGCGTATTTACGGTGACCGCGAAAGACTTCCTCAGCGTCGACGAAGCCTACCTCACCAAGCCCCGCCAGCCCAACGGCGACCTGCCCGAGGTCCCATTCCTCCGCCTCGCCCCCGGCAGTGCCGCCATCGATCGCGGCGTCGATCTTGGCCAGCCCTTCGCCGGCAAAGCGCCCGATGCAGGCGCCTACGAAAAGTAGCCCCGTCCGTTAGGACGGGGCTGGCACATCGAAACAGGTTCCACTTCTCCGCTCCCTCCGTCTCCTCCGTCCCCGCCTCACACCGCGTAGCTCTTCCACTTGTCGCGTACCGGCGCTGGCGCGAGCCGCTTTGTCAGCTCCGCATCCGGCTTCGCTGGCTGCTCCTTCACCGGATCCCAAAGGATCTTGCGCTTGAGATCGACGGCCGCGAGCCCGAGGTGGGCGAGGGCGTTTACCCGGTGGCCCACCTCCGCGTCGCACAGCGTCTGGCCGCGCGTTTGTACCGCGTCGAGGAAGTCGCGCTTCTCGCTGCGCTTGAAAGGCAGTGTCAGATCATTCGGGCCCGGCTTCCACTTCAGCAGAGAGGGATCGGAAGTCTCATTCTTCCCCTTCCATGATACGGAGAAAAAGCCGTCCGTGCCTTCAAAGCGTACGAAGGCATCTTCCGCCGTCTGGCAGACGAGCTTGAGGCCGTTTGCGTACATGAAGTGCATGTCGAAATCGAGGATCACGTCCCAGAGTTGGCCGGGCGCCGGGTACTTCCCGGTCGCCTCGATCTCGCTCGGGCTCGTGCGCTCGAGATTGGCGCCCCACATGGCGATGTCGTTGAGATGCGCGCCCCAGTTGGCGATCATGCCGTCGGCATAGTCGCTGATGGTGATCCAGCCGGGGCGGGCCTTGGTCTCGTTGCGCGGGTGCACACGCTTCTCGGTGTAGGGCTTCTCCAAGGCGGGGCCTTGCCACAAGTCATAGTCGAGCTCCGGCGGCACAGGCATGGCAGGCTGGGCAGGGAGAGGCTTGTCGCGCGGCGTGGCGGTGACGATCCGCGTGAGCTTGCCGATCTTGCCGTTGCGCACCACTTGCGCGGCGTGATGAAAGCGGCCCAGCGAGCGAAACTCGCTGTCGGTGCGAAAGACGCGCTTATGCTTGGCCACCAGGTCCGCGAGCCGGCGGCCTTCCGCGATGTTGCGTGTGAGCGGCTTTTCGCAGCACACGTCCTTGCCCGCGCGCACGGCCGCCATGGCCATCGGCACATGCCAGTGGTCGGGCGTGGAGATCATCACCGCGTCGATGTCGGTGCGCGCGAGCAGCTCGCGGAAATCGCGGTAGGTCGCGCAGCCTTTGTAAGCGCCCGTGGGCGCATGCTGGGCGTAGTGGGCTTCGACCTTCTTCTTCGCAAACTCCATGCGCCAGCTGTCGACATCGCACACGGCGACGACTTGTACGTCTTCCTCGAAGAGCAGCGCCGGCAGGTTGGCATTGAGGCACTGGCGCCCCGTGCCGATAAAGCCGAGCGTGATGCGCTTGCTTGGCGCGGTGCCGGTGGCGCCCCACGTGCGGGTCGGCAGGATGAGCGGAGCGGCAAAGGCAGTGCTCGCGGCGGCGGCGGTCTTGATCCAGGTGCGGCGGGTGAAAGACATGGCGGGGTGGGGGATGGCGGTTCGACGCCAGCCGGATGATTTGCTCCGTCCTCGCATCGCCCGCAACGACAAGATGCAGGAGGCGCCATTTTAAATCAAGGTGTACGGACTAAAACGTTTCCTCGGTAGGGGGATGACTTCTCTCGTCGCCACTGGTACAATGACGTCCGTGGAACTGAAGGAGCGAAAATCATGGCCCCAACGGCGACGCGTTGGCTCCTATATGTGCGCGCGCTTGCTCGCGCGCCAGGGGTGTGCCCCTCCCGACCCGGTCCCCCAAAACCTCCCGGAGTCTCCTCTATTTCCGGGCTTGGCCGGGCTTGGCCGCGCTTGGTTGCGGTTGGCTGGGGCGAATTTTCGAGCGGCCTATTTTGCCACCACGTCGTTGTTGCGGCTGATGCCGGCCTCGGCGGCGATCTCGGCCGGGCGGTCGAGCGTGTTGTCGGCGATCACGTTCTTGCTTCCGCCGCTCACGTGCAGCGAGGGCGCGGGGTTGGCCGCCCGGTCATCGCGGATAATCCAGCCCGCGATCCGGGAAAGCTGGGTGTTTTTCACGCGCAGGCCCGCGCCATCGCTGTCGAGCACGGTGCTGTTGCTGGCGTTGAAGCGTGTGCAGTCTTCGATCAGCACCGCCGCCTCGTGATGCCGTACTCCGTTCACATGGAGCCCCGTGAGGGTGCAGTCGCTCGAGCCGCGAAAGGCGAGGCCGCCGCGCGCCGAGATGCGGGTGTATTCATAGCGGGGATTCCGGTCGAAGGCGTTGGGGCCCACGACCACGTTGCTGGAGTCCTCCACGAGCAGATCGTAGGCGAAGCCCATCCAGAAGGTGTTGCCCGTCAACGTGACGTCGCGCACCCCCTTTAGATGCACGTTCACCTGCACGTCGCTGAGGACGTTGCCCGTGATGGTGATGTGTCCTTCATTGGTCGGCGTCTTGTTCGTGGCATTGAGGATGCCGTTGCCCAAGATGCGGATGTTCGCCGAGTCGGGGCTCGGGTTGTTATGCTGGATGGTGCAGCCGGTGATGGCCACTTCGCCTACGCTGCCGTTGGCGGAGTCGATCAGGATATTCGCCGTCGCGGGAGTATTGGGCGACATGTTGCTCTCGATATCGCAGTTGCCGATGTGGATGTTGCGCACGTCGCCCCCGCGCACCACCACGCCGCCGCCCGCATTGTAGCTGATGTGCGAGCCCGTGATGTTGCTCTGGTGCAGGTTTACCGCGTCGTAGAAGATGCCGATCCCGCGATTGTTATAGAGGTGCACATCGCTGATGAGCACATTGCGATTGCGATCGTGGAGGCGTATCGCGTGGCGCGCTTCGCGGACGACGAGGCGCTCGATCGTCAGCTGCATCGTGCCGCGCGCCGCGATGCCGTCGGCCTCCGGATGCGCTCCCACGATCTCGATGCCTACCACCGAGGGCGTGCGCTGCCTGGCCCAGACGTTGGGCTTGAACTGGGTCGGCCCGGCCGAGCCGGCGTGGGTGCCGATGAACTGAAACGCCGGCCCCGGCCCCGTCATCACCACGCGCACCGTCGCATCGCCCGCAAGGGTGACGAAGCCGGTCTTGTCGAGGTCCACCGTCACGGTGCGGCTGAGCTTGTAGGTGCCCGTGGAAAACTGCACGGTGCCGCCCGCTTCGACGGCTTTCTGGATGGCTGCGGTGTCGTCTGCCTCGCCATCTCCGCGGGCGCCGAGCGAGCGCACATCGGCGGCGCGAGCGAGCGAGCAGAGCGCGCAGAGTCCGAGCAGGGCGGGGAGAAAGCGGAGCGAAGGCATGCGGGGATTTTCAGCCCGGGTTGCGCCACCTGCAAAAAGTTTCTTCGTGCCACGCGCGATAGACGCCCTATTTCCTTGTCGCTGGTCAGCGCTGTGCTTTCTTCGGGGCACCCCGCTTTCGCCCGACTTCCCTCGGGCGGAGGAACTACCCCGCATATGAATACCCCCCTCAGGTGGCGCGCCTTCTGGCTGCGCCTTGCCGTGTGGCTCGTCGTCGGCGCGCGAGCGCTCATGGCCCAGGAGCCCGCTGTTGGCACGATCCAGGGCCGCGTCAACAATCCCCGCAGCGGCGAGTATCTCGCCAACGCCCGAGTGACGGTCGAAGGCGCCGGCCTCGAGGTGTTTACCGACTCCGACGGCTTTTACCGTCTCCCCAATGTCCCAGCGGGGGCTGCCAGGGTGACCGTCTTTTTTACCGGCCTGGGCTCACACACCACCACCGTGATGGTGGCAGCGGGCCAGACGGCAGAAAGCGACGTGGCCCTCGGAGTCGCCGAGCCTGGAGGGGCTCCGGGCGTGGTGAAGTTGAGCGAATTCCTGGTCTCGACGTCGCGCGAGATGGAAGCTGCGGCGCTGGCGATCAACGAGCAGCGGTTTGCCTCCAATATCAAGAATGTCGTATCCACCGAGGAATTCGGCAATGTCGCGGAGGGGAATGTCGCGGAGTTTCTGAAGTTTCTCCCCGGCGTTACCATCGACTACACGGGCGGCAATGCCCGCGATATCTCCCTGAATGGGGTGCCGTCGGACTTTGTGCCGGTTACGGTCGACGGTTTTAGCGTGGCGACGGCCACCTCCGATGGCGGCACCACGCGTGCGGTGCAGTCGGATATGATCTCGATCAACAATCTCTCCCGCATCGAAGTATCGTTTTCCCCCACGCCGGATTCGCAGGGCGCAGCGCTGGCGGGCTCGGTGAATATGGTGCCGCGCAGCTCGTTCGAGCGGTCGCGCCCCGCCTTCAATGCGAGCGCCTACATCCTGATGCGTGACAATGCCCGCGACTTCAAGCGGGTCCCCGGTCCCAAGCCCAGTCCCACGCGCAATGTTCATCCCGGCTTCGATTTCTCCTACGTCGCCCCGGTGAGCAAGACCTTCGGGTTCACCCTTTCCGGAGGCTACTCCACCAATTACTCACCGCAGGATAATGCCCAGATGACGTGGCGCGGCGCCGGCGCGGTCACCAATGGGGCGGCTTTCCCGCACACCACTCCCGACAGGCCCTACCTCTCGCAATTTCTCATCCAGGATGCGCCCAAGGTCACCACCCGCCGCTCGGTCGGCGCCACCATCGACTACAAGCTCACGCCGCACGATCGCGTCACGTTCGCTTTCCAATACTCTTCGTTCGACGGCCGCTTCATCGTTTCCAACGTCAATTTCAATACTGTGCGCGTCGCTGCTCCCGCGGGAGGCTTCTCCCAGACGTCCACCCAGGGCGCAGCCGGCGCCGGTACGCTCGCGACCAACCACCAGGAGCGAAATCGCTTCAATCGTACCTACATGCCCACCTTCGTCTGGCGGCACGATGGACCGGTCTGGAAAAGCGATCTCGGCCTCGGCCACTCGCAGCAGAGCGACTACAATCGCGACATGGAGCAGGGCTACTTCCGCATCGTTAACGCCCAGCGGACGGGGGTGACGATCGCCTTCGACGATATCTTCTACCTCCGCCCGGGCCGGATCACGACCACGACGGCGGCGGGCGCGCCGGTCGATCCTTACGATCTTTCGACCTATACCCTCCAGTCCGGCACTCGGCAGGCCTCGCGCAACTACGACCGGCAGCGCACCGCCTATGGCAATCTGCGGCGTGATTTCTACGGCAAGCTGCCCCTTTCGCTGAAGACGGGCTTCGACGTGCGCGAATCGCTGCGCGATTTCCGCGGCGGCACGATCACCTACAACTATGTCGGGCCGAACAGCAATCCCGAGCAGTTTTTCGATCCGATCTACTCGGAGCGCGTGTTACCCTACGGTTTCCCGAAACTGGAGACGATCAGCAATCGCAAGGCCTACGAGCACTTCGTGGCGAACCCCGCCCAGTGGACCGAAAATCTCAACACCTCTCACCGCAATCGCGTCGCCAACTCGCGCATCTCGACGGAACTCGTCACCGCCGCCTACCTCCGCGGCGATCTTGCGCTGATGGATCGCCGGCTGAAGCTCGTGGGCGGTCTGCGCGCCGAGCAGACTAATATCAAGGCCGAGGGCCAGCTGGTGGACCCCTCGCTCAACTATCGCCGCGATGCCAACGGCGACGTGGTGCGCAACCCCAATGGCACGCCCGTCTTGCTCAACCCCACCAATTCGCTCGCGTACTCGCAGCTCACCTTCGTCGATCGCGGGCTCCGTCGCGAAAAAGAGTACCTGCGGTTTTTTCCCAGTCTCAACGCGAGCTACAATATCCGTGAAAACCTCATCGGTCGGGTGGCCTATTATCAGTCCATCGGCCGGCCAAATTTCATCCAGTACTCGGGCGGCATCACCCTGCCGGATACGGATACGCCGCCCAATGCCACCAGCAATCGTATCGTCATCAACAATCCCCATGTGAAGGCATGGCAGGCTGAGACCTTTACCGCGCGGCTGGAGCGATACTTCGAGGGCGTGGGGCAGCTTTCGATCGGCGCGTTTCGGAGGGATTTCGAAAACTTTTTCGGCGTGCAAACCTTCAATGCCACCCCGGAGTTTCTCGAGGCCAACGATTTGGACCCCATCCTTTACGACCCCTACGACGTGCAGACGCAGTTCAATGTCGCCGGCAAGGTCCGCACCCAGGGCTTCGATGTGAGCTACAAGCAGGCGCTCACGTTTCTCCCGCATTGGGCGCGCGGCGTGCAGGTATTTGCCAACGCCAGCTCGCAGCGGCTGCTGGGCGACGAGGATGCCAATATGGCGGGCTTTATCTCCCGTAGCGGAAGCTGGGGCGTCAGTCTCACGCGGCAGAAGTGGAATGTGCGCGTGAACTGGAACTACCGCGGCCGCCAGCGCAACGCCTCCGTCAATGGCGTGGGCATAGAGCCGGGCACATTCAACTATGCCTCGAAGCGCATGTACGTCGACGTGCTTGGCGAGTACTACTTCTGGAAGCGCGTCGGATTCTTCTTCAATCTGCGCAACGTTGGCGACGCGACCGAGGATGTCGAAATCTACGGCCCGAGCACGCCCGAGATCGCGCAGTTTCGCCAGCGTATCGACTACGCTTCGTTGTGGACCTTCGGCATCAAAGGGACGTGGTAGGAGGACTTCAGCTTATGAACCTAGGAAAATACGTGGTGTCGGCGGTCGTGGCCTTGAGCGCCTCGCTGGCGGCCCTGGCCGCCAGCTCCGTGCGGCCGAATATCGTGCTCGTGATGGCCGACGACATGGGGTGGGGCCAGACGGGCTACTACAATCATCCTGTCCTGAAGACGCCCCATCTCGATGCGATGGCGGCGGCAGGCTTGCGGCTCGATCGCTTCTACGCAGGCGCGCCCAACTGCTCGCCGACGCGCGCTACAGTGCTCACGGGGCGCACCAACGATCGCACTGGCGTGGAGAATCACGGCTTTGCGCTCCGCCGACAGGAGAAGACGCTCCCGCGCGCCCTGAGCGAGGCCGGCTACGCGACAGGCCATTTCGGCAAATGGCATCTCAACGGCTATCGCGGCCCCGGTGCGCCCATCCTCGGCGGCGATAGCCACAGCCCCGGCGCCTTCGGCTACGGCGAATGGCTTTCGGTCACCAATTTCTTCGATCGCGATCCGCTACTGAGCCGGATGGGTAAGATCGAGGAATTCAAGGGCGATTCCTCGGAGATCGTCGTCGAAGAGGGCCTGCGGTTCATCGAGAAGCATCGCGCCAAGCCGTTTTTCGTGACGATCTGGTTTGGCACGCCGCACTCTCCCATGGTGGCGAGCGAAGCGGACAAGGCGGCCTTCGCCGCGCTCGAGTCCAACTCAGCAAATCACTACGGCGAGTTGGTGGCGATGGATCGCGCGATCGGCACCTTGCGTCGCCGCCTGAGGGAACTGGGAGTCGCGGAGAACACGCTCGTGTGGTTCAACAGCGACAACGGCGGCCTGCCCGAGATCAAACCGGGTACCGTCGGAGAGCTGCGCGGCTTCAAGAATACGCTGTACGAGGGCGGCCTGCGTGTGCCCGGCATCATCGAGTGGCCGGCAGGCATCAAGGCCCCGCGCGTAAGCAGCTATCCGGCGGGCACGATCGATATATTCCCCACGATCGCCGATCTGGCGGGCCTGCCCGCGAGCGCGCTGCTTGGAGTGGTGGATGGAGCCAGTCTCAAGCCGCTCTTTACCCGGGAACTGCCACGCCGCGAAAAGCCACTGGTGTTTCGCCATCAGAATCGCGCCGCGCTGGTCGATAACCGCTACAAGATCATCAATCTCGATCTGAAGGGGGATAAGTTCGAACTCTACGACCTCGAGGCCGACCCGAAGGAGAGTAAGGATATCTTCGCCGCGCAGCCAGGCGTCGCGCAGAGCCTGCGTGCGGCGTTGCTTGCCTTCAACCAGTCGGTGGAAGCGAGCGTGGCAGGACGGGACTATCCCGAGGGCAAGCTGCTGCCCGGTGATCCAGCATCGCGCGATTGGATCACGGCGCCGGAGTATGCGGCCTACCTGCCACAATGGAAGGACCGGCCCGAGTTCCGCCAGGCAACGACCAAGGGCAAAAAAAAGAAAGCGCCCTAGGCTCGGCTGGCCGCGCGCTTCTCGGCCGGCCTCATTTTTCCAGCGCCGAGGGAGGAGCCACGGGCACTTCCTTTGCTTCCACCTCGATCACGTCGCCGCGGGTGCCGCCCGCCACATGGCGACGAGTGGCTACGCTTGCGGGCCCGGGGGTAGGAAGCTTCTTGCCCTTCAGTTTAAACATCAGCATCCGGACAAGGAAGTAGATTGCGATCGCGGCCGCAAAGGCAGCCGCGAAGACAAAGCCTACCGTGAGCGCGAGGACCGTGAGGACGAGAATGATGAGGACGCGCAGAAGTTGCATACGGCAAAGACCCATGAATATCCCATAAAGTTGCAACGGCAACCGGTTGGCATTGGAATCGCGCTGGGTGTTTTCCTCCGCAGATTGGCGCTGGACGAGCTTTACTCCCAGAGCCAGCTTCCTGCGCGTCAGGACCTAACCTCTACCCCGTGCCCATCCCCTTGGGCCGTACCCTACCCATGAACCGATTCCTCCAGATCGCATTCTTGTTGGCCGGCTGGCTGCTGCCGTTGGCCCATCCTCTCGCCGCGCAGACGGCGACCGGCTCGATTACCGGCCGTATTTATAATCCCAATACAGGTGAGTACGTGCGCAATGCGCAGGTGCGCATCGTCGAGACCGGCCAGACCGCCACGTCGGAGGGCGGGGGCGAGTTTCGCTTCACGGATGCCCCGGCCGGCAAGGTCACGCTCGTCGTCACCTACACGGGCTATCGAGCGGCGACCGCGACCGTGACGGTGCCCGCTGGCGCAGCGATCGCGCACGATTTCAATCTCGTGAGTTCCACGGATGCGGCCTCTTCCGGCGAGACCATCAAGCTCGGCCAGTTCGTCGTCTCCAGCGAGCGCGAAGGCTCGGCGAAAGCGATCATGGACCAGCGCAATTCCATGAACATCACGAGCACGGTGGCGTCGGACTCGTTTGGCGACAATCCCGAGGGAAATATCGGCGAGTTTCTCAAGCACCTGCCCGGCGTGGAACTGGATCTCTTCTACGGTGAGGTGCGCAATGTCCGCCTCGGCGGCCTTGGCTCCGAGTATACCTCGGTGACGATGGACGGCGTGGCGCTTGCGAGCGCAGACGCCAATGCCGGTGCGGCGGCCAATGCGCGTGCCTTCACCATGGAGATGGCGTCGCTCAACAGCATGGAATCGATCGAGATTTCCAAGACCATCAGCGCCGATGTCGATGCCAACGCCCCTGCGGGTACGATCAATCTGCGCACCAAGCGCGCCTTCGACCGTGGCGGCCGGCGCATCTCATGGCAGACCAATATCACGGCTCATTCGCAGGAGTTGAATTTCGACAAGTCGCAGGGCCCGGACGAAGACGGCCGCAGCCGCAAAATCCGCCCGGGCGGCATCATCGAGTACTCCGATCTGTTCCTCAACAAGCGGCTGGGCGTCGTCCTCAACATCAGCGAATCCAACGTCTATCAGGAGACTCAGATCACGACGCTGTCGTACAATACGACGACCACGGCGGCCGATCAGCGGCCGCTGCTGATCTCGGCGCTCAATTTCCAGCACGCTCCGCGCTTCAACAAGCGCTTCGCCGTGACACTGACCACCGACTACAAGTTTACCCCGAATCTCGCGGCGGGCGTCACCCTCGTCCACAACTACGCGGATCTCTGGACGCCGCAGCGCACGGCGATCTTCAATGCCGGCACGCGCACGTCGATTCTCGGCACCGATCCCCTGCTGAGCTTCACTTCGGCGAGCAACGGTTCGGTCGTGGCCAATCCTGTGGCAGTCTCCAAGCTAGGCGAGACCTTCACCGCTATCCCGTCGTTCACCTATCGCCGCGGGCGGCTTCAGGTGGATGGCAAGTTTGCCTACTCCGACTCGATCTCCTGGTACGATCCGCTCGGGCGCCGCAACTCGATCCGCGACGCCAACAGCCCCACCGCTTCGGGCGTGACGTTTCGCGCCGTACGCTCCTCCGAGGACTCGATGGACTGGCACTTCACGCAGATCGCCGGCCCTGACATCTCCCGAGGCTCCAGCTTCACGAGCCCCGCGATCACCACCAACGACGGCCGCTTTTCGCGCTCGGTACTTTATAGTGGCGAGATCTACGCGACGCTGCGGACTGCGGCCGTGCACCCGATTGTGTGGAAGAGCGGGTTCAAGGCTCGCCATGAGATCCGCAAATTCGAGGACGACCAACTGGCTCGCCGGTACGACTACGTGCCCGGCGGCGCCACGGGTGGGTGGGCCAACTTTGCCTCTCCCTGGCCCTACGACCTCGACATCGGAGGGGGCAGCATCAGCTCAGTGTCTGGCGCCAATAT
Organism: uncultured Opitutus sp.; assembly: GCA_964480585.1. GTDB lineage: Bacteria > Verrucomicrobiota > Verrucomicrobiia > Opitutales > Opitutaceae > ER46. Next base: position 63,274 of record CAYZPV010000012.1, on the reverse strand, counting down.
CTTCATGCCCAATCTCCGCGCCATCGGCGATCTCTGGCGTTCGCAACCACAGGATTTCCGGCAGAACTGGGGCGCCAATGCCGACAACTACTACGAGTCCTACGTCGCGCGCCGGCGCCGCTTCGACGAGCAGATCGAGGCGGGCTACCTGATGGGCACGACCAATTGGAAACGGGTCACCCTGCGCGCGGGCCTGCGCTGGGAGCATACGGCCACGGATGCCGCCGAGGCCGACGCCCGCTCTTCCAACGAGGTGCGTGCCGCCGGCTTCACCACCACGGCGGCGGGCCGCGCCAATACGATCCCTGGCATAGACTACCAGTTCCTCTCCCGGCCCAAGACACATCGCACTGGCGACTACGAAAACTACTTCCCGAGCGCCTCGCTCAAGTACCGGCTCACGGAGAATTTCGATTTCCAATTTGGCTACAGCAGCACGATCCGGCGACCCACCTACGCTAATCTCGCCGGCGTGTGGCTCATCAACGACGTGAACCAGACGGTGACCGCCCCCAATACAGGACTGCGGCCAGAGACCTCCGATAACTTCGCGGGGCGCCTTGCCTACTACTTCGAGCCCGTTGGCCAGCTCGCCGTCACACTCACCCAGAAAAACGTCACCGATCTGCATGTCTCGGATCGATTGACGGGAATCGAGTACGGCCTGCCGGCCGACGACGAACTGGCGGCCTACGAGTTCATCACGACCAATAATAGCGCCGACCGAATCAAGATCCGAGGCCTCGAATTCGAGTACAATCAAAGCCTGGCCTTTCTCGGCGACAAGTTCAAGCGGCTGTACCTGCGGGGCGCTTATACCCGGATCTATGCCGAGCTTCCGCGCGCCAACCTCGCTCCGCATATCGCGAGCGGCGGCCTCAACTACACCCTCGGGCGATACAACGTCTACGCCAACTGGAACTGGACCGACACGACGCCGACAAATGTGGCGGGCACGACGCTGCGGCGGCATCGCGCGAATGTGGACGTGGGCGGCAGCATCCGGCTATCCGGTCGCTACAGCCTCGCGCTGAGCGGCCGCAATGTGACGGATACGCCCTATATCAACCTCCAGCGTTTTACGACAAACCCCCTCGTGCGCACCCGCAACGAGACGGTCGGCACATCGTGGACGCTCGCACTGCGCGGGCAGTATTGAGTCGGTGAGGCGTGCAGATCCTGGAGGCTAGACGTTTCCGGGATTGCACGTGACGCGTCGTCTTGGCACGCACGGAGCATGCGAATCCTACCCCGCTGGATGACGGCTGCCCTGCTCGCCTCGTTTGCCGTGGTCTCGGCCTCCGCCGCGACCACGCCGGAGCCGTTCCGCGTCATGAGCTACAACGTGCGCAACTCCCGCGCGCAGGATGGCGAAAACGCCTGGTCGCTGCGCAAGGCGTACTTCTTCGCGCCAGTCGACGCCTTTTCGCCCGATCTGATCGGGTTCCAAGAGGTGCTGGAAGACCAGCACGACTTTCTCACCGAGCGGATGAAGGGCTATGGCTTTTGCGGTGGCGCGCGGGACGACGGCAAGCGCAAGGGAGAGTGGTCGTGCGTGGCCTATCGAAAAGACCGTTTCGAGGAGGTGCGGCACGGCGACTTCTGGCTTTCAGAGACCCCCACGGTGGCGGGCAGCAAATCTTGGGATGCGGCGCTCACCCGAATTTGCAGCTGGGTGCGATTGCGGGAGAAAGCCACGGGGAAAGAGATCGTTTTCGCCAACACCCACTTCGATCACAAGGGGGTGATCGCGCGGCAGGAGGCCAGCAAGGTGCTCTCGCGCGAGCTGTCTGCGATCGCGCAGGGTGTGCCCGCAATCCTGGTCGGCGATTTCAACATCACCGAAGACAATCCCGCCTACGCGGTGCTGGTCCGGCCGACGACGCCCGGCGCGGTGCGCTGGACTGATGCGTACCGCAGCCTCCACCCGCAGCGAAAACCCGATGAGGCGAGCTTCAATGGATTCAAGTCCACGACTGCGGGTTCGCGGATCGACTTCGTCTTTCATACCGAACACTTCAAGGCTACCGCGGCCGAGATCGTGCGGTGGTCCAAAGATGGTCGCTATCCTTCGGATCACTACCCGGTTACGGCCACGCTTGTGCCCGCGAAGTAAGATCGGGCATCGTGTTGGTTTGCATCCTGCTTTGCGGAGCTACACGAATGTCGATCATGAAGCAGTTATCTGTACGAGCAATGGCGGTGGGATTGACGCTGGCGATGGCGGGCTGCGCGACGAAGCCCGAGTCGGCCGCGCTCGAGCCGAAGGAGCAAAAAGACAGCAGCCAGCTAGCGGAAGCCCCGCTCGGCTCGCGCATCCGTAAGCGGACGAACATCGCGCCTACCGGGGGAACCAACCGTGAGGATTTGGAGGCGCAGCGTGCACAGGCGGGAGCGCGCGCCGTAGGGGCGGGAAATCCGTAGTCGCTAGCTTGAGGGGATGTCTGTTGCCGTTGCACACAACGCAGGCTGCCGGTGAAATGCCGCCTGCGGTCTACTTCTTTAGCGGTTGCCTATTAAGGCTCCTGAGCTACTTGGGATACCTCTCCAGCATGAGAATAAGAATACTATCCCTGCTCGCTCTCACTGTATTTTTTACAGGGTGCTCTCAGCTTCCGCCACTCAACTTCACCCCAAAGGAGGTGCCACGATTGGGCAACCGGATAGGCGCAGAACTTCGATCAATCGCCGTTACGGTCGCACAACATAACGAGAAGAAAGGCGATATTGATTTCAACCTGAACTATAGCCAATCGGTGCCTGACCTCTGGAAGGTCGGATTGGAAGACTCCTTGAATCGCGCACTAGCTTTCAGTGACAACGGCACTAGAAAGGTGAACCTTCGAGTGAAGATTCTTAAATTCGATATGCCGGCGATGGGGGTATCGATGGAGACAAGCACTACAGCGCTGTATGAGATTCAGGATCGCGAAACCGGAGATATAATTTTTCGCGAAGAAATTTCTGCGGAAGGGGTCGTGGGGGGAACCTACGCATTCGTTGGTGCCGTTAGGGCAATGGAGTCGGCGAATAGATCGGTTCAGAATAATATTTTGGCGTTTCTGAAGGTGCTGGAACAAAAAGGCATAGGCGCGGTAAACAAAATAGAACTGCGTTGAGGAGGTCCCGGAGCAGCCTGCTAGCCTTCGGAGGCAAGGTGCTGCGGGCTTTGGGCTTGCAGCAGCAGCGCCTGCTTCCGCGCAGGAGAAAACGTGGAGTGATTTGCGATGAAGCTCGCGGCGGCGGCGGCATCCAGCCGGGCCCAGCGCAGGGCGACGCGCTCCTCGAGCGAGGCTCGCGTGAGAGGGTCGCTTACGAGAGCGGCCCACTGGAGGGCGAGCACGGGGTTCGCTTTCACAGCGGGGCCGAGATTGACGAGCGTGGAAATGAGCCGATCCGACGAGTCGCCGCCTGGGTGACGAGCGAGATGATGGCCGAGCCAGTCGCCGGCATCGGCGGGGGCGGACTCCACCCAGTCGGAGAACGTGCGCTGGAGCGCCTGACTGCGCAATTCGGCCGTGAGGTTGGCCTCTGCCCAATCGAGTGCGGTGCGGGGCGAGTGTCGTTGGGCGAGTTGGGCGGGAAACTCGGTCAGCGCGAGGTCGCGCGAGGCGGAGGCCGGCAGACTTTGCAGCCAGGCGCCGGCCTGTAGGGCGTCGCTCTGCGCGAGCGCCGCTGCGATGGAGACGAAGGCGGCTTCCCCGATCGCGGGCTGGGCGGGGTCGGCGGCCCAGCGCTCCACCGTCGCGCGCGCTAGCGCGAGCTGGCCGGCGGCGGCCAGGGCATCCATGCCAAGATGAATCGCCACCACGGGCGAGATGCCGAGGGAGCCCTCGCCAGCGGCGAGGAGCGTGTCGAGTTGTGCAACGAGGAGCGCGGGCTGCGCCTTGGCGATGGCTCCGACTATGGTCTCGGGGAGAGCGCCGCTGGCCAGTGCGCGAATACGCGCGGGATGCTGACCCTGGAGCCAAGACCAAGCTTGCTCGGGGTCGCGCGTGGCCCATTGCCGGGCAAGATCGGTGACCCACATCGCCTTCTCTTCGTCGGTCTGGCCCAGCGACTGGGCAAGATCCAGCGCCAAGGCGGGGTCGCTCCGGGCTGTCTCCGCGAGGGCGCGCATGGTCTCCTCGGGCGAAGGGGCTGAGCCGAGCCGGAGGCGAAGCGCGGCAAGCGGTGAACGCTCGACGCTCGCGGACACTTCTGGCGCGAGCGGGGGCGGTGCCTTGGTGGGAGATGGGAGCGTCGGGCCTTCGCTCGTGACGGAGCCTGCGGGGCCTGAAAGCCAGAAACCACCGGCTGCGATAACGCCCAAGGCCAAGGCAGTGGGGACGATGCGGGACATGCGATCAGCTCGTTGGCTTGGCGGGCTGGCGCATGTTCACCGCGTCGTCACCGCCCGTCATAATGCGGACGACATTGGACGGGGGGCCGTAGTAGTAGGCTCGGATGCGGAAAGTGGCTTTCCGCGCTGGTGGCTCGAGTGCCCAGCCAAATGCATTGATATTGGGCTCGATCACGGCGCAGACGACGAAATCGCCCGGGCCGCGCACCTGCTCGAGAAGAAATCCCTCTTCGTCGCTCGCTTGGTCGAGCCACGTGAGCTTGAAGCCGCTGACAGTACCGGTGGCGAGGTCGGCGCGGAACTCCGACGGGGCGGCGTGCGCCACTGTCGTGGACTGCCTGAGCGACTTAAGCGCCCGGATGGAGTCGCCGGGGCGAGCGAGCGAGGCGGGAGGAGCCCAGGAGTAATCCTCGGGCAATGCGTACGCGTCGGCATACGCCTTGTCGGAGAGGCCTGCGGCGACGGTGACCTCGATAGGCGCGGACGCTGCCCCGTGAAAGGGGCGCATGCGATAGTTGTAGGGCGTGCCCGGCGCGAGGCGAGGGTGCGTAAAGGTGTTTCTCCCCGCAGGGATGAAGCTGAGGATCACCCATTCGTCGGTCGGATGATTGGTGTACTCGACGATGTGGCCAGCGGGATCGCCGGGCGAGTCGCGCCAGGTGAGCACGACATCGGTGGATGTCGGCTGCCGGACGCTGAGCTGCTCGGCAGCGGCAGCGGCGACCGCGGCAAGGAAAGCGGGGACGAAAACGAAGAGACGTGGCATAGACGCAGGGAAAGTGAGTGGGGCTGGGGCTGCCCTGAATCAGGGCGGGAGACGGCAGGGCGGGCCGTGGGCCCGCCCTGCCTGGCTATCACTTCTGCCAGAAGCGGATACTGCTCCAGGTAACGGAGACCGGGCCGTAGCCGCTATTGGTGCGGTAGGCACCGAACTTATCGTAGTAGTTGCCTGCCCCGCCGAAGATCTCCTCCACCATCGAGCCGTTGATGTAGACGGCCACCTTGTCGCTGCCGGTATACGTCACGGTGTTGATGCGGATGGTGGAGCCGATGGAGTAGCTGCTGAGCGTCGCCCCGCCCTGCACCTCGTAGAGCGAGCCCGGTTTCTTCACGGCGATCATGTTCCAAGGACCGACGCCATCTTGGAACGTCTGCTTGAGACAGATGCGATCGCCGCCAAGGGAGTTGACCTTCACGTAGCCCTCGAACTGGCGCGAGCCGGTGGAGAAGGTCTGGTAGCGGCGCTCAGCGCGTTGTTCGGTCGTCGTGCTGCCGCTGGTGATGGTGAAGTTGAGGCCGCTCACGGTGCCGGAGCCGGATTGCTGCGTGTTGTAGGAAGGCGACCAGGACGACCAAGGGCCATTGGCGACCTGGGCATGGGCAATAGCGCCGAGCGCGAGTGCGGCGGCCACGGGGAGTAGACGGAGGACTGACGGCATACTTTTTCAGGGGCTGAGGTTAACTGACATTGGGTAAACGACGCGGCTGGGCGCGCCGACGAGGTTTTAATAATAATAAAACGCGGCGAATTTTTCGATACCCGCAAATGGGGGTAGGAATACCCCCTGCATGACGTGGGGGATGCGCCCGGAGGGGCCAGGCGTCTTCCGCTCAACCGAAGTACTTGATCACGGCTTCGGTGCGCGTGCGCACATGGAGCTTTTGATAGATCAACTTCAGATAACTGCGGACGGTCTCGACCGTGATGCCGAGCCGCTCGGCGATCTCCTTGGGGACGTGGCCTTGAGCGAGGAGTTTGAGGATCTCCTCCTGCCGCGGGCTGAGGCCATGGGTATCGGCGGGCTTGGGCGGATCGCGGCGAAAAAGCTGCACGACCTTGCGCGCGATCTCGCTGCTCATAGGCGCGCCGCCACGGCTGAGGTCTCGAATGGCCGCGAGCACCTCGATCGGCGGAGTGCGCTTGAGCAGGTAGCCGCTCGCACCGGCCGTGAGGGCTTTAAAGATCTGATCACTGTCTTCATGAACGGTGAAGATCATGAACTCGGTGGCGGGCAGTACGGATTTGAGCCGGTGGGTGCAATCGATGCCGGAACAGTCGGGGAGCTGGAGGTCCATCAGCACCACTTGAGGCGCATGGCAGGGGAGGGTGGCCAGCGCCGAGGCGCCGTCGGCGCAGGTGCAGACGCAGCGCAGATCGTCGCTCGCATCGATGAAGTCGCGGAGGCGGGTGCGAAACGCGGCGGAATCTTCGACGAGGCCGACGGTGATGGGCGATAGATCGGGCATGCGGCTAGTGGGCGGGCTGCGGGCGAGGGGAGAGCATCGCAGGGGAGGGGCCGGGCGCCGCGCATGGAGGCGGCAAAGGCACGCGCACGGTAAGGACGGCGCCGGCCGCGGGCGCCGACGCCAAATCGAAACACCCGCCCATTTCCTCGATGCGGGCGCGCATATTGCGCAGACCGTTGCGAGGGGTAGCAGCGGCGGAGGCGACGGAGAAGCCGGGACCGTCGTTTTCGATGCGGAGCCGCAGTGTGTCGTCTTCGACGGCGACGGAAAGTTTCACGAGGGTAGCGGAGGCGTGCTTGATGACGTTGTTGAGCGCTTCACGCACAACGAGGAACAGGTGGTGCCTCAGCTCGGGTGAAAGCGGACGGGCGGGCAAATCCTCTGGAATGTCGAAGCGGCAGCGGAGCGACGAGCGCGAGAGAAAATCGCCCGCGACGCGACAGATGAAGCCGACAAGGTGATCGAGGGTGTCGTTGCGCGGGTTGATGGCCCAGACGAGGGTGTCGAGGTCGCGCTCGAGCGCGCGAATCTGGGCGATGAGCTCGGGGCTGGGAGTTCGCTCCAATTCGGCGAGCAGTCCCAGCTCGGTGAGCCGGGTGCCGAACTCATCGTGCAGATCGCGAGCGATGCGTGTGCGCTCCTTGTGCAGGGCAGCCTGTTGCTCAAGCAGCAGCACCCGGGCCTGCATGCGGCGGAGCGAGATCATACGCACCAGCGCTACCATGGCAGCGACCAGCAGCGCGATGGCGCCGAGCCGAAACCACCATGTCTGCCAGACGAAGGGAGTGACGACGAGGGCGATCGCGGCTCCGCGCTCGTTCCACACGCCGTCGCTGTTGCAGGCTTGCACGTGGAAGCGATACCGGCCTGGCGGTAGCCGGGAAAAAGAGGCGACGCGGGCGGGGCCGGCCTCGCTCCAGCCATCGTCGAGCCCCTCCAGCCGGTGGCGGAGCCGCACGTTTTCCGGCGAGGCAAAAGCGAGTACGGCATACTCGAAGCTGACCCGGTGATGACCTGCGGCGAAGCGCAGCGGCACCTCGGCGTCGCTGAGGTCGAGGGCGTCGCGCACCGGCACGGGCCGGGCATACGCAGCGAGCGTGCGCTCGTCGACCAAGACCCGCTTCAAGAAGACAGGAGGCGGCGCGAGATCGGGGCGGGATCGCGCAGGGTCGATCACGGCGAGCGCAGTACGCAGAGGAATCCACAGGCGACCATCGGGCGTGCGGGCCGCGCCGGGCGAATCACCGAAATTGGCCTCCACGCTCTCGAGGCCCTCGCTCCGGCCAAAGCGGATAAAGTGGGCCTGGCTCACCTGGCCCAGCGCGAGGGACTCCAAGTCGGCCTGCTTTGCTTTGAAGATGCCATGGTCGCCGGCAAACCAGAGCCACCCTTCTCCATCGGAGACGATCTGCGAGACATTGGGCTCTGGCAGACCTAGCGAAGGAGTAAGGTGGAGGAAACGCCCCTCTTTCCACCAGCCGATGCCCTCGTCGGCGTATCCGATCCAGAGGCTGCCGTCGGGGGTGGCGTGGAGGCAGCGGATGGACAGCGGCTGGCCGCTGGTGGCGGCAGTCTCATCGGTTACGATGCCGTCGCGGATGCGGACGAGCATGCCCTTGGAGCTGCCTACCCAGATGTTGCCGGCAGCATCCTCGGTGATGGCGCGGAGGACACGAATGCCCTCGGGCATGGGAAACGTATCCAGTTTCCCGTGACGTAGCCGCTGGACGACATCGGGGGTGGAAAGGGCGAGCCAGATATCGCCGTTGCGGGCGACGACGAGGCCGTGAATCTCGCGAGAAGCGAGGCCATTGACGCGACGCCAGGAGCTGTACGCCCCGTCTTTCCAGCGGTGGAGGGCCCGGTCGCGCGTGCCGATCCATATGGCGCCTTGCGGATCGGCGGCGACGGTGGCGGCCCGGCCGCCGGGCCAGGCGGGGTCGGAGGAGAGCGTTTGCCAGACGCCGCCGGCAGAGCGGCGGAGCAGAAGGCCGCTCTGGGTGGTGGCCCAGAGGAGGCCTGCGGCGTCGGCGGCGAGGGATTGCACGATGCCGGTCGGGAGGCCGGTCTCAGCGGTTTCAAGCGAGATGATGCGCGGGGCGAGGCCATTGAGTCCGCCGCCCACGGTACCGACCCAAAGCCGGCCCTCGTCGTCCTCCAGCAGGCCGGAGATGCGGGGATCGGATGTAGGTACGAGCTGAATACGCCGCCCGTCGTAGTGGAAAAGCCCACCGGCGGTGCCGAGCCAGACGTGCCCGTGCCGATCCTCGAGCAGAGCGTGAGCGTCGATGCCGGGCCTGACGGGGACATCGCCGAGGCGCTGCAGCGGCTGGCCTGGGACAAGGCGGAGAAGCTGGCCCTCCGCGTAGACCCACATGCCCCCGCCGCGGGCGGCGCCGAGTCGGGCATTGGCCGGGGCAAGCTGTGCGCAGGGATGGAAGCGACCACCCTCCAGCGTCCCGATATGGCCATCCTTAGAGAGCCAGGCGACGCCGCTGGCATCGACGGCGAGCGAGCAGACGTAGCGATCGGGCGTAGTGGAGGCGGGGAGGCCGTGTTCGGGGCCCAAGAGGGTGAGCACGCCTGCCGCGAGGCTGTGAAGTGTGCCACCTTGATGGCTGATCCAGAGCGTGCGCGCGCGATCTTCGATGAGGGATTCGACGGGCTTGTAGGGGAGCCCTTCAGCGGTGGTCGTGAGCTTACGTGAGTCGAGATGCACGACGCCGCCGTGGAGGGTGCCGAGCCAGAGCCCGCCACCAGCGGCGGGCGTGATCGCGGAGATTTTTTGGTGCGAGCCGAGGCCCATGTCCTTCGGTGCGTGTGGCTCGAAATGGGTGCCGTCGAAGCGCGCAGGCATCGAGTAGGTCGCCACCCAGAGGTAGCCGTCGGGAGTGCGCGCGAGGCCGGTGATATGGTTGTTGGGCAGGCCATCATCGGAGCGCCAGACCCGGCGAGTCCAGGGGGCTGGCGCAAGCGCAGGCTCGCCGCACAGCGATGCGGCGGCCAGGAGCAGCAGGGAGATGACCAAGAAAGGGCGGTGCGACACGGGGGGCGAGGCGACCGAGGGGGAACGCGGATGCAAGGGGTGGAGCGGTTATTGTCAACCGATGGCGTCGCCGGGCTCGACGCGGGAGCAGGATTTCTTTGGCTCGTAGGTATGCCCCGGTTCTCTCGTTACCCCCTTGTGATTGCTGGTCTGATGGCCAGCGGCGCCCTGTCGCACGCGGCCGCGGGGCCGGTGGAGAGCGCGCAGGCGAGGGCGGCGCTACCGATGTACCAGACGATCCCGGCGGCGCTGCCCGAAGAACTCACGCCAGCGATAGCGGTGCCGCTGGCCCCCTTTGCACAGTGGTCGCGATCGCAAGGAGATAACGGAGCGAGGCGTTACTCCACGCTGCGTCAGATCACGAAGGAGAACGTGCGCGATCTTGCCGTCGCCTGGACCTACCGTGCCGGCGACGGCAAGGCCAACATCCAGTGCACGCCGATCTACGTCGATGGGTTGCTCATCGCGCCCACGCCGGGCAAGGCACTCGTGGCCATCGACGCAACCAATGGGGTGGAACAATGGCGGAAAACCCTCGATGCCGCCCGGCAGAACCGGCCGCAGGATCTGCCGGCGCGGCGAGGACTGGTCTACTGGCCCGGCGACGCGGCCAATCCGCCACGGGTGCTCTTCGGCGCGGGCGACTGGATCTACGCCATCGACCCAAAGACGGGGGCGGAGATCGCGGGCTTTGGCCAGGCGGGGCGCACCCCGATCCAGACGGGGGCGACCGCGGCGGGCGCGGTCTATCGGCACATATTTGTGACGACCGGCATCAATGGCGATATCTACGCCTTTGACGTGCGAAATGGAAAGCCGCTCTGGCGCTTTCGCTCGGTGGCCCGCGGCGAGGACTTTGGTGCGGAGACTTGGGACGGCCCGCAGGCTGGCGCCAATGGGTGGAGCGGGCTCTCCATCGACGATGCGCGTGGCATCGCCTTCATCGCACTCGGCGCGCCGCGGCCAGACATGGTCGGGATCGGGCGCAAGGGTGACAATCTCTTCAGCAACTGCGTGCTCGCGCTCGATGTGGCGACGGGCAAACGCCTGTGGCACTTTCAAGACGTGCGACATGACATCTGGGATCTCGATGTGTGCGCCCCGCCGAATCTGGTGACGATCGTACGCGAGGGGAAGAAGGTCGATGTCGTCACGTGCATGGCCAAATCGGGACACCTCTTCGTGCTCGATCGGGTGACGGGCAAGCCGGTCTTTCCGGTGCGGCTGCGGCGTGCCGGCGCCTCGACTCTGCCGGGTGAAGTGACGGCACCGTACCAGCCGGACCCTGAACTTCCGGAACCGCTCTCACGCAGCGAGTTTCATCCCGACATGATCACTGACCGCACGCCGGAAGCCCGGGCGTTTGTGGAGCAGATCGTGGCGAAATCGACGTATGGGTTTTTCGAGCCCTTCACCGAGGGAAAACCAAATCTTTTCATCGGCTCGCGCGGTGGCGCCGAGTGGTCGGGCGCGGCGGTGGATGTGCCGACGGGCCGGCTCTATGTGACTTCCAATCGGTGGGTGTCGAAGATCACCGTGCTCAGCAACGAAGACCGAGAGCGCGATCCGCGGTATCCCGCCTCGGCGGGAGAGAAAGTCTACCAGCAGTTTTGCGCGGCGTGCCATGGACCGACGCGCTTGGGTGTGGGCGTCGCGCCGCCCCTGGTCGGCCTCAAGACGCGGCTCGATGAGGCGCAGGTGCTCGATGTGCTCGCCAAAGGCCGGGGAACGATGCCACCGATGCCGATGCTCGATGCGACACAGAAGCAAGCGCTGCTCGACTATCTTTTCCGGCGCAACCAGCCCCCCTCGCGCAAGGGCGGCGGCGGGCCTGGGGCAGGCGACGAAGCGAAATACATTTTCGACGGCTTTGGCTTTCTCGTAGACCACGAGGGCTACCCTGGAATCAAGCCGCCCTGGGGGCTGCTCAACTGCTACGATCTCAGCACGGGCAAGGCACTCTGGCGCGTGCCGCTGGGAGAACTCGAAGCGTTGACCAAGCAGGGCGTGCCGAAGACGGGTTCGCAGAATCTTGGAGGCGCGAGCGTGACGGCAGGAGGCCTAGTCTTTGTCGCCGGCACGGAGGATGAGAAACTACGCGCTTTCGATGCCGATACGGGTGAAGAGCTCTGGTCGGCCAAGCTGCCGTTTGCGGGCACGGCCGCACCGGCGATCTACGAGGCCGGCGGGAGGCAGTACGTGGTGATCACAGCGACGGGTGGTGGCCGGGTGGGCGGCAAATCGGGCGCGGGCGACGCCTACGTGGCCTTTGCCTTGAAACGCTGAAGCGACACCGCGCCGGAGTCGGGCTGGCGATCGCGCGGTCGCGCCTATGAGCGCCCGTCGGGGAGGGGCAGCTGAAACCAGAAGCGGGTGCCTTTGCCGGAGGGGCCGACATCGAGCCCGATCTGGCCATCGAGGCGCTCGATGGCGCGGTGGACGATGGCGAGGCCGATGCCCGTGCCCGGGTATTTGGAGTGGAAGCGTTCGAAGATCCGGAAAATCTGCTGCCGGGCTTCGGGAGGCACGCCGATGCCATTGTCGATGACGGAGATGGTGGTGCGGCCGGTAGGCGCGTCGGACTGCGCGACGATCTCGATCTCAGGTCGTATGCCGGGCCCGACAAACTTGATGGCATTGCCTATGAGGTTGAGAAAGACGATCTGGAGCAGCGTGGGATCGGCCGAGACGACAGGCAGGGGCGCGGGCACGCGCACGATGGCCTCGGTGGACTTGATCTCGCTCTCGAGCAGAGAAAGTGCAGAGCGCACACTGTCGTCGAGAGAGACGAGCCGGCGCTGGAGCGGCTGGCGCCCGATGGTGGCGTATTTGAGGAGATCGTGGATCAGCGCGTCCATCTGCGCGGCGGAGCGCTGCATCTTGTCGACATAGTCGAGAGCCTGGGGAGGAAGCTGGCCGCCAAAATCCTGACGCAGGAGATGCCCGAAGCCGGTGATGCCGCGGAGAGGAGCACGGAGGTCATGGGCGACCGAGTAGTTGAAGCGCTCGAGCTCGGCATTGAGTTTCTCGACCTCGGCGCGATGCTCTTCGCTCCGGCGCGCCGACTCGATGAGGGCGAAGACCTTGGGCACGAGCGGAAAAAGCGCGATGGCGGTGGCGACGGAGGCGGCGGCCGTGACGACCTTTACGTATCCAGACATCCAGTACACCGGCTCCCAGATGACCCATACTTCCATGAAGTGAGTGATACCGCAGGAGACGATGAAAAGGCCGAAAGCGAGAAAGACGCCGTTGAAGGGGATGCCGCGGCTCGCCTTGTAGACCAGATAGGCAAGGGTGGCGGAGATCGAAACGTAGGCCAGACCGATCAGGACATCCGAGACGACGTGCAGCCAGATGAGCTTGGGCTCGCGCAGGTAGCAGAACTCGTGGGCCATACCGATCCGGCGAAAGATGGAGACATCCATCACTTCGAAGGCGATCACCCCCAGCACGATCGTCAGCAGGATACCGATGCTCCAGAGCAGGAAGGGGCGCCCGGTGTGCGGTGAGGCGAGGGGTGGGCTGGTGGCAGGCATATCAGCGGCGGGAGCTGCCGACATTAAAGACTGCCCACCAATTCTGCAGGGCGGCGACAAGCGCCTCGAAGCGAGTGGGATCGGAGGGCTTTACCGCGTATGAATTGGCTCCTAGCGCGTAGGCGCGCGAGACATCCTCAGGTAGGCTCGAGGAGGAGAAAACGACGACGGGTATCTGGATGAAGGCGGGGGTCTCCTGCCGCCAGCGGAGAACGGCGAAGCCGTCTTTGCGGGGCATTTTTAGATCGAGCAGAATGAGATCGGGCGGAGGGAACCGCTCCCTGTCATCAAAGCCGTTTTTCCCCGTGAGGTACTCGATCAACGCCTCGCCATTGTCGACATGAGCGAAGCGGAAGACGCCGCCGCAGCGCTCCAATACACGTTCCAAGAGCAGGGCATCCATGGCATTATCCTCAGCCACGAGGAGGACCGGCTTCGTCATCAGGTGTTTGAATAGGAGACGGTTGGGTGAAGCAAGTCGGCAGTGGGCGGATGGCGGCGAGGGGCAGGCTAGTGTTTGGCGCTCAGGCGTAGCGATCTTCTGTCCAGGGGTCGGCGGTGTTGGAGTAGCCGCGCACTTCCCAGAAGCCGAGCTTATCCTCGGCGAGAAAGGTGATGCCACTTACGAACTTGGCACCTTTCCACGCGTAAAGCTTGGGAATGATCACACGCGCAGGCCCGCCATGTTCGCGCGAGACTGGCGCGCCATCGAAGGACGTGGCTACCAGCACATCATCATCGAGGCAGCGGTCGAGGGCGACATTGGTCGAGTAGCCGTCGAAGCTGGTGAAATACACAAACTTGGCCTCGGGCTTGGGCTGCACGAGTTCGTACAGGGTGGTGAAGGCGACGCCGCCCCAGCGGCAATCATACTTGCTCCACGTGGTGACGCAGTGGAAGTCACTGAGGTCGTCGACTTGCGGCAGGGCATTGAACTGCGCCCAGGTAAGCTCGGTGGGTCTCTCGACGAGGCCATCGATCTTCAGCTTCCACTCGGCATGAGGAATCTCGGGCTGGACACCAAGGTCGAGCACGGGGAATCCGGTGGTGAGCTTTTGACCTGGGGGCAGCCGATCGGCCGAGGCTTCGGCGCGCGCGGTAACGCCGCGGGCTTTCTGTTTCTCGGCCCACTTTTGCTTGGCCTCAATGTAGCGCTGCTTGGACATGAGAGTTTGGCCCTACGCTAGCGCAGGCAGTCGAGCGTGCAAGCGCGGCGGGTTGCGGTCGTTCCGTAGGGGAGTCACTCCTGCTCTACTGGCGAGGGTATCTCGTCCGCAGCTTGGATGACGGCCTGGCGCCTGCGCAGATAGTAGACGAGCATCCAGCCCTGAAAGAGGGTGGCGACGACAGCGACTGCCTGGATGGTGAAGCGATAGACAGTGCGAAGAAACTCGTCGGTCGACATGCCGAGCTGGCTGGCGGCCTGGTCGAATTCGACCTGGCGGCTTTCCGGGATCGGGGAAAGCCGCAGCGCGCAGTAGATGTAAATGATGGCGAGCAGGACGGGTTGGCTCGCGATCAACCAGTTGATACCACGACGATCGCCGTGGCCGAGGAGCCCGGCGCCGTGCAGCTCGATGGCGCCTGCGCCAGCAGCCAGCAAGCCGATGACCGCGAAGCGCATCTCGCCAGCCGTGGCCTCCATGACAGCGAAGAGAGCGGAGAAGGCGAAGACAGTGGTGCCATCGAACTTTGCGACGCGAAGCACGCGGGCGAGGGTCTCGGAGGGCAGAAGCGGCGGAAGGCGCATGAATGAGTGGAAGGGAGGTCAAAAAGCCTGGAAGGCGGAAAGGGAAGGGTAAAATGGGGAGTTGCGGCGGCGGGCATCCCTCCCACCTTCGGGTTCCCGCGTCCCGTGCCTGCACAGCGTCAAGACAAGCCATTTCCCTTTCGCCTCGAGTTTCCGCCCGAGCTGCCCATCAGCGCGCGCGCGGAAGAGATCACCGCGGCCATCCAGGCCCATCCGGTGGTGGTGCTCGCAGGCGAAACGGGGTCCGGCAAGACGACGCAGATACCAAAGATGTGTCTGGCGGCAGGGTGCGGGGCACGCGGGCGCATCGCCTGCACCCAGCCGCGCCGCGTGGCCGCGCTCTCGATCTCGCGCCGCGTGGCGGAGGAACTCGGCGTAGAGTGGGGCCGTGAAGTGGGCTGCAAGATCCGCTTCAACGACCAGACGACTCCGGCTACGACAATCAAGTTTCTCACCGATGGCATGCTCCTCGCCGAGGTGCAGGGCGATCCGCTGCTGCGCGAGTACGATACCATCATCATCGACGAGGCCCATGAGCGATCGCTCAATATCGACTTCCTCCTAGGGCACCTGCGCACGCTGCGATACAAGCGGCCCGAGCTGAAGATCGTCATCACCTCGGCGACGATCGACACGGCGGCCTTCAGCGCGGCTTTCGACGATGCGCCGGTGATCCTGGTGGAGGGCCGGACATTTCCCGTCGAGGTGATCTACGCGCCGCTGGACGAACTGGGGCGGGACTACGCGGAGAACGACGAAAACGAAGACAAGGAAGACGCCTCGGCCATCGCCTCCGCGCGGGCCGAAGCGCTGCACTACATCGACGGTGCGACGGAGGCCGTGGAGCGCGTGGTGCGTGAAAGTGGCAAGGGAGACCTCCTCGTTTTTCTGCCCAGTGAGCGCGATATCCGCGAAGTGCGCGACCTGCTGGAGGGGCGGAGGCTGCGCGACTGCGAGATCGTGCCGCTCTTTGGCCGACTCTCCAATGCGGAGCAGCAGCGGGTCTTTGCGCCGACGCAGCGGCGGAAGATCGTGCTTGCGACCAACATCGCCGAGACTTCGCTGACCATACCGGGGATCCGCTTCGTCATCGATACGGGGCTGGCGCGCGTGAGCCGCTACTCGCCGCAGGCTCGGACGCGCCGCCTGCCAATCGAGCCCGTATCGCAATCGAGCGCGGACCAGCGCAAAGGCCGCAGCGGGCGCGTGGCGGAGGGCGTATGCATCCGCCTGTATTCGGAAAAAGACTACATGGAGCGGCCGCGCTTCACCCAGCCGGAGATCCAGCGGGCCAATCTCGCCGATGTGATTCTACGGATGAAGGCCTTCGGGCTCGGGGACATCGAGCGGTTTCCCTTCATCAACATGCCGGCGGCAAAATCGATCCGCGCGGGATATCTGCTGCTGGAGGAGCTGGGTGCGCTGGAAGAGCCGCGCAGCGGCGGAAAGGAGGGGCGCGGGGAGAGGACGGAGGGAGAGCAGGTGCTGGTGCGCCAACTCACCTCCATCGGCCGAGAACTCGCGCGGCTGCCGGTGGATCCCACGGTGGGCCGGATGATTTTGCAGGCGCGCGCCGAGAAGGCGTTGCGCGAGGTGCTGGTGATAGCCTCGGGCTTGTCGATCCAGGATCCGCGCGAGAGGCCGATGGACAAGCAGCAGCAAGCCGATGCAGCGCACCGCCGCTTCGTGCACCCAGACTCGGATTTTCTCACGCTGCTCAATATCTGGGAGACCTTTCATGAGCAGGTGGAAAATATGTCGCAGGCCCGGTTGCGACGCTTCTGCAAGGATCACTTCCTGAGCTACACGCGCATGCGCGAGTGGCGAGATGTGCACATGCAACTTCTCGACGTGCTCAAGGAGCGCGAGGACTTCAAGCTCACCTCCGCGTATCACGGGCTGAAAGAGGTGGATGAGAAGACCACGGTTTTTGGCACGCCCTCGTATCGGGCCATCCATCGCAGTATCCTCGCCGGCCTGCTGGGCAATATCGCGCAGCTCGACGAAGAAAATGGAGGCTACAAGGCTACGCACGATCGCAAAGTGAATCTCTTCCCCGGCTCCGTGCTCTTTCGCCGCGAGGAGCCGAAACGGAGGAAGGACAATGAAAAGCCGACTGAGAAACGAGGACCCAAGACACCGCGCTGGATCATCGCCTCGGAGATCATGGAGACGACGCGCATCTATGCGCGGACCTGCGCGCGGCTCGACCCGCTGTGGGCGCTGGAACTCGGAGCGCACGTCGTCCGCGTAGCGCACAGCGAGCCCTTCTGGAACGAACAGAACGGCCGGGTGATGATCCGCCAGCGCACGCGCCTATACGGGCTCGAGCTCGAGAGCCGCGCCGTGAGCTATGGCAAGATCGACCCGGAGCACGCGACGGAAATCTTCATCCGCGAAGGACTCGTAAACGACACGGTGACCTTCCCGCTCGATTTCGTGGCCAACAACCGGAGCGTGCGAGAAAAACTCGAAGACCTGCTCACCCGCGCGCGGGACAGCGGCTACCTGAATCTCGACGAGATGGCCTTCCGCTTCTATGCGACGCGCCTGCTGCCGAGTCGAGGCGGGCCGGCGGAGGGTGTAAGTGCGGTGGGTGAACTCGTCGATCTTGTGCGCGAGCGCAAAGGGGCCGAGCCACGCTTCCTTTGCATGGAGCCGGAGGACCTGCGCGACCCCGAGACGATCGCGCACGATGCGGAGGCGTTTCCGGAGGCGCTGCCGCTCCAGAATAGCGCGCTTCCGCTCAACTACGCCTATAAGCCCGGCCAGACCGACGACGGAGTGACGCTCGATGTGAGCGTGCGCGAGGCCGGGGCGCTTACGCCCGCCGCGCTCGACTGGGCTGTGCCCGGCCACGTCGAGCCGAAGGTCGAGCACTACCTACGGGCGCTGCCGAAGGAACTCCGCCGCGGCTTTGTGCCGCTCGGCGAAACGGCGAAGGCACTCGCCACGCAACTAGCCTCGCGCAATCGCCTCACCGCCGGGAGGGAGTCGCTTACGCAAGCGCTGGCAGCCGAGATCGCGGAGCGCTACCGGGTGGCGATCGATCCCGCAGTGTGGGCGGATAAGCCGCCGCCGGAGCATCTGCGGGTGCGCGTCCGGGTGGTCGATGCCGCGGGCAAGGAGCTCGCCGCGAGCCGCGAACTCGAGGAGGTGCGCGCTGCGCTCGTGTCGCACTCGCGCGAGGCCAGCGTGGCAGTCGCGCGCGAGGAACCCGCCGCGTGGCGCGCGGCCCGTGCCAAATGGGAGACGCCCGAGCATACCAATTGGGCCTGGGAGGACCTGCCCGAGCGCGTGCTTGTGACCGAACAGGCCGGGGCGCCCGTCTACGCATTCCCAGGGCTGCGCGCGACGGCAGACGGCGTGGCACGCCGACTTTTCCGCACCCCCGAGGAGGCGCAGGATGCGACTCGGCGCGGGGTGGCGGCCCTGCTGGAGCGCCAACTGGGTCAGGATCTTATGTGGACGGAGCGCGATCTGCGTGCGATCCGGATGCTCGGCCCGCTGGTGGCGATGCTCGGCTCGATGGATGAGCTGCAGGAGCAGGCGTTTGGCTCGATCCGTCGCTGGGCGACGGAGCGGAAGGTGGCGCCGCTTACGCGCACCGTGTTTGCGACCGTGCTCGACAAGGCGAAGGCCGACTTGCGCGGACTGGTGCCGCGCTTTGTCGATCTCTTCAAGGAGATCCTGGCCCTGCGCAACGAGTTGCTCGTGCTGCCGGGGGCGCCCGCCACGCTCGCGCGCGAGGTCGATGCGCTGGTGCCGAAGGATTTTCTCAAGAAGACCCCTTACGCCCAGCTCCCTCACCTCCCGCGCTACCTCAAGGCGATGAAGCTTCGCGTGGAGCGCGCGAAGAAAAACCAGGCGAAGGACGCGGAGCGCGCTGCGCAGCTCGCGCCATATCTCGCGGCAGTTGAGAAGCTGCGGGGTCGCGAGGGAGCGGAGGCACTGCGCTGGCTGGTGGAGGAGTTTCGGGTAAGTCTTTTTGCGCAGGAGCTGGGTACGGCAGAGCCGGTATCGGCGGTGAAGTTGGATCGGTTGCTGGAGTCCTTGCAGGGAGGTGCGGCGTCGGCCCCGGCCAAGGTGCTCGAGAAGCCTGCGCCCGCAGCCAAGCCGATCATCGCGGCTCCGGTGGGCGAGAAGAAAGCCGCGCCGGTGAAGAGCCTTAACGCGCTCGATAAACTTTTCGGCCGGTAACCGTGGGGCGGATACGAAGCGTAGACTCCGTGTTTTCCGCCGTTGTATTGCGAAAATATAGGCGCAGTTTCGTGGCCCCAGCTAGCCTATATGATACCCTCCTTTGCTGCACGGTTGTGGCGGGTTGTTGCGTGCACGGCCGCACTCCCGTTTGTCTTCATCGCTGCCCTTGAGGCGCAAACCCGATCCGGGTCGCTGACCAATCTATCGACTCGTTTGCGGGTGTCGGCGGATGGTTCGCCCGCCATCGTGGGGTACGTGCTTGCGGGCGGTGGCTCGCAGACGGTGCTCATCCGTGCGGTGGGTCCAGGCCTCACCTCCTTTGGTCTGGATAATGCCCTCGCCGATCCGCGCCTCACGGTGTACGATGCAGCCGGCCGGGCGATCGCGAGCAACGACGATTGGGAGGGTGGCGGCAGCGTCGCCGCCGTGGGGCAGCGCGTAGGGGCATTTGCCCTGACTGCGGGCAGTCGCGATGCGGCGGTGGTGCTTGCCGCGAGTGCTGGCGCGTATACTGTCCACGTCGCGGCCGAAGGTGGTGCCAGTGGCGTGGCATTGATCGAGGTCTATACGGCGGATGCGACTGGGCCGCAGTTGGTGAATCTTTCGGTGCGAGGAGTTGCCGGCACCGGCTCCGATACGCTGACCGCGGGCTTTGCGGTAAGAGGTACTGCGCGCACGCTGCTGATGCGTGGAGTGGGCCCGGGGTTGGCCGCCTTTGGCGTCCAGGCCGTGCTCCCCGATCCGCAGGTCGTAGTGCTCGACTCTGCCCAGAGGCAGGTGGATGCGAACAACGATTGGGGCCGGGTAGTCGACCGTCTTATCTTCGACCGTGCGGCGACGGCTGTGGCGGCCTTTCCGCTCACTGAGGGCAGCTCCGATGCAGCGTTGACCCGGCCGATGGACGCCGGCGCTTACACGATGCAAGTGACGGACAACAGAGGCCGCACCGGCGAGGTGCTCGTGGAGGTCTACGACGCAAGCGCCTTCGATCCGTACGCAACCTGCCGTGCTCATGTACGATCAGAGTGGAGCACCTTTCCGGCGAATTCCGGCGCGCCAGTGGCGCTGACGCATTCGCCCATGGCAATCGCAGACCTCGATGTGATCAATCCGATGGGCCTTGCGATTTTCGAGCACGTCACGCCTGCGGATCACCTGTACCTGTGGCCTGCCAATCGCAACTCCGCGCCCGGTACCTATCCGGTTTACGCGCCAGGCAACGGTGTCATCACGCAGATTCAGCATCGTGCAGCGTTTGCGGGCGATGGTGGTCAGCAGCAGGTGCGCAACGACTACCGCATCGTCTTCGAACACAGCAGTACCATCTACAGCTACTATGATCTCGTCGATGTAATGGATCCTGCGATCCTCGCGCAGATTCCGGGGGGCGTGCCCACGGGAGGCAGTGTTCGCACGCGCGTGCCAGTGACGGGAGGCCAGCTGATCGGGCGCATTGGCGGTCGCACCCTCGATTTTGCGGTGCTCGATCTGGAGCGGCCCGATCCGGGGTTCCTCACGCCAGACTTCTATGCGTCGGAGTCGTGGAAGGTATTCACGATCGATGCGTTCGAGGCTTTTGAGCCGGCGGTGCGGCAGCATATGCTGGCCAAGGCGACGAGGGTCGTAGCGCCGCGTGGCGGAAAAATCGGGTACGACCGCGCCGGTCGGCTCGTGGGCAACTGGTTCCTTGCCGGCACCAATGGCTACTCCGGCGCCACCGGTGGCAACAGTCGCAGCTACTGGACGGGCCATCTCTCGATCGCGTATCACTACATCGACGCCGATAAGATCGTGCTCTCTTTTGGCGAGTACGCGGGTGGCGCTGCATCGCAGTTTGGCGTGAAGGGCAACGCCCCGGCACCCGATGGAATCACGTCGGCGAGCGGCATCGTGAAGTACGAACTGATCCGCATGGGGCTCATTGACGGCCCGCGGCCCTTCGAGGGCACAAGCGGCGCGGTGCAGGGCACGGTGCTTTTCGAGGTCTTGGCGGGCGAGCGCCTGCGCATGGAGCTTTTCCCTGGAAAAACAGCCGCGGAAGCAGGCGGCTTTACGTCTGCGGCGCGGATCTACGAACGTTGAATTGCACGGACTTCAGGTAAGCGCCGCGCGCAGGCGCTGCGCGGCCTCGGCCCATGTCGGGAGCGTGCGGGTGGCCGCCTCGTTGGCGAGGCGGGCATGCAGCGCGTGATCGGTGAGAATCGCGCGCAATGCCGCCTGCCAGGCGGCGGAGTCGTTGACGGCAACGGCGAGGCAGCCGCCACCAGAGGCGTTTTCCTGGAGGACGGGCAGGGCGCTGTGGACGCAGGGGACGCCGTACGCGAGAGATTCCAGCAGCGGCAGCCCGCAGCCTTCCGCGATGGTGGGAAATACGCTGGCCCGCGCAGAAGCATAAAGAGCGGCTACGGTCTTGTCGCTCGCGGCCTCGTGAAACTGTAGCCGCTGGCCGTACTCGCGGCGAAGTTCTTTGATGCGGGCTACGATGGGCGGTCCGAAGTGGGGGTTGACGCGGCCGACAAGGTGCAGCTCGAAGTCGAGGCCGCTCTTCCAGAGCGCGGCGCAGGCTTCGAGGAGGAGCGCCTGGTTCTTGCGCGGCTCGATGATGCCGACGCAAAGGAGGTGCGGGGAAGCACTCCGGCGTCGGGCTTCCGGGGATGCAGCGAGGTGCGAGCGATCGGCGAGGTCAGCCCCAAGCGGCAACACCTCCACGGCGGGTATGCACTCCAGGCCGAGCCAGCGCCAGAAGCCTTGCAACTCATCTCGGCTCTCCTGCGACACCGCCCACACGCGGGTGAAGCGCGCAAGGAGCTTCATGTAGGCGGGATGACGCGCGACACTCTTGGGCCAGGTGATGTGCGGGTGCTTAAGTGGGATCGCGTCGTGAAAGACCACCGAGCAGCGCCCGCCGTGCAAATCGAGAAATGCGGTGAAACCAGGGCGCTCCTCTTCTGAAAACAGCTCGCTCGTGAAGAACCAGTCGCCCGCACCGAGCTTCACCGGCTCCGCGTTTCTGCCGGGCCGGCGAAGACTGCCTTCATGCCAGGCGACCTCGGTGGCGGCGGCGCCAAGACTGTCGCGGAGGCGGGAACTCACGCGGGTAAGGCCGGAGCGATGGCCCGCCGCACCCGTCTTGGTGACGTCGAAGTAGATCATGCGCTCGGCGCGGGGGCCACCGGGGCGGCGGCACTGGGTGAGGGCTGAGCCTCGGCGATCGTCTGCTGAAACTTCGCGAGCACGCGGCCGGCGTTTTTATGCGCATCGAAGTTTTCCTCCACCCAGTGGCGGGCGGAGACGCGGAGTTTGTCGGCAAAAGCGTGGTCGGTCGCGAGGCGGCGCAGCGCACTCACCCATTCGGCGGGCTGATCGACGGTGGCGACGAGGCCGGTGACGCCGTGCGCGATCGCCTCGGTGGTGGCCGCAGCGGGAGAGGTGACGACGAGCACGCCGCTGGACATGGCCTCGGGGATGACATTGGGGAGGCCATCGCGGTCGCCGCTGGCGGCGACGACACCGGTGTGCAGCAGCACATCCGCCCAGCCAAGCTGAGTCCATACCTCGTGTTGCGGCAGATGCCCGGTGAAGGCCACTTGACTGGCGACACCGAGATGGCCGGCGAGTTTCTCCAATTCGGCGCGCAGCGGGCCCTCGCCGATGATGCGCGCTTGAAACGGCACGCCTGCCGCACGCAAAGCCGCATAGATGCGGAGCTGATGATCGAGACCCTTTTTCTCGACGAGCCGCGCCACGCATACCAGATGGAGCGGGGCACGCTCGCGGCGCAAGGTCTTGAACGTCGGCAGCCGATCAAGTCCGCGGCGGACGCAGACGATGCGCTCGGCAGGCAGCCCGCGCTCCACCAATGAGCGGCGGCCCATTTCGGTCGATGTATGGATAAAGGCGGCGTGACTCAGCTTCTCATTGAGCCACCAGTCGCCGCCGTGCTCGTAGATGTCGTACGCATGCGCCGCAGCGCTGAACCGATGCCCGTCGAGTCGCCAGAGCAGCCACGCAGCGGTGGCAGGTGCGCCACCCCAGGCGGCGTGGACGAGCGCCGGCGGATTCTTGCGAAACTCGCCGGCAAAGAGGCAGGCGAAGCCCGCACCGAGCATGTTTTCCCAGAAATTAATCCACGAGGGCGCACGGCGCGTGAAGAGCCCGTGGAGCAACTGCCGCAGCACCTCGGGGCGCCGTGCAGCCTCGTAGGGTATCATCCAGAGCAGCGTGAGCAGACGCCATTTGTTGAAACTCGCCACGGGTAGGCCGCGAAACGAGCCGCCTCCTCCCCAGAGCGAGTAGATACGCAGATTTGCTCCATGGGCGCGCATCGCGATGATCTCGCGCTGGAGAAACGTCTCCGTGCTCTTCGGAAACGTCGTAAAGAGATAGGCGATGACTGGTGCTGAAGCGGGCAAGGTGGCGGAAAACTAGAGCGCCTATTCCGAAGCGGGCGAGCGAAGAAGGAGCAGCGCGCGAGGCGGCCGGTCCCACTTTGCAGTGCCCGGGGTAGGGGCTACCTGGTGGGGCCAACGAAGCGCGGCGCTTAGATCACGGGGTCCTGCTCCCGCTTTTCGGGAGGAAAGGGACGGCGCTTGAGCTTCACCTTCGCTACCTCGCAACCGAGAGCCACAATTTCGTCGATGACGACGGTCGGGTCTTCTTCATAGCGTAGAGTGAGGAAGCGATCGCGCTCTTCGTGATAGGCGGTCGGGTGAGTCATCCAGCGATCCATGATCTTTGCGAAGCCCGCCGCGTCCTCGATCTTCTCGGAGCCCGCGTTGCGAAAGAATTTCCACGTGAGTTCCTCCTGCGGCATGATACCCCCGAAGGCATTGAAGATGATGGGGCAGCGGAAATGCAGGGCTTTGGCGCAGGTGGTCGTGCCGCCGCGAGTCACGATCGCATCACTCGCTTGCATGAGCAGGTGGACGGTTTCGGAATAGCCCTCGATGTAGCAGAGAAATTCGGGATGCAGCGTGCGCCAGTGGATAAGCTCGTTGTAAGTATCCTTGTTGCGCCCACAGATCACGATGGCTTGGCAACGATCGGCGTGGTGCAGGAGGGCGGCGAGGAGGGCGGGATGATTGTTGGCGCCGTTGCCGCCGGTCGCGAGAAAGACGGTGAAGCGATCGGGATCGAGGCCGAGGCGCTTGGCGCGAAACTCGCGGCGCTCCTCCGTATCGAATACTTCGAGGTGCGAGCGCGGGCGCATGAGCGAGCCGCGGACGCGGCTCCGTTCGCGCGGGATGCCGCACTTCTCCGCATAGTCGCGGGCAGTCGGCGTGCGCGAGAGATAGAGGTCGACCGAGGTCTCGATCCAGTTGCGCGAGTAGCCCCAGCCGCCGGAAAACTCGCCGCAGTATGTGGCACAGCGGACTTTGTCGGCCCCGAGTACCTTGCGCGCGAGCTGGAAGTAGCCGCGGTTGAGACAATCGTGCACGCTAAATACGAGATGAGGCCGATACTCGCCGAGCACCTCGAGATAGTAGCGACGGCCAAAGTGAACGGAGCTGCGGTTGATGTAGCTCAGGAGCTCGACGAAGGCGTAAAAGCCCTTGTGCATCCAGGGCGCGGCTTTCTGGATGCGATTGTAGAGGTTTACGCCGCTACGATTGATAACGGAGGATTTTTCGAGCATCTGCTCGATACGTACGTCGACCTCATGGCGATAGAGAAGGAAGCACCACTCTGCGAAAGCCTGCGCGCGGGCATCGTGGCCGCCGCCGGTGCTCGAGGTGAGGACGAGGATGCGAAGTTTGGGCATGCGCGTGCCTAGTGAATGTCGAAATAGCGCGCTTGGATGCTGCGCCTGAGCGACAGCGAGCCGAAGCGGGAGATGAAGGGCGCCACGACGGCCTGGAAAAAGCGCCCCGTGCGCACGGTGCCGCTGCGGTGGGCGAGGAGCGCGCGGCGCAACGACTCGGCGGCGTGCGCAGGCTCAGGCCCGCTCTGCATCATGCGCTCAAAGGCTGCCCAGGCGCGCTGGAGCCGGGGCCGATCTGCGAGCGGCTGTGGACGGCGCACTGAGCCCTCGAAGTCGGTGCGGTAGTCGCCAGGGCGCATGTCGATCACCACGACACCTGAGCCGGCCAATTCCACCATCAGGCTTTCGTTGAGCGCGGTGAGGCCGGCTTTGGCCACGTTGTACGCACTTTGAAAAGGGAGGGGAAACTCCGCTGCCAGCGATGAGAGATTGACGAGCGCGCCGCGCTGGCGGCTGAGCATGCCGCGCACGGCGTGATGGGAGAGGCGCGCGGTGTTGACCAGCATCACCTGGAGTTGCTCTTCCCACACCGAGAAATCTGCCTCGGCAAATTCCGCAAACACTCCGTAGCCCGCATTGTTGACGACGATATCGAAGCCCCCGGCGGCCAGCTCGGCTTCGTGCCAGGCGGCATCGAGCGTCCTCGCATCACGGAGCTCGAGTGCGAGCGGCGTGAATCGCCCGCCATCTCTGCCCGAAGCAAGCGGCGTGAGGCGCGCGGGATCCCGGGAGGTGCCCCACACGCGCACCCCTTCGCGGAGCAGCATCTCGGCAAAAGCCCGGCCCAGCCCAGTGCTCGCGCCCGTCACGAGTGCGGTACGATGCAGCGCAGAAACCTTTGCGACGGCGGCCATGGACTGCCGTCAGGCAGCGACGCGCTTGAAGACCAGCGCTACATTGGCACCGCCAAAGCCGCTACTGTTCTTGATCACGATATTGGGCGCGCGGTCCTCCGTGGCACGGGGGAGATTGAGATCGGCGCACTCAGGGGCGACCTCCGTAAGGTTTGCGGCTCCGGGGATGAAGCCCTCGCGAAGCGCGAGCGCACTAAACCCGCTTTCCATGGCACCGGCCAGCGAGAGGCCATGGCCGGTGAGAGCCTTCGTGCTGCTGACGGCCACCCTGGGCAAATGTTCTTTGAAAACTGCGCGCAGTGCCTTGGCCTCGGAGACGTCGCCGATGAGGGTGGAAGTCGCATGGGCATTGACGTAGTCGACCTCGTTTGGCGCCACCTTGGCGGCGCGAAGCGCGAGCGTCATCGCCTTGGCCGAGCCATGGCCCTCCGGGTGCGAGATCGCGACGTTGTGCCCATCCGAGGCTTGGCCCCAGCCGAGAAACTCCGCGTAGGGCTTTACGCCCCGGCGAAGTACCTCCTCTTCGGTTTCGAGTACGAGCACCGTCGCACCGCCCGTGCCGACAAAGCCATCGCGAGCTTTGTCGAAAGGCCGAGAGGCGATCGCAGGGTCGGTCTGGAGCGACAGCGTGCGCATGCCGGCAAACGGCAGGATGGCATCCGTATTGCCGTCCTCCGCGCCGACGACAAACATGCGTTTCTGCCGCCCAAGCACCATATCGTCGAAAGCGTAGCCGAGGGCGTGCGAGGACGACGCGCAGGCCGACGAGAACCCGCACGATGTGCCTTGAATCTTGAAAGCTGCGATGAGATTGAAATTCAGCGTGCCGGCGATGGCGGCGACGATGCCGAGCGGCGAGCAGCGCATGACGCCGACCTTGGTCAAGCGCTCATGGTGGTAGTGTAGCAAGTAGGGAGAGCCGGCAGAGGCGGCGTAGAGGCCGGTGTCGGGATTTGAGATGTCGGTCTCGGTGAGCTTGGCATCTTCGATGGCCTGCAGCATGGCGCAGTGGGCGAAGAGCCCGTTGGGCGCCATCGAGCGCAGCAGCTCTCGTTTGATCTTGTAGCGCGAGGGATAGGTCCAGTCCTCGGGGTCGACCGAGTCGGTGAAAAAGTCTTTGATCGTGCCGGTGACTTTCACCGGGATCTCGGGTTTCTGAAACGGCGGGTACAGCTCGAAGCCATGCCGCAGCTCCCGTAGGCTGCGCGTTACGGTAGCGGCATCGTTGCCGATGCTGGTGACGAATCCTAGGCCGGTGATGAAAACGCGAGGCATGCGCCGAAGAGAACGGAAACTAAAGGCTGTGAAGCGCCCGTGGTCAACGCGGGAGGCTGGCAGGCCGCGGAGACGCGGATGCGATTGTGAAAGCGAGCGTTGCGTTGCCCGCGAAAGCGGGGAATAGTGATGGCGCTATGATGGACGTACTCAAAAAGACTCTTCTTGCCGGCGTAGGCGCGGCGGTGATCACCAAAGAGAAAGTGGAAGCGGCCCTCGATGACTTTGTCCGGCAGGGCAAGGTCAGTGCGCAAGAGGCCAAAGTCATGGCGGATAAGATCGCGGAGCAGGGCCGCCGCGAGTTCGAGACGATGAGCCACGAGCTCAATGAGAAGCTCCGCGAGCGTTTTGCGGCCGAGGATAGAAAAGCCCAGTCCCGGCTCGATGCACTGGAGGCGCGCGTGACTGCCCTTGAGCAAAAGGCGAGCCCCGCCGCCCCCGGCGGCACCGCGGCGTGACTCCACGCCATGCGCTGCGGCATGCAGTCCGCGCCAAGGAGATCGTCTCGATCCTGGCGCGGCATGGCTTTGCCGACCTGCTGACCCAGGCCGATCTGGCGGGCGGTTTCTGGCAGAAAGTGCTGCCGGCGCCGGCGGTGCGGCTGAGCACCGCCGAGCACCTCCGGATGGCGGCCGAGGAGCTCGGGCCGACCGCAGTAAAGCTCGGCCAGCTACTCTCCATGCGTCCCGATGTGGTGCCGCACGAGATCATCCTCGAGCTGCGAAAGCTCCAGGACCGGGTGCAGCCGCTGCCTTTCGAGACGATCAAGCCCGTGCTCACGGCGTCGCTGAAGTGCGAGCCCGGTGAGATTTTCGCGCAGTTTGACGAGACTCCCGCCGCGACAGCATCGCTGGCGCAAGTGTACTTCGCGACCTTGCGCGATGGCACCGCGGTCGCCGTGAAGGTGCAGAAGCCCGGCCTCCAGCGAAAGATCGAGATCGATTTCGAGCTGGCGGCGTGGCTGGCGGGCCAGTTGCACGAGCGAGTGCCTGCATTGCGGCCGCTGGATCTGCCCGGAGTGATCGCCGAGGCGCGCGAGGGGGTGCTGCGGGAACTCGATTTTCGCACCGAAACGCGAAACCAGCAGTTTTTCAACGCGCAGAATACGCACCCCACCGAGGTTTATGCCCCGCGCGCGTATCCGGAGTACTGCAGCGCCACCGTGCTGGTGATGGATCGGATACCGGGCGGGCCGGTGAGCCAGCTCGCCGAGCTGGCGCCCGAGCAGCGAGAGCAGCTTGCGGCACGGGGCGCTTCGTCGCTCGTGCGCCAGGTCTTCATTTCGGGCTTTTTTCATGCCGACCCACACGCGGGGAATCTCTTTGTCACTCCCGACGGGCGGCTGTGTTTTCTCGATTGGGGGCTAGTGGGCCATCTGACGCGCCGGCTGCGCTACGCGCTGGCGGATTTTTGGGTTGCCGCGGTGGAGCAGGACACCGAGCGCATCGTCCAGATCGCAGCCGATCTTGCACCCGTGGACGCACGGCCCGACTTGCGCCGCTTGGAGAAGGAAGTCACGCTCGCGCTGCGCGAGGAGCTTAACTTCTCCATCGGTCGCCAAGCGCTGGGCCGTGCGATGTTGCGGCTGCTCTTCATCTTCGGCCAGCACGGTATACCGCTCTCGCGCGACTACTCGCTGATGGCCAAGGCGGTGATCTCTATCGAGGAAGTCGGCCGCCGCCTCGATCCAGCCTTCGACCTGCGTCTGCATACCGAGCCGATTCTGCGGGAGCTTTATCAGGAGCGCACCAGCCTCAAGACCTTCAGCCGCCGCTCGCGCGACATGTTGCGCCATGCACTGCTCGGCATGCAGGAGTTGCCCTTTGAGTTGCGCCGCCTCGTGCGCCGGCTCGAGCACGACAGCCTCGCAATCAATCTCAACCATCGCGGCCTCGAGGATCACGACGATGCCGTGAAGATCGCCGCCAATCGCATCACGCTCGGCGTGATCATCGGCGCGCTGATCATCGGCTCCTCGCTTATCGTGACGACCGGCATCGAGCCGCACTTATTTGGGTTTCCCGCGCTCGGGCTGATCGGCTACCTGCTCTCGGCGATCCTCGGGCTGTACGTGATCTGGGATATCATCCGGCACGGGCGGCACAAATAGCCGCGTGGGCGGAGTCGAGCTGCGTCCGCCCGGGCCTTGAGCGAAAGGCGTAACCGTAGCGATAAACGCCAACAACTGTTGTTCGTAGCCCTCCTTGGCATAGCCGTAGAGGTCTACGTGGTCTGCGCCAGGAACGAGCCAGAAGCGCTTCGGCGAAGGAGCTCGCGCGAAAAGTTCCCGGGCGGACGCCTCTAGCGTGTGAGTGTCGGCCGCGCCGTGCATGATAAAGGTGGGGCAGGGTAGCCGACCGATCACGTCGAGCGGCGCCATATCCGCGACGGAAAGACCGAGCCGCCATTCCGCCAGCGGCACCAGCAGCATGCCGCCGAGCCACCCTGGTATTCCCAGCGTGCGACGGAAGCGGCGATCGATGGCATCGCGCAGATCGGGATAAACGCTTTCGAGCACGGCCCAGCGGACATCCGGCCCCAGCGATGTGCTGGAGAGTGCGATCGTGGCACCGCCCTGGGATGCGCCGACCAGGCCTATCTCTCGGGCACCCTGCAGGCGAATGAAGGCAAGTGCGCCGAGAAGATCGCGGGTCTCGTATCTCCCGAGCGATATCAGGTCGCCGCCGCTCTCGCCGTGGCCGCGTGCATCGTACAGCAGCACCGCATAGCCCTCCCGGTGGAGCAGCCCCGCACGTGCCAGCATCTGCCGGCGGGTGCTGCCGTATCCGTGGAGTAGGATCACGGCTCGAGCATTGTTGCCGCTGGGGGTAAACCAGCCCGCGAGAGGAACACCATCGACGGCAGAGAAGCCAATCGTGAGCGTGGTGGCAGGGAGGAACGGGGCAAAGTCTCCGATAGGGCGGCGTGATTGTGAACTCGTAAACAGATAGGCGCAGACCGCCGACGCTGCGAAAAAACCCACAGCCGCCACGGACAGAGAGGCTAAAGCGACGCGAAAAAAGGCGCGAGCCCGATGCATGAGGGGGCAGGATTACCGCAGGGAGCGTTGGCGAAGTGGCCAAGCAGGTCGGTATGCCGCGGGGATTATCCAGCTAGCAAACCGGATGCACCCATCCGAAAAAGGAGTTTTTTCGAGCTCTGTGCCCATACCGAGAACTCTGTGAGGAAATCTCGGTATGCAAGCCTCGTTGCCGTGTGGGCTCTAAGTCCGCACTTGCCCGGTTCCCTCGATGAGAAACTTGTACGAGCAGAGCTCGGGCAGGCCCATCGGGCCGCGGGCGTGGAGGCGGTCGGTGCTGATGCCGATTTCGGCACCGTAGCCGAACTCGAAACCATCCGTGAAGCGTGTGCTTGCGTTCCAGTACACCGTGGCGCTGTCGACCTCGGCGAGGAAGCGGCGGGCCGCAGGCTCGTCGGCGGTGACGATGGCGTCGCTGTGATTGGAGCTATCGCGGTTGATCGTCTCGATGGCGACATCGAGCGAGTCGACGACACGGATTGCGATGATGTAGTCGAGAAACTCGGCCGTGTAGTCGGCGGGCTGCGCGGCGGTGTGGACGATGCCGGCGCGGTCTAGGATGGCCGCACTGGCGGCATCGCAGCGGAGCTGCACATTTTTCTCCGCGAGGGCGCGGGCGGCGTTGGGCAGGAAGGCCTCGGCGACATCGCGGTGGACGAGGAGTTGCTCGGCGGCGTTGCACGCGCTGGGGCGACCGACCTTGGCGTTGAGCGTGATCGCCTCGGCCATCGTGAGATCGGCAGCCTTGTCGACGTAGACGAAACACACGCCCTTATAGTGCTTGATGACGGGGATCGTGCTGTTTTGCGAGACGTAGCGGATGAGCGCTTCGCCGCCGCGGGGGATCACGCAATGGATGTGCGTATCGAGCTTGAGCAGCGTGTTGAGCGCGCTGCGATCAGTCGTGGGGACGAGTTGCACGGCATCGACGGGCAGTCCGGCGAAGATCAGCGACTGCCGGATGAGCTCGGCGAGCGCCATATTGGTGTGGAAACACTCCTTGCCTCCGCGGAGGATGGAGGCGTTGCCGCTCTTTAGGCAGAGAATGGCGCAGTCGACGGTGACGTTGGGCCGCGACTCGTAGATGATCGCGATGACGCCGATCGGCACGCGGACCTTGCGGATGCGCAGGCCATTGGGGCGGGTCGTCTCGTCGAGGAGTTGGCCGACGGGATCGGGCAGGTCGATGACCTCGCGGACGGAGATGGCGAGTTGGTGGAGCTTCTTCTCGCTGAGCGTGAGGCGCTCGCGCGAGGCGGCGGTGAGGGCAGTAGCTTCGGGCGAGAGGAGATCGCGCTGGTTGGCCTCGAGCAGGGTGTAGTGCGAGGCGTCGATCAGGTCGGCGAGCTTGGCGAGGGCGGCATCCTTCTTCTCACGAGGCGCGGTTGCGAGGGCAAGCGACGCGGCGCGGGCGCGAGTGGCAAGAGAAGTGACGAGCTGGGCTAGTTCGGACATGAAGCGATCAGTGTTAAGCGTGGGCGATGGCTGACAATGGCCATTTCCACTGTAATTGCCACTCAGCGGAGGCGGTGCGAGAAGGGGGGGCGCAGGCAGCACGGGCGGCAAGGGGGGCGTCAGCAGGGCCGCGGGAGCAGGGCGAGGCAGCAGCCAGGAGCGGGCGGGCGGGGCGAGCTTGTGCAGCAGCCAGAGACCGAGGAAGAAAAGCGCCGCGCCGGAGAGATCGAACCACCAGGGATGAAACGATGAGATGTCGGGCTCGGGAGTGCGGTTGTAGTTGTCGACCTCGAAGGGGAGCCAGTCGATCCACGAGGCGGCGGAGTTATTGATCGCGTGCCCAGCGATGCAGAGGCCGAGTGAGCGTGTGCGCACGTAGGCCCAGCCGAGGACCACGCCGAGAATGAGCGTCACGGGAAACTGCGCCGGATTCATGTGCATCAGCGCGAAGAGCCCGGCGGAGACGAGGATGGCTGCCGCCGCCGGCCAGCGGCCGAGCAAGCCCCGCAGAATCACGCCACGAAAGACAGCCTCCTCTACGACGGGCGCAACGACAATCACGAGCGCGTAGCCGAGCCACGAGCCGGTGAGCAGGCCATCGAGGCCTTCAGTCTGGTCGAGCGCGTGCAGGCCGTCATTGTTGAAAACGACGCGGATAAAATTATCCAGTTCCGAGAGGAAGATCGTGATGCCTGCGACGAGGGGGAAGAATCCGATGGCCAGCGTCCAGGGCGAGATGCGAAGCAGTCCGAGATTGCGCCAGCGGTCTTCGGAGCGTTCGAGAAAGATGCCGATGGCGATGGCTGCCGCGCTGCACTTGGCGATGATCTGGGCCAGCGCCAGGGCCTCCATCGTAAAATCCTTGGTCGTGAGGGCGGCGGTTTGCAGCAGACCGTAGATGAGGTACTCGGCGAATCCGACGACCAGCATCACCATGAAGGCGGTGATGAGGCCAAACCGGGGGAGGGCGGAGATTGTGCGCGTCACGCGCCCTCGATGCCGCGGGCTTTGGAGAGAAATGTCAGTCGAAAAGTCGCGCCCAGCCGCCGTCGCGCCAATCAGCTCTCGCTAAAGCAATACAGATGCTCGTGGCCCCGGAGGAAAAGCTCCCTGTCGAGGGCCACGGGCGAGGCATCGATGCGCTCATCAAGGCTGTTGGTGGAGATGACCTCGAAGTCAGCCTTGTCCTTCAGGACGAGCGTGGTGCCCTCGCGGCCGACGATGTATACGTGGCCGTTGGCGACGAGGGGTGATGCATAGACGCCGCCGCGGACGCCGGGGAGTTGTTTGTCTTGGTAATGGACCTCGCCGGTCAAGGCGTTGAGGCAGGAGAGGATGGCGTCGTTGCTGCGGATAAAATAGATGCGCTCGCCAGAGAGTGCGGGCGAGGGCACGTAAGGCGTGCTTTTTTTGAAGCTCCACACGATGTCCGCAGAGTCGGTGACGTCGCCCTTGGCGGAGAGCTTGATCGCCTGGAGCGAATTGCCGCGGAAGCCGCTCGCGACGTACACGAGACCATTGCCGGTAACAGGCATGGGGATGACATTCATGGTCTGGCCGCCGGCCTCCCAGACGATATCCCCCGTCGCCACATCGTAGCTGCGGGTGCGCGTGGTGGCGGAGACGATCGCCTGCTGCCTGCCGCCGACCTCCACAATGAGGGGCGTGGACCAAGAGGAGACTTCGTCGCGGTCTTTGCGCCACACTTCCTTGCCGGTCTTCTTGTCGAGGGCGACGATGTAGGAGCCGTCCTCGTGGTCCCAGTGGATTAGCAGTAGATTTCCGGCGAGCGCGGGCGAGGCTCCTTCGCCGAAGCTTCCGCGCGTGCGCATGTTCCCGAGGTCTTTTTCCCACTTAAGGTTTCCCTGAAGGTCGTAGCAATAAAAGCCACGCGAGCCAAAGGGCACGTAAAGGTGCTCGCCGTCGGTGACGGGTGAGGCGGAGGCGTAGCTATTCGTCGCGTGGCGGCCCTCGTGCGGCACCTCCCGGCGGGCAGTCTTTTGCCAGAGGATTTTGCCGGTGCCGCGATCGAGAGCGATGACGGCGAATTCGAAGAATTTGGAGGGCACGCCTCCCGCGCCTCCGAAATTGCCCGGGCCTTTGCGGCGACCGCCTTTCTTGTCGCCCGCCGGCGCGGCTGGTTCGGCAGCAGAGGCGGAGGCTTCGGCGGGTTTTTCTTCGTTGGTCTCTATGGCTGTAAGGAGAAAAATCCTGTTCTCCCAGATGATGGGCGTCGAGAAGCCGAGGCCGGGAATGGCGGTCTTCCACTTGAGGTTCTTCTCAGTGCTCCAGGTGAGCGGCGGCTGCGCGCCCGGCGCAGTCCCGGCACCCGACGTGCCGCGCCACGTAGGCCAGACGGAGCCTGCCTGTCCGATGGCGGGCGCGAGGAAGCAGGCGAGCGAGAGGGCGGCGGCACCGAGGCGGGAGATCGATTTCATAGCGGGAGGGGCTGGGGGGTGGCCCCGACAGTAGGGCGCAAGGTGCCAAGATCAACCTCTCGCGGTCGCAGTCGCACAAAATTCACCGCTCCGGCTTTCCTGCGGCGTTGTAAAGGCCTCCTTGGTGTAGCCGCTGCAAGGGGGGAATAGGCCTCTGGGCAAGGGATGGGTGGGGGGGGAAAAGCAGCCAGGCGGGCGTTTCCGCGAATCGTCGCTTGAAATGATGCGTCAATCCCCGACACGCTCTATTCCCATGGAAACTACCCCCGCTACCCCGGGCGCAGGCATGAATCGCACGGCTTGGCTCATCTGCACCATCGCGGCCATCGGCTTTGCCTTCGACATCTATGAGCTATTGATGCTGCCGCTCATCATCAAGCCGGCCATCGCCGCGCTGAGTGCGCCCATCGTGGAGAGCCTGGTGGCGGGTGGCATGGATCGCGCGCAGGCTGCGGCGCTCTGGGCGCCAGGTGGCACCGAGTATGTGAGCTGGGCGCGGACGCTCTTTTTCGTGCCAGCGATCGCCGGTGGCGTGTTCGGACTGCTCGGAGGCTATCTCACCGATCTTCTGGGTCGGCGGCGGGTGCTGACGTTTTCGATCCTCCTCTACGCTTTTGCCGCGTGCGCGGCGGGATTTGCGACATCTCTGCCGCAACTGCTTTTCTTCCGCTGTCTGGTTTTCATCGGGGTGTGCGTGGAGTTCGTGGCGGCGGTGGCCTGGCTCGCCGAGCTGTTCACTGAGCCGAAGCAGCGCGAAAAGGTGCTCGGATACACGCAGGCATTCTCCTCTTTCGGTGGCCTGATGGTAGCGGGAGCCAATATCCTGGCAGCCAAGTGGGCGCTCAGTTTCCCGGCTATCCACGGCGGCCACGAAGCGTGGCGCTACACGCTGATTTCCGGCGTCTTGCCGGCGCTGCCGCTCATTCTGATCCGTCCTTTCCTCCCGGAGTCCCCGGCCTGGCAGAAGAAGCGGGAGGCGGGCACCCTGAAGCGCCCGAGCATACGGGCGCTCTTCTCGCCGGAGCTGCGTAAGACGACGGTGCTGACCACGCTCGTCTTCGCCTCCAGCTACGGTATCGCATTTGGCGCGATCCAGCAGATTCCCCAGATCATCGGGGCGCAGCGTATCGGCACTCCCATGGAGGCGGGCCATGTCGCCGTCCGTGCCGAGGCCAAGGAAAAGGGCAAGGCCGCGCTCGACGCCGCCAAGGCCGCGAAGAAACCTGAGCCCGTCGCGCAGCGCGAGATGCGGCAAGCCGCCGGTAACGCCAGCGATCAGGTGGTCGCCGGCGTGACGATGTGGCAGGAGATCGGCGGCCTCGTCGGGCGCTTCCTGCTCGCGGTCTTGGCTGTCGTGATCGTGAGCCGGCGATCGCTGCTGCGGGTGTTTCAGCTTCCTGCGCTGCTGTTTGTCCCGGCGTTTTTCTGGTGGGTTTCGACCTCCCTGGCCGATCCTGACAGCCTCACCTGGATCAAGGTGGGCATCTTTGTGGCTGGAGTACTCACGGTGGCGCAATTCAGCTTCTGGGGTAATTACATCCCGCTCGTTTTCCCCGTGCACTTGCGCGGCACCGGAGAGAGCTTCGCTGCCAATATCGGCGGCCGCGTGATCGGTACGGCGGCGGCGTGGTTTACCCTCACGTTTGCGGCGTCCGACAAGCCAGACCCCGCGCGCGTAGCCATCGTCGGCGCGTGCGTGGCGGGCGTCTATGTGCTGATCGGCGCGTTGCTCACGCAATTCCTGCCCGAGCCAAAGCCTGAAGAGAAAGAATAGCCGCGGCGATGCCTGCATCGCCGCTTCGCTCCGCTCCTGGCCTTCATTTCAGCGCTCGCCGAGTGCCACGCTTGGTCGGAGGTCTCGCATCG
Source organism: uncultured Opitutus sp. (assembly GCA_964480585.1). GTDB lineage: Bacteria > Verrucomicrobiota > Verrucomicrobiia > Opitutales > Opitutaceae > ER46. The sequence goes on along the minus strand of CAYZPV010000012.1, from coordinate 27,458 downwards.
ACCAGCGAAAGACCAGCCAGCCGCTGAGAAGGTTGAGCACCACGATTCCGAGGATGAGTGTCGTCGCGAGAAGAAGGGTGGGCACAGGCGGTAGCGTGGTGAGACTGGGAAGGATCGCGACGAGCGATGCCGCAGCCCCGACCCAGATACCCCAAGCGACAAGCCGGCTAAACTCGGTGTAGACCATCCGGCCGAGCACCGGGCGGGGCAGGCCGATGGCCGCCATCACGGCAAACTCCCCGCGCCGCTCACGGAGATTGCGCGCGACGACGATCGCAAGACCTAGGCTGCCGAGCACCACGCCGAGCGAGCCGAGGACATTAAAGATCGCGATATAGGTGTTTTCGATGCGATGAAAGCTCGCGAGCACATCGCGGGTGAGATCCACCTTGGCACCGACGTCGCGGCCCGAGATTTCCAAGCGGGCGCGGAGAGCGTTGAGATCGGAGTTGGCCTTTGCATCGACGAGGAAGGCGGAATAGCCGGGGTGGGATGGGAATTTTTCCAGGAAGCGCGTCTCATCGATCACGAGATAGCCTTGGAAAATCGAGTCGGGCAGCGTGCCCGCGATGACGACAGGAAATTCCCGCCCCGCTTCATCGGTGTACCTAAGGATATCGCCTACTTTACGCTTTAGAGCCCACAAAAGGGTATTTTCGTCGACCAGGGCAGGTATGGGTGCTCCCGGGCCGGCGGTGGCGAGCATACTCCAAGTCGCTCCCTTGATCCGAAATGCCGCTAGCCGGGCAAGCTTCGTCGCGTCGACGGCGAGGAGTTGTGGTTGAGCGGTCGTATTGAGATTGAAGCAGTTTACGTTGTCGCCTGCGCCAAGGCGCAGGGGGATGGGCTCGCCGAGGTAGGCTGCATGGGGCTCAAAAATCTCAAAGGTCTTCGCCTTGCCGTCTCGGGGCACATTGAGGGGAGCTGTCGTCTCGATCCAAAGGGCGAAGCCGCCCGTGCCGCTCTGTCGCTCCAGCCAGTCGGCGCCGATCGCTTTACGGAAGGAGGCGACCGAAAGCACCATGAAGACAGCCGTGGCAATGAGTCCTACGACGGCGAGGCTGCGACCGCGCCGCGCTTTGAGGTTCAGCGCGCCGAGTGCGGCTGGCTGCAGCGTGGGGCTGGAAACGCGGGGCAGCGCCAGCCACCAGCGGCAGGCTGCGAGGCCGGCGGTGAGGAGGCCGAGTCCCGCGAGGTAGAAGGCGCCCTGCGCAGGGATGCCGCGATTGGCGAGGCCCACTGCGGCGACGGTGGCGGCGATGCCGCCGAGCGCGGCGAAGAGCGAGGTCTTGCGGATCCCCGGCAGCGGCGCGGTATCCTCCGTCTGCGCGGCGAGGCGAATCGAAAGGGCGCGGCGAGCGAGTTTCCGGATGGAGAGCCACACCGCGAAGAGCGAGCATAGCAGGAATCCGAACACCCCCGCACCGATGCTCGTCGGGCTGGCGGAAAACGCGAAGGTCGATTTGTCGCCAGCCCAGATCGTCTCGAGAAAACTGAGGATGCCCCGGGTGTAAAGGGCCGCCAACGGCAGCGCCGTGAGCGCTGCGACGGAGAGGATCGCAAGGGCTTCGAGGAGCCGCCAGTGAAGGAGCTGACGCGGTGAAATGCCTACCGCGGAGAGCAATGCCTCCTCCCGATTGCGTTGGAGAAGCACAAATTGAAAGAGCAGAGCGACGAGTCCGAGCGCGGCCAGGATCAGGAAAAAGCTCATGCCTATGAAGAGCCCCGCAAAGTCGACCGGGGACTGGGCGGCACCGGTGGCAGTGGCGCGAATATCGCGCAGGATGAGCTGGTTCATCGCAGGCTGGAGGGCGCCGAGCAGTTTGGCGGCGATCTCGGTTTGCTGCTCCCTTGGTTGAGCGATGCGAAGAGCGGTGGTATCGCCCCACTGGGTGGACCACAGGGCGCGGCCTCCTTCGAGAGGCAGCCATATCTTTGGCGCCCCGGCGTAGTCATCCCAATATCGTTCGTCCTTTTCGCGAATGCGCTCCAGATTGAGCGGGAGGCCGGGATCCCATTTGCTCTGATCTTGGACGTCGGTAATCCCGGGGAAGTCGGGCATCCACTTGGCATCCGCCGCGAGGCCGGCAAGCGGCACCACGGTGCGTACTTTGCGGGTCGCGGTGCTCTCCTGTAGCGCGCCGCCGGCGCCGAGTTGGTAGTAGGTAAGCGTGAGTTCGTCGCCCGGCTTGGCTTGCAGGTCTTCGGCCAGCCACTCGTTGATCGCCACTTCCCCGGGCCCGAGATCGAGAGGGAGGAACGGCGCAGCGGTGGCGCCGACAGCCGATGCGATGGAGTACGGTGTACTGCGATCGCGGATACGCAGGTCGTTGACGAGATAGGAAATGACCGGCTGCGCGGCCGGCAAAGCCTTGAGTGCGGCCGCGAGCTGTTGCGGGTCGATAAAAAGCCGGTCGGATGCCAGTTCGAAGGTCTTGGCGTCGGATAACCACTCCAGGCTCAGGCCGTAGTCAGCGAGTTCCAGCTCTTGCGTGAGGCTGGCGCCCAAGGCGTGGGCGGGGCCCGCTGACTCGATCAGCAATAGGTTGGCTTTGTCCGCTCGGCCGAGAGCTTCCTGCAGGGTGGCGATAGGAAGGAAAATCGAGAGCTGCGCGACTTGAGTGGTCTCGAGGGTGAAACGCCCGAATGCAGCGTCGTCGACAATGGCGGTGACAGTGCATCGCAGGCTCTGCAGTTTGGCCTCGGCGCCGGCGACGGGGGCATTTCCCGCAAGGATGCCAGGCTTCTGCACACGCACGACGAGGGTGTCCCCGGCGGTGACGCCAAGGCGGCGGGCAAGCGTGTCGTTGATCGCAACCGCGGAGCGGGGAGAGGTGAGCTCGACCGGGGTGGGGGCGGGGGCCAGCTTCCAAAAGGCGTCGGTGACACCGACGAGTTGCACCCGATTGGCCGCGAGTTGGGTCGTGGCATGGGTGGCCGCTCCGCGGGCGTAGAGTACGGGGGCGATGTTGGCGCCGGTGGACGCGGCGAGATCCGCGGCGAGGGCTTCACGGAAAAACCTGTCGCCAGACGAAATCAAGTGGGTGGCGCGGCCGATTCGATTCTCGGCGATGCGGTGGAGTGAGGCCTTTACGGAGTCGCCTGCAAACAGCGCGCCAAGCAGCACCGTCGCGCCGAGCACCGCGCCAAGAAATACGCCGATGTAGGCGAATCGGTGGTGCAGCAGGCTGCGGATGAGATAGTGGCGGGCGGTCATCGTTCAGGCGCGTGTTGGAGCATCAGGCGACGAGCCGGCCTGCTTCGAGCCGGTAGGTCTTCTGCATGCGGGCTGCTAGAGCGGGGTTGTGCGTGACGACGATCAGCGCTGCGTGGCTGGTGGCATGCGTCTGCAGCAGGAGGTCGGCGATGCGCTCGCCAGTGGCGGGGTCGAGCGAGCCCGTCGGCTCGTCGGCGAGGATCAGCTTCGGCTGATTGATGAGGGCGCGAGCGAGGGCCACGCGGAGCTGCTCGCCGCCAGAGAGCTGCCAGGGGAGATGGGTGAGGCGGTCCTGCAGGCCTACTTGGGCAAGGAGTTTTTCAGCGCGGGCGCGGGTGGCGGCGGCGTCTTCGTCCCAGCCTCCGGCAAGCCGAGGGACGAGCACATTGTCGAGCACGCCGCACTGGGGCAGCAGGTAGTGAAGCTGAAAGACAAAGCCGATGGCGCGATTGCGGAAGCGCGCCGCATCGGCGGCTGACAGTGTGGCGAGGTCGGTGCCGTCGATGGTGACGGAGCCGGAGGTAGGCTGATCGAGCGCGCCGAGGAGATTTAGCAGGGTCGTCTTGCCGCTGCCAGAAGGGCCGACGATGGCGATGGATTCACCTGCGGCCACCCGCAGCTCGAGATCGCGTAGTACAGACACAGCGCCGGCGGGGGTCTCGTAAGACTTGGTGAGGCGGGAGACGACAAGCATGAGGATGAAAGCTGACGACCAGGCGCTGGGAGTCTAGAGCAAGTCGGTTGCCCGCGATGTGTTTTGTGTGACCCCACGCTCTGTGCGCCGCCGCTTTTCAGCGCAGGATCTTCCATCTACGGGCTTTGAACTCCTGGATCGGCAGCGTGCCAGAAGGTGTTTTGACCACATCGATGCGGATTTGCAGCGCGGTGCGGAGATGCGCGGCGAGAGCAGGCGCAGTGAGCGCCTCGGGCCCTTCGAAGCGCAGGCGGACCTCGGGGAGCGTGGTGCGCTGGTCAACCTCGACTTGGTACTCCTGTACGTCGCCGAAGGCTCGTACCGCAGCGTCCACACAGCTCGGGTAGAGATTTACGCCGCGGACGATCACCATGTCATCCACCCTTCCGAGGATACCGCCCTGGAGGGCGATTTCAGGGCCGTTTTCTCCGGCTACGAGCACGGGCCGTACGAGGTCGCCCGTACGATACCGCAGGAGTGGGCAGGCAGTGCGACCGAGGGTGGTGAGGACCAACTCGCCGGCGTCTCCAGGAGACACGGGAGTATTGGTATCGCGCGCAAGAACTTCGCAGTAGTATGCCCCGTGGATTAGTCGGAGGCTGCTGGGATCGTCGGCGACGCCATACGATACCGGCCCTATCTCAGTCATGCCGTGGTGGTCGAAAACGCGTGCGCCTGGCCAGCCTGCCTCGATGCGGGCCCGGACTTCCGGCACGCTGCCGCCCGGCTCGCCCGCGACGAGTATGCGCTCCACGCCGGACTGTGCCAGATCGTGGCCTTCAGATCGTGCGACTTCGGCCAGGCGGAGTGCATACGTGGGCGTGCAGCAGAGGAAGCGTGGGCGGCGGGCGAGGAGGAAGCGCAGCCGTTCGCTGCTGCCGAGTCCCCCGGCGGGGATGGCACGCACGCCGAGCTGCACGGCGGAATCGAACGCAGCCCAAAAGCCGAGAAATGGCCCGAAGGAAAATGCGAAAAAGGCCGCATCCCCTGCGGATGCGCCGGCATGCCGCCAGACGACTTTCCAATTCTCAAGTACCCACTGCCAGCTTTCAGGTGTGTCGAGCCACGCAAGAGGGCGGCCACTGGTGCCGCTGGTTTGATGATAGCGCGTGTACCGCTCTGCAGGATAGGTGAGGATGCTGCCGTAGGGCGGGTGGGATTGTTGGTCGCGACCGAGCTCCTCCTTGCGTGTGAAGGGCATGCGCGCGGAAAAATCCTCGAGCGAGGCGAATCCGCCGAGCGCCCCCACCGTGGCGAGCCGGGCGCGGTAAAAAGCGTTGGTCGGCGCGATCTCCGCGATCAGGGAATTGAGCGCGGCAAGCTGCGAGGTAGAGGAGCCGATAGCCAATGGCGGATGACCTGAGGGATCGCCAGAGATCAGGCTTTTTGAACCGCGGCCGGGACTGCCTTCGCGGCCTTGGGAGCTGGAGCAGGCTTGTAGTAGCTCACAAGGCAGCCGCCCACGGCTGCCATCACGATGCCGAGGTAGAATTGCCACGGCACGGCAGAGATGCCACCCTTCGGAGGATGGAGGATCATCCCGGCGATTGCATTTACGACAGGTGCACCCGCGAAGACGATCGACATCACCACGGCGGGCGTGCCCTTGGCGCCGAAGGCGAGCAAAATGCCGAAGGCGCCGATCGCTCCCAGCGTTCCGGCAAATAATGAGATCCAGGCGCCCTTGGCAGGGAAAGACCAACTTGCGCCCTGCGCCTTGAGCAACAGCAGCGGCGCGAGCACCGCGACGATGAAGTAAGCGACGCCGACGAGGAGAAACGCCTTATACCTGCCGAAGACAGGGTCGTTCATCGCCATCTGGCCACTGTGCAGGAAGACACCGTAGAGGCCCCAGGTGGAGACGGTGAGGAGGGCGTAGTAGAGCCATTGCATGTGAGTAGTAGGGTCTGGGAGATGGAGTCCGGGATGCAGAGATTAGCCGCTAGGGACCGGCAGGGATGAGGGCGGCAAGTTTCTCGCGAAGGACGGGCGGGATCGGGGCCTTGGCTATCTTGCCGCTCGCATCGATTTCGACATGGATGATCGAGAAGGCCCCACTGGCGAGGAGCGCCCGCTCTTCGCCGAGGATCCAGAATTCGTAGCGCAGGCTGCTATTGCGCAGCTCGACAAGGCGGAGGCCGATTTCGAGGGTCTGCTCGAAGCGCGCAGGCTTGTGGTACTTGCACGCCACGTCGATGCGCGGCCAGCCCTGATGATCGCCATCAGCCGTCGTATGCACCCGATGGCCGAGCGAGCGGAAAAAGGCATGCTCGGCGCTTTCCACATAGCGGAAGAAATTGGAGAAGTGCACGATGCCCGCGAGGTCGGTGTCGGAAAACTCGACCATCCGGCGATGCGTGAAATGAAATTGAGCGGGGACTTCCATGCGCGGTCGAGCCTCAGGCGGGAATGCGGAGACGCTCCGCGACCGCGAGAAACTGCGCGGCCATCGTCTTGGCGCTGAAGCGTTTTTCAACGTCCAACCGCGCTGCCGCGCCGAGCGCCCGACGGCGAGGTTCATCCGCGATGAGGCTCTGCCACGCCGCTGCGAGCGCCTTGGCATCCTTGGGCGGCACGGAAAGCCCGCCACCCCCCGCCACAATCTCGGGAAACGCCGAGGCATGCGGTTGCACGACAGGCACACCGCAGGCCATCGCCTCGATCGTGTAGAGGCCAAATGCCTCGCGATAGAGAACCGGCACGGAAAAAATCGAAAGACTCTGGAGGAAGGCCAGTTTCTCCTCGCGAGGGAGATTGAGCGACCAGGTCACGCGGTCGGCGAGTCCGGCCGAGGCGAGCCTCCGCTGGAGTGTGTCGATAAGCGGTTGATCGCCTGCTGTCGCGGCTCCACCGATGCGGGCTCGCGCCGTCTGGTCGCCGAGCGTGGTGGCAAGATGGATGAACGCCTCGACAAAAAGCTCCGCGCCCTTGTCGCGCGTGATGCGGGCAAAATACCCGATCGTGGGCTGGCTGGGCGCAGGGCCTGGAGGGAAATCCTCCAGCCGAATTCCGTTGGGCACGACATCGATGGGGCCCGGGCTGGGCGTGAGCCGCTCACGCATGAAGTCAGCGTAAAATTCGCTCGGGGATAGCCGTGCATTGGAGTCGGCTAGGCGCTGGGCCATGCGCGTCCAGCACTGCGTTTTCCACGGATCGGGCAGGCCATCGAGGAACGAGTCCTCGCCTTGGAAAAAGGTGATCACTGGCGCGCTCAGGCGGCGACGCATCTCCGGCGCGAATCCGGCGAGCAGCGCATTGGAGAGGCAGACGAGATCGGGCGACGACGACTGCTCTAGCCAGGCGAAAAGCTTCTCCGATTCCTTGGCAAACGGCGCGGACTCGATGTCGAGCATCTCGAGCGTCATCTCGCCATGTTCGCGCGCAGACGTCATGTGGCTGTGGCGCGCTGCCCAGCGCAGGAGCCCGCGAGCATTGAGCAGTCGGTCGAAAAAGGCGGGCGTCTTCCTAAAAAGCGCGATCTTCTGCTGGAGGTAAACATTGATGCCGCCAAAGAAGATGGGAGTTTGCTCCAGCCCCGGCAGCTTGGTGTCGTCGATCATCAACGGCAGGTACATCGGCGCGATCGTGACTTCGTGGCCGAGCCGCAAGAGCTCGCGCGCGAGGATGTTGTCGCGCATGCAGGCGCCACAATAATAGCTGCCGGTGCCGGGGGTGAGGAAGAGAATCTTCAAGGCCGTTGAAGAGGCTGGGAGCGGGCTAGAGCTGAGTACTCTCCATCTGAACTAGGAAAACGAACGGAAGGCAACGAAGGGAACGACGCACCACGCGGTTTTTCGCTTTGGCTCTGACGGGTCCAGTCTACGCGGGGGGAAGGATCTCCAAGATCCATGCCAGAGGTTCACCGGTGGGCTTGGCGAGGCAGTTGAATCGGCCGTAGCAGGTCGCATCGCTCGAACCGGGATGGCCTTTTTCGGCCAGCGCGGCAAACGGGATGGCGAAATAGCCGATGGGAGCGCTGACGAACGGGATCGCAAAGCGATGGAGCAGCGCCCCGAGTGGCGCGACACCGCCGATGATCGCCGCGCGCTGTTCCGGCGTATATTGCGCGAGCGCGACCGCGAGAACGCCGTACTCCACGATGGCTCCGGTGGAGGCGGCGCGGAGAAAGACCTCGCGGAGGTAGCAGTCCTCCTCCTGGTGGCTTTGGAGGATCTCCACGCTGATCGCGCTCCCGTGAAAGGCGGCCAGCGTGGACGTCATGTCCTGCCGATGCACGAGCAGCTTCTGCGCAGGCTCGGGCATTTGCTCCCCCCGCAGCGGGTGAAACGCGTCCGGCGAGAGGCGGCAGGCGCGCAGGATGAAGCGCTGCAGCGTCTCGGGAAGATCGGGCGCAAGCGTTGCAGGCATGATCAGACGATCTGCGTGGTGCGATGCTGCTGGAGGAAGAACTCGTGCAGGAGCGTATCGACGCAGAGCAGGCCGTCGCGCGAGAGGTGGATGGTCTCGGAGTCGACGGCCAGTAGAGCCTCGGCAGCCAGATGACCGAGCTGCGTCTCGAAACGTTTTGCGATATCGACGCCAAACTTTTCCCGGAAGTATCCCAAATGCACCCGGCCTAGTTTCATTTGCAGGATGAACTCACGGATCATGCGTTCCTCCGGTGTCGTGCGGAAGGCGCGTTTGATCGGCAGTTCGCCCGCGGCCACCGCGGCCATATACGGCTCCATCTCCGTAAGATTCTGATAGTGCACGCCCGCTGCGTGTGAGAACGAAGCGACGCCCAGGCCTACTAGGTCGGCGCCACTCCAGAGCTCGTCGCGGTAGACAAACTTGGTGCGCGCGGGATTGAGCACCGCTGTGTACCCGCTCTTCACGGTGTACCCGGCTGACTCCAGAGCGGCAAAAGCTTCCTTCACCCAGCGGCGCTTGGTCTGCCAGTCCGCGACGGGGGCGACCAGCTTGCCCGAGGCTTTCATCTCTTTATAGATGCCGGTATTGTACGGCACCTCCATCTGGTAGATCGTCACGCTATCTGGGCGCAGCTTGATGGTCTCCTCGATATTGCGCTGCCAGAGAGCCTCAGTCTCCTCGACCATCCCGGCAATCAGATCGATGTTGATCTGATCGAAGCCCTCCGCTCGCGCTCGCTCGTAAGCTGCGTAGACTTCGCCTGCGCGATGCGCGCGCCCATTGATCTCCAGGATATGGTCGCTGAAGTGCTCGATGCCGAGGCTGAGGCGGGTGACGCCGACAGACTTGATGGCCGCGACTTTGGCAGGATTGAGCGTACCTGGCTCAGCCTCGAAAGCGATCTCCTCCGCCTCATCCCACGGGAGGATGGCCTGAAGCTTGGAGGTGAGTTCGCCGAGTTGTTTCGCGGAGAGGTACGAGGGCGTGCCGCCGCCGAAGTAGATGAAGTGCGGCTTGCGGCCGTTGATCAGGGGGCGTTCCGAGATGTTCTTGAGTTCCTGTACCGTGGCGTCGAGGTAAGCCTGTATTTCCTTGGCGTTTTTATCCGTGTAGACGCGAAAGTAACAGAAGTGGCAGCGCTTTCGGCAAAACGGGATGTGATGATAGAGACCAAGCTTGGCTCCCGGAGTCGGCTGGCCATTGAGTGCGAGCTCGACCTCCACCTTCTGCTCTTCGGACCAGAAGGAAAACGGCGGGTAATTGGAGATGAAGTAATTCCCCGCTGTGGTGGATGTTTTCTTGGGGGTATCGGGAGCGGGTGTGTCTTGGCTCATGGCAAAAGGGGGCTGTTGTGCTTGCGATTACAATCAGGCGGCGGGGAGAGGCAGGTGCTAAGTAATGACGGTTCGTAGACGCAAGCGGCTCAAGTTTTCTTCGGAGATGCGGGTGGCCCCGCCTTCAGTGCAAAGACCGTGCCCTTTTCGCCCCCGATCACGATCTGCCCCGCGCCAAAGGCGGGTGAGGCCGTGAGCGGCTCGCCTAGCTCCAGCCTCCACAGTTCGGAGCCGTCTGCGAGATTGGCGGCGTAGAGCCGCCCGTCGCTCGATCCGAAGACGACCCCGTCGCTAAAGACAATGGGCGAGCTTTCGACCCGGCCGCCCGTGGCGAACTTCCATACGCCCTCGCCGGTCTGGCGATCGATTGCGTGGAGATGCTTGTCGCGCGAACCGATGAGGACGAGCTTCTCGTTGACGGCCGGCGAACTGAAGAATGGCAGCGCGCGATCCTTGTAGGTCCAGAGTACCTTGCCTGCGACCACGTCGAAGCCCACCGTCTCATTGGCATAGTTGCCGCAGAAGGCCTGCGGGCCAAGGGTGGCGATCGAAGCGGGGATGTAGGCCCCGGCTTCGATAGTGTGTACGAGCTTGCCATCGGCCAGATTCACGACGTGCAGCAGCGCATCGCAGCCTCCGAAGACAAGGTATCGGCCATCCACGACAGCGGGGGCGCCGTTGATGTAGTTGTCTGTTTTGTATGTCCAGACGAGCTTGCCATCGGCGGCCTGGAGCACGCGCGTGGTGCCATCATAGCCATTGAGCAGCACCCAGTCGCCATCCCCGCCAGGTGCGCGCACGATAGTCGCGCCGGACGATATTTTGTCCTCGGCCGTAAATTTCCACAACTCGGCGCCCTTGGCGGCGTCGAGAGCGTAGAGCGAATTGTCGTTTGAGGAGACGAAGAGCCTCCCCCCCGCAAAGGCGGGGGCGGCGACGATCCCATCCTTGGCGGTGAACTTCCAGACTTCCTGGCCCGTGGCCGCATCCAGGCAGTGCAACACGCCCGGCGCGGTGCCGACGTAGACTCTATCCGGGCCGAGCGAGATGGTGGCCTCGCCCGAGATGGGGCCGGCGGCGGTAAACGTCCATGCGATCGCGGGGGCGGTGGGAAGTTTGGCCGAGACGCTGCCGCCGAGTGCGGGGCTGCCTCGCGTCATCGGCCAGGCGGTCGCGACGGCGCCCGCCGCGGGTGGCGTCGGGGACTTGGAGTCAGGGGAGCGGGAGCAGGCCGCGAGGAGAAGCGCACATGGGATGAGTGCGAGTCTCCTGAGCGGCGCGCTGAAGATGACGCGCCTCGCCGGTTTAAGCACGGAAGGCATCCTGATAGAGTGCGATGAAGTCGTCGGCCTGCAATGGCCTCGGGTTGAATTGCGCGGTCCACTGTTTCGCGGCATCGCGTGCCAGGGTCGGGATGTCGGGATTGTCGGGCATGGCGGGCAGCTCGGCGCGGCCCAGGAGGGCTGTGACCCAGTCGATCAGGGGCGCACCGACAATCTGCCCCAGGTGGGCGTAAATCTCCGCTGCCGCAGGGACGCTGCTATTGAAGCGCATCACATGGGGTATCATCCGGGCGACGGCATGCCCATGGATCACATCGTGGTGCGCAGTGAGTGGATTGGCCGTGGCATGCGCTGCGCCTAGCATGCTGTTTTCGATGGCGAGGCCGGCCAGGGAGGAGCCCAGCAACATTGCGCCGTGGTCTTCCGCCGTCGGAGAGCCCGCGATCGTGCGGGGTAGCGCGGCGGCAAGGCGGCGAAAGGCGCCTTCGGCATACAGCGCGGAAAAGGCGTTGCGCTTGGTGCATACGGCCGACTCGAGCGCATGCACGAGCGCGTCGAGACCAGTCGCAATGGCCACGGCGCGGGGCACGGTCGCTATCAGCTCGGGGTCGAGGACGGCGATGCGCGCCTTGGCCTTAGGATCGCCGCAGGCCATCTTCTCGTGCGAGTCGTCGCGGCTGATGAGGGCATAGGACTGGCCTTCGCTGCCGGTGCCGGCCGTGGTGGGGATGGCGATGAACGGCAGCATGGGCTTTGCGGCCTTGCCGTAGCCGTGGTAGTCTCGCATCTGGCCCCCGTTGGTGAGGAGAAAGTTGCAGGCCTTGGCGGTGTCGAGGCTGCTGCCTCCACCGAGTGCGACGATGCAGTCGAAGGTGTGTTGCTGCGCAAAGGCGCAGCACTCCTCCGCCTGGGACTCGGTGGGATTCTCGTGCGAGCGATCGTAAACGACGACAGAGATGCCCGCGTCTTGGAGCAACCGCCGGGTCCTCTCAAGGTGGCCGGAGCGAGCGATGCCGGCATCGCTCACGAGAAAAACTGCCGAGCCGCCGAGCTCGCGCACGGCGGCGGGAAGTTCGCGCACGGCGCCTGGTCCGAAGACAAACTTTGGTGAGGCGCGGGACGCGAAAGCTTCGGCCATTATTCTGGATAGTTGAGCGGTGCTGGTTTTACGACGCGACGAGGTCTCCCTGGAGGGCGCGGCGGCGATAGAGGAATTCGAACATGTTGCCCTCGTGTGGCTGCTCCCACTGCACGCGCATGGTGGTATAGGGGCCGAGGTTGAGGCGCTCGATGTTGGTACTCGTCATGAGGTCGGCGCTCCAGGCGGCGTCCTTCGTGAATGCCGAGACCACGAGCGTCTCACCGATGACATCGAGCATCTTCGCCTGCGGTACCTGGAGCACGCTCGCAAAGGGAAACATAAACTCGGTATTGGCCAGCGGGTGCTCAGGGTCGTCGCACACGATGAGGGTCGGACGCAGGAAGGTCTGGCCATGCACCTCGGCCAGACGGGGGCCGCTACGATACTTGGCCGTGAGGTCCACCGCGCCTGGCGTCTGCAACAGCTCGTCGATGCGCTCGTCGATGCCCTTGGCCATCGCTGGATTGGCAAAGCCGCTGAGGATGGCATCGGGGTGATCGCGCGGGAGCGGCTCTATGGCGGCCAGTCGGCGCGCGAGAGCGTCGGCGAGAGCATCCCGATTCTTCCCGATCAGGACGGAGGAGCAATTGATGCAGCTGCGCCCGCCATTGGCGGAGATCGCGTGCACGATGGAGTCGAGATGCTTTTCCCACGAGTCCGCGAAGTCGTCGCCGATGAGTATCTTGCTGCGGCCGGAGCCGTGCACCTGGATATGGCGGTGCGGCGCGTACTTTTTGAGGGTGGTATCGTTGCCAAAGGCGATGGCACGGCCGGTGCCGTAAAGGACAGTGTCGCCGCCGTCGTGCGTCGCTGGATAGAAGCCGAAGGCTTCGCGGGGAAAACCGGCGGCGATCATCGCTTGGATGAGGCGGAAGGGAGTGAGCGGGTCTTCGCGCCCGGGCTTGAGTACCACCGGGATCTTCATCGCCAGAGCTGGCAGCCAGAGCGAATTCACCCCGGGCGAATTGCTCGGAAGCAGCACGCCCAGACTGTTGGTCTGGGGGAAGAAATTCACGTGCAGGCCTTCCTGTTCGACGACTCCTCGATCGAAGATTTCGAGCGATAGGCCGCGCGTGAGCCCAGCCAGCACGGCGCGGATATTGGACATCGCGGCGTGGACCTTGGTCATATTGGAGCGACCAAGACTGAAGGGTAGGCCGGTGAGTTGGGACAGCGCTTCCGCGTAGTCGGCAGGGCTCTGTCTGACTTTATCGTCATCGCCCCACGGCAGATCGGCGTGGAGATAAAGTTCAGCTGCCTTCTCCATGTAGCCGACCAGCGTCTCGCAGGGGATCGCGCGGAGCGCGTCGCTCGAGGCCTGGAGTTGCGCCAGATCGCGACGGATGAGGCCTGAATTGGCGACACTCACCTCGAGGCTTTTGCCCGCGACCGTGTGTCGCTGGAGATCTAGGCTCCGGTAGGCGCGACCCAGGCGGAGGATTGGGATGTGTATGGGGGCACTCATGGTCGGTACGGCCAAGGAGCCTTAGTAAACGCCTTCGATGATCGTCTTGGTCAGCGATTGGAACGGCCGGACATCGCCGACCCCATCCCAGGGAAATTCGTCGCACGCCGGTCGGCGGATCGCCTCGTCGCGCTCGAGAAAGCGCGGCACAAAGAATTCCTTCGTCATCGTCGTCAGCTCCACGCGGCCATACTCGCCATAGGGCATCAGCTCCTCGGGCTTGTCGGGATTCACGATGCGCAGCACGGCGCGAGGCTGCGGCGCGTAGTAAGTGAGGCTGTAGTTGTCGGCCGGCTTGAGTTTCTTGCTGATCGCGAGCCCCATGAGCGTGTTGCCGTAGGTCGGCGCGAAATTGATCTTACCCTCGAGCACTTCCTCGACCACGAAGCGCACATACTGCGGGGTCATGGTCGTGCCGCCGACGAAGACGCCCTTGAGGCCGGCCTTCACGAGCGACATGCGCTCCGCGAGGTTCTCGAGCAGGCGCGGCGTGGTGAACATGTTGGTGATCTTGCGGTGGCGCATGATCGTCGCGGCCTGGTCGATGACGTGCTCCTGGTATTTACGGGCCATGGCAAATTCTCCCATGGCGATGAGCCGCTTTACCCAACGTGGATCCAAGTCGACGAAGTAGCAGGAGCAGCCGCGGTAGTTGGCGAGATGCTCGACGGCGAGCCGGAGTCGGCGCGGCCCGGTGGGCCCTACCATCAACCAGTCACCCTTGGGGAAAAAATTCGGGCCGTAGTGGTTGGAGTATTCCTCGTAATCGATCTTGTAGTCATCCCAGCCGATGCGCTGCTTCGGCATGCCGGTGGTGCCACCCGTTTCGAAGATGTTGAACGGACGGCCGCGGTAGGCCTTGGGTACAAAGCGCTCCGGCAGCTCCTTGCGGAGCACTTCATCGTCGAAGTGCGGGAACTTCTTCGCGATATCGGCGAAGCATGTGATCTCCTTTACCGGATTCCACCCGGCTTGCTTGGCCCACGAGAGCCAGTAGTCGCAGCCCGTCTCCTTCGAGAAGTGCCACTTGATCATCTTGCGCGTCCATGAATCGAGGGCGGACTGGGCTTGGGCGGGGGTAAGTTTGCTGCTCATTGATTCGGGAGATCTAAGCTCGGAGTTGGAATAGGGCTTACTTTCCGATTGCGAAAAGGTGTGTGAGGGTGGCGACGAAAAGGGTGTTGTTGGCGATGACCGGAGTGCAGTACACGGGCGTGTAGAACTCCATCTTGGTCACGAGCTCCTTTTCGCGGGAGGCGCGCAGCACGACGACTTCGCCGTCTTCGTTGCCGACATAGACTTTGCCGTCCGCCACCACGGTGGAGGACCAGATGCGGCTGTTGGTCTCATGCACCCACAGGTGTTTGCCTGTCTTGGCATCGAGGCAGTGGATCTGGCCGGCATACTCGGCTTGGAAGACAAGATCGTTGTAGATGCTCGGCGTGGAGATTGAGCGGCCTATGCCCTTGAAGGTCCAGATCGGCTTGCCGGAAATGTCGCCGCTGCCGTTCAGGTCGATGCAGCTCAACATGCCCACACCGTCGCCATGCTCCGGATCCTGGCCGATCACCATGTAGGCGCGATCACCTTGCGAGACGACGGTGGCGACGACCTCGCTTGGCCCGCCGTGGGTGGCGTACTTTAGCTTCACGCCATCCTTCTCTCGATACTCGGGCGGATTGGCATCGTAGCGGAAGAATTCCTTTAGTGCGAAGAAGTCCTCCTTTTTCACCGGCACCGGATCATAGCCGTAGGTGTAGCCATCGCCGCCGCCCCAGACGATCATGGGCTTGCCCTTGGCGACCGTGTAGCTGGGGGAGCTCCAGCTGGCGTGCAGGATGCGCTTGGAGACTTCGGAAGTCTCTTCGCCGACGACTTCGCCCGTGTTCTTGTCCAGCACGGCGAGCGAGGGCGCGAACGGCGCGGGAATATTTAGGTGCGACCAGTCGACTCCGTTGGAAGTCGCGAGGTAGAGGCGGTCGCCGACAATCAGCGGCGAGCAACTCGAGATGTTATGCGGGAAGATGCCGAGTTCGGTGCGAATATCGCTAAACCAGAGGATGTCGGCGGATTTTTCGCCAATCGGCACCGGCTTGCCGTCGGGCGAGGAGAACTTGGCTTCATCCTTGTAGGGGCCGTCGTTGCCATTGGCCATGCCCTTCACGTCGAAGCAGATCACGTCCCCACGATTGGTCACCACCCAGCCGCGTTCGCCTTCGATCACCGCGGAGGAGCAGATGCCGACGAATTCCCAGTCCGAGACCTTGCCCGTGCCGAGCTTGGGGACGGCGAGCTGCCAGAGGAGCTCGCCCGTCTTTTCGTCGAAACACATCAGCACGCCACGATCGCCCTTGTGCGCGGGGTCGCGGGGGGATTCGTTGTTGGTGCCGACGTAGACGCGGCCGCCAGCCACTACCGGGGTGCCGTACGACTGTGAGCCGAGCTTGGCGATCCACTTTACGTTTTTCGTGGTCTTGAGGTCGATCGTCTCGCTCTTGGGGAGGAACTTGCCGCTGTTGACCTCGTCGGGGATGCCTTTGGCTTCGGCGACCATATTGCGGTCGGGCCGGCCGCCCCACATCGGCCAATCTTGGGCCGACGCCGCGAGAGGGAGTCCGAGGGTGAGGGTGACTGCGAGCGTGCGCAGGGGGCGCAGGGCCTGGGAGGGGGACTTACTCATTGGCGGTGATGGAGATGTTGTCGATGAAGACGCGCTTCATGCTTTGCGGGGAAAAGGCGAAGACGCCTGGTGAGCCTTGCGTGTGGATTTTCTGGAGCTTCACGTCGATCGTCCACTTCTCGGGCTCCGGCTGGTCGCGCTCCCATAGTTTTGCGCGCACATGGCCGCCCGGGCCGTCCTTGTCTGGGTCGACGCGAGTCTTGAGCCGGTACCAGGTGTTGGGCTTTGTCTCGAAAGGCACGGTTTCCTTGACCCGCTCGTGGTTGGAGGTGATCTCCAGCAGGCGATTGTTGGCGGCGACGTTGAAAAGGTAGCGCTGATTGATGAGACCTACGTTGGACATGATCCGCCGGGTGCCATCCGTCATCACATCTGCGGTGAGCGTGTAGTTCTTCGAGGCCGAACTGCCGAAGAAGTTCTGCGTGCGCATGAAGAAGACATTGTCCAGGCGATTGCCGACATACTTGCCGCCATCCTTGGCAAAGACGTACCATTTCACGCGGGCGCCCAGCCATGCCAGCGGCGGAAAGCCTACATCCTGCCCTGTCTCGTCCTTCTGACCGAGCGGCGCGGCATCGAAGTTTTCCTTGTAGCCGATGCCCGCCACGACTCGGCCGCGAGTCACCGCGGTGAGATCGTTCCACTTGGCCTGGAGCTGGCCTGCAGACATCTTGGCGGCGGCGGTGGTCTTGATCGTATTGCCTGAGATCTCGCCATCCACCTCGGATTTTACGAGGGCGGTGGGCGGTACGAACTTGGAAAAGGTGACCTCGTTTGTGACTGGCTTTACTCGCCTGTCGGCGGCATCGAGACCCCACACTTCAAATTTCTGCGACTGGCCGGGCAGGAGCGAAAATTCCGAGGGCACCACCTGCAGCTTCACGATTGGCTGGGTCGATGCCGGAGCCCGGGCCGGCGGCGGCAGCGAGGCGGGGATGACGGGAGGGGTCGCCTTGGGGCCGAAGCAATGGAGCGCCCCTTTGGTGAAGAGCAGGATCGAATCGCCGTAAAACGCGGGTGCCCCGAGGAGCGCGGTGCCGGGCTCCATCACGTTGGTGGAGATGATGGTGGGCTTGTCGTCCTTTACAGAAATGACGAAGACTTTGCCCTCGTGCATCGGCACGTAGAAGCGACCGTCGGCGTACGCCGGCGAGGCGTGGATCTGGTCCGCGCCGAGCTTTTCGTGCCAGAGCGTCTTGCCCGTGGCCGCATCGGCGGCGAGCAATGCGCCCGTGGCGATGGTGGAGTAGATTCTGCCGTCCACAAGCAGGGGCGAACTGGTAAAGGCGATGAAGTCGTCATTGCGCCAGATCTCGGCCTCCGGCCCGAGGATGACGGGCTTCTGGCCCTTGGGATACTCGGTCGGAATCTTGAGGGCGACCAGGCGGCCGAGCGACGAAGAATCGATGTTCTCTTTGCCGTGGATCGCGGCGAGACGATCCTTCCCGAGGAGCAGGATCTGGGAGTTGAGGCCGGCCTGTGAAAGTTTGAAGCGCCATACCGGCTCGCCGGTGCGCGCATTGATGCAGACGACGTGGCCGCAGCCCGTCCCGACGTAGAAGACTCGGTGCTCGCCCAAATCGGCAAAGACCGGCATCGCAAAGGAGTTGTCGGCGGGGTTGGTGCCGGGGGTCGATGACCAGACGAGCTCGCCGGATCGCTTGTCAAAGGCGTAGAAGCGATTGCTGCCCGGGCCATCGGCACCCCAGTTGCTGGTGATGGCATCTCCGATCACGAGGTCGCCATCGATCGCGAGCGAGCCGGTGCGGCCATTGGGGAAAGTCAGGCGGCCATACTCCTCCATCATGGAGTGCTGCCAGAGCATCTTGCCATCGCGCGTGAAGGCCATGATCACGCCGCAGGTGGATTCGACGTAGACATTCCCCGTCTCGGCATCGACTACGGGGGCGCCGATGGCGTAGCGGTTGTACGTCGTGTCGCTGAGAAAATCCATGAAGCGATGCTCCCAGATCAGCTGGCCCGTTTTCACGTCGAGGCACACGATGGCCTCTTCCACGAAGGCATCCTCTCCGTAGTAGGCCAGCGCATACACCCGGCCATCGGCGATCACGGGGGTGCCGGCGCCATGGGCCTTGAAAGACCACCGGTGATTGGGGCCGCCCAGCTTAAGGTCGGTGACGAGCGCCTGCTTCGCCGGGGAGACGCCGTCATAGTTGGGACCGCGCCAGTTGAGCCAGCCGGAGACGGCGTGGGCCGCAGGCGCGGCAAATAACGAGACGGCGAGCAGGGTGGACGCGAAACGGGCAGCGACGCTCATAGGTCGAGAGGGTAGGTGGGAGATAACAAAACCGACGGTTATCCTCAGCGTGACGTAGCGCTGGCGCAACAGTAACTGGAAAAATTGGCGCACTTTTCCAATTCCGGCGGCCAGTCGCTCGGTATGTGCCAGAGCTCGCCGCCCTGCGCCGCTCGGCTGGAGGCTCGCGCTGCCGCTGCGGCGTGCTCTCCGGGCAGGGCGAGGCTGCCCAATGCAAAGGGCCGCAGCTTGCGGCTGCGGCCCTGGTGGCAGAGTGAGGTCGTGCGCTATGGCTCAGCTCAATACTGGAGCGAGACCTGCACGCCATAGCGCCGCGGGGCGCCGGGGCTGCCCGCGAAGATCTCCGGGTTGATGAACTGGTAGTAGTCCTCGCCCAGGAGATTCTGGCCATACACGGTCACCGTGAAATTCTGCACGCGGTAGCGGATTTGGGCATTCACGACATTGTAGGCCGACTGGGTGAATCGGGAGGTGTTGCGCTCGTCGTACCGAGTGCGGCCGATGGAGGCGTAAGAGGCGTTGGCGCTGAGGCCGCCGCCAAAATCGTACGTGAGGCCGGTGCGCAGCGTGCTGCGCGGCACGTAGGGCACGTAGTTGCCGTCCACGGAAGCGCCGGAGGCGTCGCGGTGGCTGTTGAAGGTCGCGCTGGTGAAGCCGAGTTGCACGTCCCACCAGAGGTTGTCGACTGGGCTCGCCATCAGCTTGGCCTCAGCCCCCTTGGAGATCACTTCGGCGGCGTTCACCACCACGAAGTCGGTCGAGCCCGGGACGGTGCGCTCGAATTGGTAGTCGTCGATTTTGGTCCAGAAGCCCGTGAGGCTGCCGCCGACTCGGCTTTGCGCGTTGCCAAAGGTGATGCCGATCTCGTTGGCCCATTGCTGCTCGTCTTGGAAGCGGGCCAGCGCCGGATTGGCAGTAAAGCCACTGTAGCCTTCTGGCTTGTACGCGACGGCCGTCCGGGCGTGCAGGCTTACGGATTTCGAGGCCGAGTGCACTACGCCGACGCTGCCCGCATAGTGGTCATCCGTCTGTGATGCCTGGAGGCGAGCTTCCGGCGGCAGGGGGAGTACGCTGTTGCTTGCCAGCTTGGAGCGATCGATCGATGACTTGGCCCGCTCGGCGCGGAGGCCGACCTTTAGGACAGTCGAGGTCGTGATGGGGTGATCGGCATTGGCGTAGGCCGCCACCGTTTGCTGATCGATCTCGAACATCGTGCGCTCCGTCTGGGTGGAGCTGATCGGCACGAAGGGAGGTATCGGCGGCACTACAAACTGGCGGGTGCTGTCGCCATCGGTGTCGATATCCGACCAGAAGAGACCCGCACGCCACTGTGCCTTGTTGGCCGCAGGGGCCGACTCGAAGCGGATTTCCTGGCTCCAGATTTCCTCGTTCTGGGCCACGCGCGACCACGCAGCCACTGAGGGCAGGGGGCTCAGGTCGAGGTCGGTGATGGCGGGATCGAGGTCAAACTCCGAGCGCGCCGTGGTGGCGATGAGCGAGCCGATGGCGAATTTTTTGCGCAGCTGAAACGAGAGCGATGTGCGGTCGATGTCGGTCTGGCCGCGTACGTCCGACTGCACCTTGTATCGGTCGGGGCTGAAGAGCGACGAGAGACGCTGCCCGCCATCCTCTATTTTCTCCGCGACGAGGCCGAAGCGAAGCTGGAGGTCGTTGGTGGGCTTCAGGTAGATCGAGGCGCGGCCGGCATAGGAGCGGCGATCATCCTCGGTGCCTCCGAAGACCGTGTTGTCGATGTAGCCATCTCGGTCGAGGTAGCCGAAGCTCGCCGCGTACCCGGCTTTGCTGCTGATCGGGCCATCGACTGCGGCTTGGAAGGCGACGAGGTTGTCGGTGCCGTACTCGGCGAGGACGGTGCCTTGGTGGGAGCCTCCGGGCGCACGGGTCTTGATGTCGATGACGCCGCCCGCTGCATTGCGGCCGTAGTCATAACCTTGGGGGCCAGCCTTCACCGTCAGGCTGTCGATGCCGAGCAGTGAGGTCGGATAGGATGAGACAGATGCGTGCGGCACATCGTCGACGTAGAGCGCGACACCGGGCGAACTGAAGAAGATAGAGTTGGTCACGCCGCGCAGGGAGAGGATGTCGCCAAAGCCGCGCGAGTCGCTCGAGCTTACGAAAAGATTGGGCGCGATGCCGGTGATATCCTGCATCTGCGCTACGCCATGTTGCTCCAGTTGGTAGCTGTTGAGCAGGGCTTGCGACGGCTGGATGCGCACGCCATCGACCCCAAATTCCGCCTCGACTTTGAATGGCGACATTTGGGTGGCGGGCTGCTGCGCGAGGAGCGTAGCGCCGTAAAACATAGCCGAGAGGCTAATGGCTCGGGTGAGGGCAGTGGTTTTCAATGGGACGGGGGCTATAACGGTTTGATGGTGAGCCCACCACGACAGGAGGACTCAATCTCAGGACGAAGGAGCCGGTCTGCCGGATGCGGCGCAACTCTGATTTTTCATCCTGAGGCCGAGCTTTTTACTGGAGTGGGCTCCCGTTACTATATTCCGTTTATAGATGAGCTTGTCTCAATAAGCCATGCAGCTCGTGTCGATCTACAAGGCTCTTAGCAATGAGACGCGCGTGCGGCTCGTGAATCTGCTCCTCGAAGGCCCTTTGTGCGTGTGTCACCTGCAGACTGTGCTGGGGCTTCCTCAAGTCATGGTGTCAAAGCATCTCGGTTACTTGAAGACCCATGGGGTGGTCGACTCCCGCCGCGAGGCCAATTGGATAATCTACAGCCTGCCTGCAAAATCGTCTCCGGAGTTGCGGGTCCACTTCGCGGCCCTTCGGGCGTGCGTTGCCGAGGGCGACCTGTTTCGGGCGGATAAGGCGCGCCTGGATCGGCTGCGTAGATCGCTGCCTGATTTCAGCCCTGCATGCTATCGACCGCAGTCTAGGCCGGCGTGCGATAGAGCGAGCGATTGCTGCGGTTGATCCTTGGGCTCGGCGGCTTATTTTTTGATCCCGGGCTAGCGTCCGATGGCGATCACCTTGTCGCGTGTGCGGAAGAAAAGCGCTCCTTCCGAGATGGCCGGCGTCGCGAGACACGTCTCGCCCAGCGGGTTGCTCGCGACTACGGCGAATTTATCCGTCGCTGGCACGACAAAGACATTGCCCAGCTCGCTGGTGAAATACACGTGCCGGCCGTCCGATACGGGCGAGGCCGTGTAGCCCTCGCTGGAGGGCGAGAGCTTCTGGCTGTACTTTATCTCTCCCGTGCGGGCATCGAAGCAGGTAAGCACCCCGGTGTCGGCACAGCCATAGAGGAAGTCTCCTACGAGGATGGGCGTCTGCATGTAGTTGCCCCGTCGATCGTGGTTCCACGCGATGGAGGGGTGCTTCCAGTCTGAATTGTCGGGCGTGATGTCGCCGGAAGCATCGGCGCGCACGGCGCGCATCGGGCGGCTGCGGCCATGGGCGCTCGTGAAATAAATGAGATCGCCTTTGGCCGATGCGATGGGCGTGGGCACGGGGATGTCGCCGCCGCCGTCGAGCTTCCAGAGTTCCCTGCCCGTCGCAAAGTCGTACCCGCCGGTGTGATGCCACCCATTCACGGCGATCTGCGTGCGGCCCGCGCTGGCGATCACCGTGGGAGTACTCCACGTGGGCACATCCTTGCGCGGCGTGCGCCAGAGTTCGCGGCCGTTGGTGAGGTCGAAGGCCGCGAGAAACGAGTCCTTCTGCACGTCGCAGAGCACGATCACCTTTCCCTCGTGGATGACGGGCGAGCTCGCGAAGCCCCACTGGGCCGTCGGCACCTGAAAATAGCCCGAGTCCATCGGCCCAAGGTCCTTTTTCCACAGCAGCTTGCCGTCGCTGGCGTCGAAGCAGAAAAGTCCTTCCGAGCCAAAGATCGCGACGAGGCGGCGACCGTCGGTCGCCGGGGTGGAATTGCAATGCGTCGCTTTGGTGTGCCGTGCTACCTTGGGCACGCCTTCGTGGCCGAGGGAGTTCCAAAGGACTTTGCCTGTCGCCTTGTCGAGCGCGAGAAGTCGCCACTGGTTGGAGGTCGTCTCCTTGGCGGAGTCGATGTTGCCATAGAGGCCTACCTTGAGGTCGTTGCGGGCGCCATCGGCTGGCACCGCCGTGGCGATGTAGATGCGCTCTCCCCAGACGATCGGGGCAGCATGTGCGAGCCCGGGGATGGGCGTCTGCCACCGCACCAGCTTGCCTTGGGGTGCATCCCAATGGGTGGGTAGTTCCGCCGAGGCATCGAGGCCGCTCGCGGCAGGGCCCCGGTACTGAGGCCACGGTGAAGCAAGCGCCAGGGCTGGGAGCAGCGCGGCAAGGCAGAGGGTGGGTAACCGCATGCGGGCTAGGCTGGTGACTCCGCGCCGCGACCGCAAGCTAGGTAGCGCGATGCTTGTGGGGCAGGGCGATCGGGGTGGGCAGCCCTGCGGCCTTGCGCTTCACGTTTAAAAGCCGTTGGGTGGCTGGGTGAAATCGACACTGCTCCCCCTGGCGGTAATCGGGCTCGCTAGTCTGCGCATGACGGCAGCGGAGCTCACGCTGCATACCTTTAAAAAGCAGCATCTCGACCAGTTCTATTGGAGCGAGGGCGCTATGCTGGGCGACCTCAACCGCGATGGCAAACCCGATGCCGTGTACGGTCCCTACTGGTGGGAAGGCCCTGATTTCACGAAGCGTCACGAGCTCTACGCGCCCGCGCGCACCACCACGGTCACCGAGGCCGATGGCACCAAGCGCACCTTCGCCGGCTACGAGGGCGGCATGGGTAAGAAGAATGCGTACTCGACCGATAATTTCTTCGCGTTCATCCACGATCTCGACGGCGACGGATGGAATGATGTCCTCACCTACGGGCTGCCCAATACTCCCGCCTATCTCTATATCAATCCCGCCGGTAAATCGCAGCACTGGGCGCGCCATACCGTTCTCGACCACGTCGACAACGAGTCGCCCACGTTTACCGATCTCACCGGCGACGGGAAACCTGAGATTGTCTGTAATTACGAGGGCAACTTTGGCTATGCGTCGCCTGATTGGCGCAACCCAACGGCTAAGTGGAAATTCACCCCCATCACCGCCAACGGCAAATGGCAGCGCTTCACGCATGGTCTGGGCGTGGGAGACATAAATGGAGATGCCCGCCTCGATATTGTGTTTAAGGATGGGTGGTTTGAGCAGCCTGCCTCGCTCGCAGGTGACCCCGTTTGGAAATTTCACGCCACCTTTTTTGCCCCTACTGCCGCGCAGATGTACGTCTACGATGTCGACGGTGATGGGCTCAATGATGTGATCACTGCGCTCGCCGCCCACGGCTACGGTTTTGCGTGGTACAAGCAACTCCGCGAGAAAGACGACAAGGGCGCGCCGAAATTCCAAGGCACCGTGATCATGAACAAGGAGCCGCGCGAAAATCGCTACGGCATCACTTTCTCAGAGATCCACGCCGTCGAACTCACCGACATCGACGGCGATGGCCTCAAGGACATCGTCACCGGCAAGTGCTTCTGGGCCCACGGCCCCACGGGTTCTCCCGATGGCCCCGCCCCTGCGGTGCTCTACTGGTTCAAGCTTGCGCGCCGCGCCGATGGTGGCGTCGACTGGATGCCCCACCTGATTGACGACGATTCAGGTGTCGGCCGCCAGGTCGGCCTTGGCGATGTTAATGGCGACGGCCGCCCCGATATCATCATCGGCAATAAGAAGGGCGCTTTCGTATTCACCAATCAGGCGCGCAAGGTCTCCGTCGCCGAGTGGGCTGCTGCACAGCCCAAAGTACTCTACCCCGACGCCGAGAAAAACGCCGTCTCCGCCAAGCAGGTGATCACGCACACCCGCAAAGAAGCCGAAGCCGCGAAACAAAAAGCCGAGGTGCAGACGAAGGCTAAAAACGCGAAGTAGGCGTCGGAAAACTGTATGGCTGCTAAGCGCGGCGCTCTCCGCCCCCGCTTGGCGGGTGCCTCGATGCTGCCGGCGGAGCATGGGAGCGTTTCCTTCTGCTTTAGCCTTGTCACTTGGTGTTGCTGGCACGGCCTTTGCGGTTACACCTGAATCATGACTAACACAGGGGCCGCCACGCCGATGACTGCGGCGGTGGCCGATGCGATCGACTTTACTCTCAACGGCCAGTCAGTCCGCGCGGAAGGCGTGCCTGCGACGACGACGCTCTTGGACTGGCTACGTGGCTCCGGCCGCACCGGCAGCAAGTGTGGCTGCGCCGAGGGCGATTGCGGCGCGTGCACCGTCGCGCTCGTCGATCGCACGGCTCAAGGCGACGCCACCTACCGCGCCATCAATAGCTGCATCGCGCTGCTCCCGATGTTTGCCGGTCGCGAAGTCGTTACCGTGGAGGGCCTCTCCGTCGGCACCACGCTGCACCCTGTGCAGGACGCAATGGTGAGGCATTACGGCTCGCAGTGCGGTTACTGCACGCCCGGCTTCGTTGTTTCGCTGTTCGAGGCGTACCACCGCAAAGACATGGGCGGCGCCTGCCACTCCAAGATCAACGACGAACTCTGTGGTAATCTCTGCCGCTGCACCGGCTATCGCCCGATCCGCGACGCCGCCGTCGAAGTCTTGCAGAAGCCCGCTGGCGCCGCTGCGGACGCCGCGGAGATTTTCGAGGCGCGCCTCAGGCAGCCCGTCGCCCCGCCCGCCGCCGTGGCCTACGCCGGCGGCAATGAGCGCTTTTTCCGACCAGCCTCGCTCGCCGAGATATTTTTGCTCAAGCAGGCCCATCCCGACTCCCGCCTCGTCGCTGGCGCGACGGAGATCGGGGTCGAGCTCAACAAGAAGTTCAAGAAGTTCCCGGTCCTGATCTCCACCGAGGGTGTTCCCGAGCTTACCCGTATCGTGAAAAGCGATACGGAGTGGCGCCTCGGCGCTGCCGCCACGCTTACCGCAATCGAGGAGGCGCTCGGCGACGAGTATCCGGTGCTCGCCAAGATGCTCGCGGGCTTCGCGGCCCGGCAGATTCGCAATCGCGCCACGCTCGGCGGCAATCTCGTCACCGCCTCGCCCATCGGCGACAGCGCGCCCGTGCTCCTCTCGCTCGATGCCAGCGTGGTCCTCGCTGCGTCGACTGGCTCCCGCACGGTGCCGCTCCATGAGTTTTTCACTGGCTACCGCCAGACCCAGCTCCGCCCCGACGAGGTCCTGCAGGAGATCATCCTGCCGCGCTGCATCCCTGCCGGTCTCACGCGGAGGGCCGATTTCCAAAAGGTGTCCCACCGCCGCGAGCTGGATATCAGTATCGTCGCCGGTGCTTTCTGTGTGGATGTCGATGCCTTCGGCATCGTGCGCCGCGCCCGCATCGCCTACGGCGGCGTGGCCGTGCAGCCTTTGCGTGCCCGCCACGCCGAGGCTGCGCTCGAGGGTAAGACGCTCGCCGCCGCCCGGAGCGAGGTGGCGGAGATTCTGCGCGGCGAGTTCAAGCCGATCGACGATGTGCGCGGCAGCGCCGATTATCGTCGCGGTGTCATCGTCTCGATCTGGGAGAAATTCGTGAGCGGTGAGACGAGCCTCGCGGTGGATGCTCCGGTTGAGTTTTCTGCCAGTTCTCCATGGCCTGTCGATGAAGCGTCGCGCGGCCTTCGTCACGAGAGTGCCGTCGGCCACGTGACGGGCCGCGCTCAGTACGTCGATGATACCGCGCAACGCCGCCCGATGCTCGATGTCTGGCCCGTCCTCGCGCCGCACGCGCATGCAAAGATTCTCCGCCGCGATGCCACCGCGGCCCGCTCCGTTCCCGGTGTGTCCGCCGTCCTCCTGGCCGAAGATATCCCCGGCGAGAACAATGTTGGTGTCTCCCGTCACGACGAGACCTTGTTCGCTAAGGATGAAGTGCTCTTCCACGGCCACCTCGTCGCGCTCGTCGTCGGCGAATCGATCGCCATCTGCCGAGCCGCCGCCGCGCTCGTGCAGGTGGACTATGAGCCGCTGCCCGCCATCCTTGGCATCCCCGCCGCCATCGCGGCGGAAAGCTTTCACAATCCCCTGCGCGCCATTGAGCGTGGCGCGCCCGATGCCGCGCTTGCGGCGGCGCCGTTGAAGCTGAAGGGCGAGTTCTCCTTCGGTGGCCAGGAGCACTTTTATCTCGAGACGCACGCCGCATGGGCCGAGTGGGGCGACGAGGGCGACGTCGTCATCAGCTCCTCGACTCAGCATCCCTCGGAGATTCAGGCCATCGTCGCCGAGGTCCTGCACCTCCCGCGCAACAAAGTCATCGTCCATGCCCCGCGCATGGGTGGCGGCTTCGGGGGCAAGGAGACGCAGGGTAATACTCCCGCCGCGCTCGTGGCGCTCGCCGCTCTCAAGACGGGTCGTCCCGTGCGCCTCCAGTGGGATCGCGATCTCGACATGATGCTCACGGGCAAGCGGCACCCCTTTCATTCGCAGTTCGAGGTCGGCTTCGACTGCGAGGGGCGTTTGCTGGCGCTCAAGGCCGATCTCATCTCGGATGGTGGCTGGTCGCTCGATCTTTCGCAGCCCGTGCTCGAGCGCGCGATGTTTCACGTCGACAACGCTTACTTTATACCTGCCTTGCGTGTGACGGGGCGGGCCGCCAAGACCCACGTCACTTCGCACACAGCCTTCCGCGGCTTTGGTGGCCCCCAGGGCATGCTGGTCGCCGAGGAGATACTCGACCGCGTATCCCGCGCGCTCGGTCTCCCTCCCGAGGTCGTTCGCGCCCGTAATTTCTACCGCGGCGCCGGTGAGACCAATACCACCCACTACGGCGCGGACATCGGCGACAACCGCCTGCAACGCATCTGGGATCTCGCGCTCGATCAGTCTCGCTTCGCCGCCCGCCGTGCCGAGCTTGCCGAGTGGAATCGCACCCACCCGCGCGTGAAGCGCGGCCTCGCGATTACGCCGGTTAAGTTCGGCATATCCTTCACGCTCACGCACTACAATCAGGGCGGAGCCCTCGTGCACATCTATCAGGATAGCACCGTGCAGGTAAATCACGGCGGCACCGAGATGGGGCAGGGCCTCCACACCAAGGTGCTCG
>CAYZPV010000011.1:145726-149633 GCA_964480585.1 uncultured Opitutus sp. | reverse complement strand
AGCATTTCACAGGGGAACGTCGGCCACATTCGGCATAAAACGCCATGCGGCATAATTCCTGTTATACCGCATACGGCATAAGCGGGGACCCTGCCCCCAGCGCCCCTGATATGCACGTGACGCGACTTCTGCGCGACGCCGCCAAGACTGTAGACATTGAACTTTTAGACCATGTGATTGTTGGCGTCGCCAGTTCCGATCCGACCGGGAAGGGATATCATTCGTTCAGGGAATCGGGCTTACTCTGAGCCTCCATCTCAACGAGCCCGCGAGATTATCTTCATGCGTCGATTCGCGATTATTGTCCGCATTGCTCTATTTCCGACCACCCGTGTCAGTTCCTAGTTTACCATGTCCACCGACTCAGAGTTTGAGGCCCGCGAGGCCGCCGAGAAGACGGCGGCTTACCGGGAGTTTGTGCGAATAGGCCAGGAACTCTATTGGCCGCAGACCCACCGCTGGCTGCATCCCAAACGGATTATTCCACCGCATGGCTACTGGTCCGCCTCTGAGATCGCCGAGGAGGAAGAGTTCACCTTCCTCTGCAATCTCACCACAGGGCAAGTGACGTCCTGTCGTGAGGCGCTCGGCATTCATTATACTACGGTCGCGCTGGCACACCATGAACACCCGACATGGCATGTCGGAGGTGCACTCGTCCAAGCGCTGCTTCGGACAACTGTCCCGGCCGAGTGGCCCGCTGAACGCTGCAGAATGCCATTCCCGGCGATTCGTCTCATCTTGGAAAAGGGATCGCTTCTGCTCGAAGACGGATCGGAGGTTGCCGCGCTCCAAGCCTACCTGGCGGAACCCTCCAGCCTGGTGCGACTGCCGCCGATAATCGCAGAGGAACTCTCCACATTGGATCGCGATCCGCTCGCCAGCGTCGACCGTCGCGTCGTCCAGCAAGCCTCGGCGGCGAGAAAAGCTGTTTCGGCACTCGCGAGGGTGTGTCCGCCGACCCACCGCGACCTCGTCATCGTGGTCTGGCAGACCCCTGCGCCGCCGGCGAAATTTCGGTTCACGGTTATTCACACGCGGTTCGATGCGACCCTCGGGGACGTGGTGAGTTCGCAGCTCATCGCGGAGTCGACCGACAACAACGTCTTTTATCGGCAACGTGAGCACGCCGACCGCAAGCGCGCCATTGTGGAAAACTGTTTCCCTCTATTCCTGAACGCCGTCCTTTTGCTTACGGCAAAACCGGATTACGTCGAAGGAGGAGGAATAGCCCGACCCGCGCGGATAAAAGGTAAGCGCCGCCTTGAAGGGCTCTACCATCCCAGATTCCTGGGCAAGAAATTCGCCTACCAACGCGGAGATTTCGCCAGCGAAAAAATCTCGCCGGGTCGAAAACTGCCGCCGGGCTGGCGAGCAGGTCACTGGAAGGACATCGCGTATGGCCCCGACCACAGCTTACGACGCCACGATTGGATTGAACCCTACCAATATGGGCTCGATGGCGGCTGATCGATCGGCCACTCGATCAAGTGACGCGTTACTTGCGCTTCTTCACTAGGCCGAGTGCCGACTTGATGTTCTGCACGGATGGGAGAGAAATTCCAACCGCCTTGGCGACGTCCGTGCCTGACTTGCCTGCTTCCACGAGCTTTTTCACTTCCGCTCGTGTGGCATCGGTGATCTTCGCCCGTTTGCGTTGCTTGGTCGGAGCGGTCTTGGTCGTCGATCGACGTCCGAGTTTTCGCCGACCCCGGCGTGCGCCCGTCGCAGCCTTTACCGCCGCGATGAAAGTGTCCGCATCGGGAAACCCAAACTGTGCAGGCAGCGCGGCCAGCGCCTGATCGCGTTCTGCAGCGATGGATTGTTCGAGCGTGGCCACCTTGGCACGTGCGGCTTCGAGCGCCTTCAATTTCTCAGAGACCATGCTCTGTGACGTAGGCGGCTTCATGTATGACGCAACAACATAGAAGGCTCTCCTCTGGGCATCATCATCCGCCCGCCCGCGCGGCTATTATAAGGTTCGGCGGCAAGGTCGGGACCACTTGGCCGCTCCACCTTGCCCCCGAACCTTGTTCCGAGCCGCTTTTATCGGTTCGGGCGGAATTTGCTGGTTTCTCTCAACGATGTGTTTCCGCACCGCTGCATGGCGGGAATGGCGTCGTCCTCGCCCGCGTTGCTCCCCGGTCCAGCGGCGTCTCCGTGCGTGGACTCACGTTCGGGTGCGCGGTCGGCCCGCGCGCATGTCGCGACGGATGCGGTGACGCGTGCAGAAGCGTCGAATATCCTTCGTGCTCACGTCGATTCCGCGTCCCGCCAAATAGGCGACCAAGTCGCGGGTGCGGTAGGCTTCACGCGGATGCCGCAACAGGTGGCAGAGGAGTTGGACTTTCCACCAGTCGGCATACCCGACGACGTTGCGGCGTTTGGCCTTGTTCTCGTAACGGCGGAGGAACGTAAACGCCTTTGCGAGCTGCTTGATCATCCGCCACTGGCGACCGGGCATCGACGTTTCGAGCAGGTGAAGGCCGGCCCAGAGGGAGGTGGGCGAGGTTTGTCCTGCCGCATCCCAACTCTGCGCGAGGAGGAAAATGCCGAGATCGATGCCACCGGCTTGATATTGGCGAATCAAGGTTTCCACCTCGCTGTAGGCCAACCCACCGTAGGGTTTCGCGGGAAGCTGAGCACGCAGGGTGCGCTGCACCGTCCGCCAGGCAGTCGCATCGTCGGTAAATTCAGCCAGCCGCCGGGGTGGCGATTCCTTCTCATCGGATACGAGTCGGGCGAAGCGCTTGCGCACGGTGGCATCGCGCCCGAAGTCTTCGGCGAGCCAGTGGGCGAACCTGGGCGAGCGACGACATAGCTGGGCGAGGACGGCGAGGCACGCCGCGTCGTCCGTGGCGGTGAGCCGGGAAAGCAAGGGATCGCGCGCGGCGCTCATCGCGAGTTTGAACCGGCCAGCGGTCGTTTGTTCGCCAGGGGCTCGAAGAGCCGCCGAAGCTGTTCGTAGAGGGGGCGCAGGTCGCGCCGATATGCGGCAGGGTCTGATGCGACCGTGCCGGGCTTTCCGGCGGTGTTGAGCGCCCGGATCAGTTTCGACGCAAACCGAACGTGCGCCGGCAATGGATCGACGCGCACCGAGGGTTTCCCGGAACGCGGTGCGGTGGAGATGCCGAGATGTATATAAGCCTGCCGCAGACTCATTCCCTCCAGCGCCGACGTGTCGGCGACAGATTGCGCGAGCCGCATGTAGTTTTGCGCGGTGCGCGCCGCACCCTCGAAGTTGTGCTCGAGCCAAAGAAGCCAGGCGCCGCCGCCCATCGTCCGGCGCACGCGCTGCTTTTCGGCGACAAGCAGTTTCCCGGCCTGCCACGCCGCCGCAAGGGCGGCGTGGAGGGAACGCTGCGAGGCGTCTGCCAGCTGCACGATCTCCGCGTGCAGCCGGTTGATTTCCTGCGCGACGGGAGAACCCGGTGCATTCATGAGAGGAGCCCGATGCTGGCCCGAAAGTCCGCCGCGAGCTGATGGACGGCCTGCCGGGTGCGCCCGGACAGCTCGCCGATATGTTCGAGCGTCGCACCGCCCACCAGATCGGGACAGACGCAGTAGAGGGCCACCGAAGTGCGCAGGCCGCGGTCATCCAGGGTAGGCGCATCTGCCATCCAGAGGACGAGGCGATGGGTAGCTTCCAATGCAAGGGCACGCGCTTCGAGGCGCGGATCGAACGCTTCGGCGAAGAATGCAGTATCGTTATTTGTTTTCATGGTGAATCTGAGTTCACCGCGACGATACGCCGAGCAGACGGATCGAAATAGGCCCAGCGTTTGGGTGCCGACCCGTGGGCCGAAAAACCTCCGATGGAAAAACGCAACACATGATGCGTTTTCGTAAACAGAAGTGGCCCACCGAAAATAGAAGCGAGGGACAAAAGAAAGAAACCCCACGATGA